>NZ_JBIVUY010000003.1:0-87746 GCF_044757425.1 Streptomyces sp. NPDC091281 | reverse complement strand
GGGCCCGGGGGGGCGGGGGGGGCCGCCGGGCCCCGGGGGGGGGGGGGGGGCGCGGGGGGGGGGGGGGGGGGGGGGGGGGCCCCCCCCCCCCCCCCCCCCGCCCGTCCCGTTCCCCTCCAGGGAACCGCCCGCGACCCGGACCCCTCAGTCCCGGTCGCGGGCCCGACCTCAGTCCCGGTCGTACACGTGGAACCCGCGCCCCGACTTCCGGCCGAGCAGCCCCGCCTCCACCATCCGGCGCAGCAGCGGCGGAGGGGCGTGGAGCGGTTCGCGGAACTCGTCGTAGAGGGAGTCCGCGATCGCCGCGACGGTGTCCAGGCCGATCAGGTCCGCGAGCCGCAGCGGACCCATGGGATGCGCGCAGCCGCGCTCCATGCCCGCGTCGATGTCCGCGGCGGTCGCGAAGCCGGACTCGGCCATCCGGACCGCCGACAGCAGGTAGGGGATCAGCAGCGCGTTGACGACGAACCCGGCGCGGTCCCGGGCGTGGATCACGGTCTTGCCGAGCGTCCCCGCCGCGAAGTCCGCTGCGGCGGCGACGGTGTCGGCGGAGGTGTGCAGGGAGGACACCACCTCCACCAGCGGCAGCACCGGGACCGGGTTGAAGAAGTGCAGGCCCACCACCCGGTCGGCGCGGCCGGTGGCCCGGCCGAGCCGCATCACGGGCAGCGACGAGGTGTTGGTGGCGAGGACGGCCCCGGGGTCCGCCACGATCTTGTCGAGGGCGGCGAACATCTCCGTCTTGGCGTCCGCGTTCTCCACCACCGCCTCGACGACCAGCTGCCGGTCGGCCAGGTCCTCCAGGCTCCCGGTGAACACCAGCCGGTCGAGGGCGGCCCGCGCGTCGGCCTCCGCCAGCCTCCCGCGGCCCACCGCCCGCTCCAGCGACCCCGCCACCCGGTCCCGGGCGGCTCGGGCGGCCATCGCGTCCACCTCGCACACCACGGTGTCCAGGCCGGCCCGCGCGCACACCTCGGCGATGCCCGCGCCCATCTGCCCGCCGCCGACCACGCCGACGCGCCGGATCGTGCCGCTCATGACCGCTCCTCCGCGTGCCGCACCAGGTGGCGGCCGTAGGCGTCCGGGGTGAAGAACTGCGGCAACTCGCCGCACAGCGCGGTGCGTTCGAAGAGCGACCGGATGTCGTCGAGGGGCGCCCATGGGTACTCCGCGCCCAGCGCGGCCACTTCCGCGTCGAGGACGGTGAGCACGGTCTCGCGGTCGACCACGCGGTGCCGCAGCCACTGCCAGATCTGCACGCGGGCGATCTCCGCCGTGGCCGCGTCCTCCATGAGGCCGTCGAGGGCGACCGCGCCCTGCCCGCGCAGCCAGGCGGCGTAGTACCGCAGTGCGACGGAGATGTTGGTGCGCACCCCCTCCGGGGTGGGCGGGCCGCTGATGCGCCGCACCGACAGCAGGTCCGCGGGGGTCACCTCGACGTCGTCCCGGCTCCGGTCGAGCTGGTGCGGCCGGTCGCCGAGGACCTGGTCGAAGACCTCCCGGCACACCGGGACCAGGCCGGGGTGGGCGACCCACGAGCCGTCGAATCCGTCCTCCGCCTCCCGCTCCTTGTCCAGCCGGACCTTCGCCAGCGCCGCCGCGTGCGCGGCCGGGTCCTTCGTCGGGACCTGTGCGGCCATGCCGCCGATCGCGTGGGCGCCGCGCCGGTGGCAGGTGCGGACGAGGAGTTCGGTGTAGGCCCGCAGGAACGGCGCGGTCATGGTGACCTTCGCCCGGTCGGGGAGGAGGAAGTCGGTGCGGTGCCCGAAGGTCTTGATGACGCTGAACAGGTAGTCCCAGCGTCCCGCGTTCAACCCCGCGCTGTGCTCACGGAGTTCGTACAGGATCTCCTCCATCTCGAACGCGGCGGTGATCGTCTCGATGAGGACGGTCGCCCGGACCGTGCCGCGCGGGATGCCCAGCAGCTCCTGCGCGCGCAGGAAGATGTCGTTCCAGAGCCGTGCCTCGTACCGGTTCTCCAGCTTCGGCAGGTAGAAGTACGGTCCCGACCCCGCGTCGATCTGCCGCCGCGCGCAGTGGAAGAAGTACAGGCCGAAGTCGACCAGCGCCGCCGGGACCGGCCCGCCCTCGAACTCCAGGTGCTCCTCGTCCAGATGCCAGCCGCGCGGCCGGACCATGACGGTGGGCCGCCGGTCACGGGCCACGGGCCGGTAGCGCCGCCCCTCGGGAGTGGTGAAGTCGAGCCGGTCCTCGATCGCGTCGAGCAGCGCGAGCTGCCCGCCGACGATGTTCTCCCAGGTCGGCGCGGTGGCGTCCTCGAAGTCCGCCATCCACACCCGGGCCCCGGAGTTGAGCGCGTTGACCGTCATCCGCCGGTCGGGCGGCCCGGTGATCTCCACCCGCCGGTCGGTGAGACCCGGCGCGGGGGGCGCGACCCGCCAGGCCGGGTCGGCGCGGACGGCGGCGGTCACCATCGGGAAGCGCAGCGGGGAGCCCCCGGCCAGGCGCAGGGCCTGCCGCCGGCGCTCCTTGAGCAGCTCCCGGCGGCGCTCGCCGAACTCCGCGGCGAGCAGGCCGACGAACTCCAGCGCGGCGGGGGTGAGGATCTCGTCGTGACGGTCACCGGGCGCCGCGAGGACGCGCGCACGGTGGGACAGGGCGACAGTGGTCGGCATCGGGTTCTCCTGCGGGGACGACGGACGGGGACGGAGGAGGGGGGACGGGGGCGGGGAAGGACGTGGGAAGGCGCGGAGGCGGTGCGGCGGGGCGGGCGGCGCGTGCGGGCGCCGTCGGAAGAACGACCGGGGGTGGGGCGTGCCACCCGTCCCACCCCCGGCCGGGCGGGTGCGGCCTAGTGGAACTGCTCCTCCTCGGTCGATCCGCTGAGCGCGGTCGTGGAGGAGGCGGGGTTGACGGCGGTGGAGACCAGGTCGAAGTAGCCGGTGCCGACCTCGCGCTGGTGCTTCACGGCGGTGAAACCGTGTTCCTGGGCGGCGAACTCCCGCTCCTGGAGGTCGACGTAGGCGGTCATGCCGTGCTCGGCGTAGCCGCGCGCCAGGTCGAACATGCCGTGGTTGAGGGAGTGGAACCCGGCGAGGGTGATGAACTGGAACTTGTAGCCCATCGCGCCGAGTTCGCGCTGGAACTTGGCGATCTGGTCGTCGTCCAGCGCCGCCTTCCAGTTGAACGACGGCGAGCAGTTGTACGCCAGCATCTGGTCCGGGTACCGCGCGTGGATCGCCTCGGCGAACTCGCGGGCCTGCGCCAGGTCCGGCGTGCCGGTCTCCACCCAGAGCAGGTCCGCGTACGGGGCGTAGGCGAGACCGCGCGCGATGACCGGCGCCATGCCGCCCCGGACCCGGTAGAAGCCCTCCGCGGTGCGCTCGCCGGTGACGAACTCGGCGTCGCGCTCGTCGACGTCACTGGTGAGCAGGTTCGCGGCGAGCGCGTCCGTACGGGCGATGATCACCGTCGGCACGTCGGCGATGTCGGCCGCGAGCCGCGCCGCGTTGAGGGTGCGCACGTGCTGCGCCGTCGGCACCAGCACCTTGCCGCCGAGGTGGCCGCACTTCTTCTCCGAGGCGAGCTGGTCCTCGTAGTGGATGCCGGCCGCGCCCGCCGCGATCATCGCCTTGGTCAGTTCGAAGGCGTTCAGCGGCCCGCCGAACCCGGCCTCCGCGTCCGCGACGATCGGCGCCAGCCAGTCCGTGGTGTCCGTGCCGCCCTCGGCGGTGGCGATCTGGTCGGCGCGCAGCAGCGCGTTGTTGATCCGACGGACCACCTGGGGAACGGAGTTGGCCGGGTACAGGCTCTGGTCGGGGTAGGTGTGGCCCGCCTGGTTGGCGTCGGCGGCGACCTGCCAGCCGGACAGGTAGATCGCCTGGAGGCCCGCCTTGACCTGCTGGACCGCCTGACCGCCGGTCAGCGCGCCGAGGGCGTGCACGTAGTCGAGGTCGTGCAGCTGCCGCCACAGCCGCTCGGCGCCGCGCCGGGCGAGGGTGTGCTCCTCACGGACGCTGCCGGAGAGCCGGACCACGTCCTCGGCACCGTAGGTGCGCTCGATCCCCCGCCACCGGGCGTCGTCCGCCCAGCGTCGCTCCAGCTCCGCGGCCGTCGTCGTCTTCGCCTCTGCCATGACCTTCACCGTCTCCGTCGATTGCGCGGTCTGCCAACACCACCGCCCACGCGGCAGCTGCTGGCACTCTGTGTCGTCTACTGGGATGCGGCCCGCCGGACCCCGGAGGGGCGGAGCTGAGCAGTGCTGCCCGGAAGCCCGGTGCGGACGGCCGGGATCTCCGACGTCAGGGCGTGAATCGTGCCCGGTTCCGCACCGTGGCCGCCGGACGTCCGGCGGGCCGTACGAGAACCATGGCAGTGGCACTGAGTGCCATCAAGGGGGGTCGGATGCCAAGTTCTGCGAATCTTCCCGGCTGCCTTTGCCAAGGTTGCGAAGGGTGCGCGGCGGCTCGATTCCCGTACGCTGACCGGCGGGCGGCACCGCCGTCGACCGGCACGCGGCCCCACCGGGCACGAACGCCCGGCCCCCACCCCCCCGACCCGGTGAGGAGCACGGTGAGCAAGACGTACGCGGGCGCGCGGCTGCGGCGGCTGCGCGAGGAACGGCGGCTGAGCCAGGCCGAACTCGCGCGCGTCCTCGCCATCTCGCCCAGCTACCTCAACCAGATGGAGCACGACTCCCGCCCGCTCACCGTCCCCGTGCTGCTGCGCCTCACCGAGGCCTACGGCATCGACCCCGGCTTCTTCTCCGAGCGCGACACCACCCGCCTCCTGGCCGACCTGCGCGAGGCCCTCGCGGGCGAGATCACCGAGAACCGGGTCTCCCCGGCCGACCTCACCGACCTCGCCCACCGGATGCCCGCCGTCGCCCAGGTCCTCCTCGACCTCGGCCGCCGCAACCAGGTGCTCTCCGAACGCCTCGCCGGGACCGCCGAGGGCCGCGACGCCGAACAGGCCGCGCCCCGTTCACCGCACGAGGAGATCCGCGACTTCTTCTACCGGCGGCAGAACTACCTCCACGACACCGACCTCGCCGCCGAACACCTCGCCGCCCGGATCGGCATCCGGCCCGGTGACGTCCTGCGCGTCCTCACCGCGCGCCTCACCGACGCCCACGGCGTCCGGCTCGCCGCCGCGACCGGCGACCACCTCCACCACTACGACGAACCGACCCGCACCCTCCACCTCTCGCCCCGGCTCCGCCCCGGCCAGCGCGCCTTCCGCATGGCCACCCAGCTCGCCCTTCTCGAACACGGCGACCTCCTCGACCAGGAGGCCGGGACGGACTTCCCGCCCGGCTCCCCGGCCCGCGCCCTCGCCCGCATCGGCATCGCCAACTACTTTGCCGCCGCGCTGATCCTGCCGTACGCCGACTTCCACGCGGGCGCGGAGGAGGCCCGCTACGACATCGAACGGCTCACCGACCGCCACGGCCTCGGCTACGAGACCGTCTGCCACCGCCTCAGCACCCTGCAACGCCCCCGGCTGCGCGGCGTCCCGTTCTCCTTCGTCCGCGTCGACCGGGCCGGGAACATGTCCAAGCGGCAGTCCGCGACCGGCTTCCACTTCTCCAAGGCGGGCGGCACCTGCCCCCTGTGGAACGTGTACGAGGCGTTCGCCGCGCCGGGCCGCATCCACGTCCAGGTCGCCGAGATGCCCGACGGGCAGCGCTTCCTGTGGACCGCGCGCGCCCTCACCCGGCACCGGGGCGGCTGGGGCGAACCCGGCAAGACCTTCGCGATCGGCCTCGGCTGCGAACTCCGCCACGCCCACCGGCTGGTCTACTCCGACGGCCTCGACCTGACCGGGGCCTCCGCCGCCACGCCGATCGGCATGGGCTGCCGCCTCTGCGAACGCCTCTCCTGCCCGCAGCGCGCCCTGCCCCCGCTCGGCCGCCCCCTCCGCATCGACCAGCACAGCACCACCTTCGTGCCGTACCCGGTCGCCGACCCGACCCCCTGAACCCGACCCCCTGAACCCTGACATCCCGTCAGGCCGCCCTCACCCACCGCCGGAAGCCGCGCCCAGGTCACCCAAGTCACCCAGGTCACCCTGGTCCTCCTGGCCCCCGGCCGCTCAGCCCGCGACCGTCCAGCCATCGGCCGCGGCCCGCCGCAGCCGGTCCCGCACGGTCCGCGCGGCGGGCGCGGTCCGCAGCCCCCGCAGCCACAGCATCCGCACCGCCACGGCCGGGAACGCGCCCGGCGCGCCCACCACGCGCAGCCGCCCCGCGTCCAGCGCGCCCCGCACCCCGACCTCCGGCAGCAGCGACAGCCCGAGCCCCGCCTCCACGCACGACCGCACCGCCTCCACGCTGCCGAAACGGGTCACCCGCGGACGGCCCGGCCCGGCCGCGAGCCGCCGCGCGAAGGCGTCGCTGTAGGAGCAGCCCTCCTCCAGCAGGAAGTACGTCTCCCCGCCCAGCCGCTCCGCCGTCACCTCCCCCTCGGCGAGCCCGGCGAGCGGATGCCCCGGCGCCGCCACCAGCGCCAGCGGCTCATGGCCCACGACCTCCGTCTCCACGTACGGCTCCGCCACCTCCTCCTCCAGCAGCAGGGCGAAGTCGATCCGGCCGGACCGCAGATGCCGGGCCGCCTCCGCCGGGGTGACCACGGGCCGCATGTGGATCTCCACGGCGGGCAGGCCCCGGCCGAGCGCCGCCACGGCCAGCGGCAGCCGGTACGCGCACAGCGACTCGCTCGCCCCCAGCGTGACCCGCCCCTGGAGGGGTGCGGCGGCCCGCGCCTCGTGCCGCAGCTCCTCCTCGGCGTCCAGCACCAGCCGCGCCCGCTCCAGCAGCCGCCCGCCCGCGTCGGTCAGGACGGTCCCCGACGGCAGCCGGTCGAAGAGCCGCACCCCCAGCTCCTTCTCCAGCGCCCTGATCTGCACCGTCACCGTCGACTGCGCCAGGTGCAGGTCCGCGGCGGCGGCCGTGAAGGTCCCGGTGCGGGCCAGCGCCGCGAACGTCCTCAGCAGACGTGTCTCCATGGTCGGCCCTCTCCCGCTCGCTCCCCGGCCCGCCACCGTCCCCGGCGACCGGCACCCATCGGCGCCCATCGACAAAAGCGATGGGATACGCACACATTCATCATTGGACGTCATAGCACGAGGTGAGGATGCTGGGCGCATGGACATCCTGCGCTACGGAGCCTTCACCGACCGGCCCGACGGCGGCAACCCCGCCGGAGTCGTCCTCGACGCCCGCGGCCTCGACGACGCCGCGATGCTGCGCGTCGCCGCCGACGTCGGCTACTCCGAGACCGCCTTCGCCACCGCTGACGGCCTCCCCGCCGGCACCCACCGGCTGCGCTACTTCAGCCCCCGCGCCGAGGTCGACTTCTGCGGCCACGCCACGGTCGCCACCGCCGTCGCCCTCGCCGAACGCTCCGCCCCCGGCCGCCTGACGTTCCTCACCAACGCCGGACAGGTCGACATCGCGACGGCGGCCGACGCGGGCGCCGTCACCGCCACCTTCACCACCGTCCCCGCCTCCTCGACCCCCGCCGCCCCCGACGACGTCGACGCCGCGCTGCGCGCGCTGCACTGGTCCGCCACCGACCTCGACCCCGGCTTCCCGCCGCACGTCGCCTACGCCGGGGCCCACCACCTCGTCCTGGCCGCCGCCACCCGCGAGCGGCTCGCCGACCTCGCCTACGACGTCGACGCCCTCGGCGCGCTCTGCCACGCCCGCGGCTGGACCACCGTCCACCTCTTCCACCGCGCGAGCGACACCCTCTTCCACGCCCGTGACCCGTTCCCGGTCGGCGGGGTCGTCGAGGACCCGGCGACCGGCGCCGCGGGCGCCGCCTTCGGCGCCTACCTGCGCGGCCTCGGCAAGGTCGCGGCGGGAACCCCGTTCACCGTGCGCCAGGGCGAGGACATGGGACGGCCCAGCGTCCTCACGGTCACCCCGCTCGCCGACGGCCGGGTCTCCGTCACCGGACGGGCGGTGCCCCTGGACTGAACGGTCCCCCCGGACCGGCCGGGACGCCCGGCCGGTCCGCCAGCGCGGCCCGCAGCACCGGCACGTGCCGCCGCAGAATTTCATCAGGACTCATCGACGCGAGAGGTTCCACCTCCAGCAGATAGCGGGTCCAGATCAGCCCGAAGAGATGCGCGACGAACGCCCCGGCCCGCTGGTGCGCCCGGCCGCCGCCCAGCCGCCGCGCCAGCGGCTCCACCAACTCCCGCTCCATCATCTGCTTCAGCAGCGCGGAACCACCCGGATCGGACGCGGAGCGCAGCATCACCGCGCGCAGCGGCTTCACCACCCGGTCGTCCTCCCACAGTTCGAGGACCCGGCCGAGGACCCGCTGCGGCAGGGTCAGCAGATCGCCCTCCAGCATCCGACTCAGCTCCTCGGCCGGATTCGCCTCCAGCGCCAGCGCCGCCCCGAACAGGCCCTTCTTCGAACCGAAGAAGTAGCTGATCAGCGCCACGTCCACGCCCGCCTCCCCGGCGAGGGACCGCAACGTCACCGCGTCGTACCCCTCGGCGGGAAACCTGCGGCGGGCCACGGCGAGGATCTGGGCGCGGGTGTCGGCATCCCCGCCGCGCCGCCCGCGCCGCGGCCCCGGCCCGCCGTCCCGCGGTTTATTCATCACGGTGGAAATTGTGCCAGCGGGAGGCGGAACGTGGAGGGGTCACCTCGTCTCCCGTTGCCGGTCGCATCCCGTCCGCCTCCGATCCGGAGTCCCGCATGAACGCCGTCCTCACCTCACCGAACACCCCGGGCGCCGCCCGGCCGGTCCGCCACGGCGCGGTCCTGGCCGTCACCTGCCTCGCCCTGGCCACGGTCGTGGCCGCCATGGCCTCCCTCAACGTCGCCCTGCCGGACATCGCCCGCGAGACCCACGCCAGCCAGACCCAGCTCTCCTGGATCATCGACGCCTACAGCCTGGTCTTCGCCTCCCTGCTGCTCCTCGCGGGCACCCTGGGCGACCGCTTCGGCCGCCGCCGCGCCCTGCTGGGCGGCCTCGCCGTGTTCGGCGCCGGTTCCCTCGCCGCGACCTTCACCACCGAGCCCACCACCCTGATCGCCCTGCGCGCCGTGCTCGGCCTCGCCGCCGCGTTCGTCATGCCCGCCACCCTGTCCACGATCACGACGACGTTCCCCCGCGCACAGCGGACCCGCGCGGTCAGCGTCTGGGCGGCCGTCGCCGGAGCCAGCGCCGTCCTCGGCCTGCTCGCCTCCGGCATCGTGCTGGAGGCCTGGTCGTGGCGGTCGGTGTTCTGGCTCAACGTGGTCCTGGCCGCCGTGGCGTTCATCGGCACCCTCGTCGTCGTACCGGAGTCCGCGCAGCCCGGGAAGCAGCGCCTCGACCTCGTCGGCGCCCTCCTCACCGTCGCGGGCCTCGGCATCCTCGTCTACTCCGTCATCGAGGCGCCCGACCACGGCTGGGCCGCCGCCCGCACCCTGGGCGGCATCGCCACCGGGCTCGTCGTCCTCGTCGGCTTCGTCGCCTGGGAACTGCGCCACCCGCACCCGCTGCTCGACCCGCGCCTGTTCCGGCAGCCGCACCTCGCGGCCGGCTCCCTCTCGGTCACGCTCCAGTTCTTCGGCTTCTTCGGCTTCGTCTTCGTGATCATGCAGTACCTCCAGCTGGTCCGCGGCGACAGCGCCTTGGTCGCGGCGCTGAGCGTGCTGCCCATGGCGGCGGTCATGATCCCCTGCTCCCGGATCTCGCCCCACCTGACCACCCGCTTCGGCCGCCGCGGACCGTGGACCGTGGGCCTGCTCGCCGTCGCCGCCGGACTCGTCGTCCTGTCCCGGCTCGACGCGGACAGCAGCTACTGGCTCCTGGTCGCGGGCCTCCTGCCGCTCGGCGGCGGCATGGGCCTGGCCATGACCCCGGCCACCTCCTCCATCACCGACACCCTGCCGCCCGCCCAGCAGAACGTCGGCTCCGCCGTCAACGACCTCTCCCGCGAACTCGGCGGCGCCCTCGGCATCGCGGTCCTCGGCAGCGTGCTGGACGCCGTCTACCGCAGCAACCTCGACCTGACCGGCGTCCCCGCCCCCGTCGCCGACGTCGCCCGGTCCTCCCTCGCCGCCGCCACCGCCGTCGGCAGCCCGAGCCTCGTCGAACGCGCCCGCGACGCCTTCGCCGACGGCATGCACCTCGCGCTGCTCACCGGAGCGGGCGCGGCCGTCCTCGCCGCCCTCGCCGTCGTCCTCCTGCTGCGCCGCGACCACGAGCCCCCGGTCCACGCCGACCACCCCGCCGACGAGCCCGTCAAGGCCGGGTGACACCGCTCGGCCCCTCCCGAGTGGCCCGCCGATCGCGGCCCCACCACCATCGGAGGGGGACGGCCGCCTCCCGCCCGGAGGCGGCCGTCCGGCACGCGAGGAGCCGTCGACAGAGAGGCGCAGGGACCGTACCCATGGAGACACACCGGACGCGTACGACACCCCGGCGGACCACAGGCCGCCGTCCCGCGGCGCGGGCCGCCGCCCTGCTGCTCGCCCCCGTCCTCGGCCTCACGGCGCTCACCGCGTGCGGCTCGGACGGCGACGGCGACTCGGGCACCACCGCCAGCACCCGCCCCTCGGCGCCCGACACCGCCTCCTTCACCGGCGAGGCGCCGTCCGCTCTGGAGTCCCTCGCGGAGTCCGCGTCCGCCGCCGCGTCGTCGGTCGCCGCCTCCGTGTCGGCCCGCGCCTCGGAGTTCGAGGCGTCCGTCTCCGCCGAGACGGAACGCGCCAACGCCGCCGCGCAGAAGGAGTTGGCGAAGGTCGGAGGGCGGGGCAACGCGACCGCGGACGTCTCCCTCACCGGCAAGCCCCGCTCCCAGACCGGCGGCCTGCTCGCCGTCGTCGTCAACATCACCAACCGGACCGACGCCACCGCCTCGTACGCCGTGCAGGTCGACTTCCGCGACCCCGACGGCAAGGTGGCCGAGACACGGTACGTGGGCGCCGAGGACCTGGCCCCCGGCGCCCGCGCCCAGCCCCTCGCCATCAGCCGGAAGCCGCTCGAACCCCAGCTGACGGCGGAGATCGCCAAGGCACAGCGCTACTGAGCCGAGTTCCCGGCGCCCCCGCGTCGGCGCGGCGATGCCCGGCGGCCACCTACGGCTGCCCGGCGGCCACCTACTGCGGCCCGGCGTCCGGCCGTTCCGCTCCGGCCCGCTCCGCCTCCGCCCGCGCCTCACGCCGCCCGCTCAGCTCCGCCGAGAACTGGGCGCCCGCGAGCAGCGACAGGTTGGACAGCCACAGCCAGATCAGGAAGACGACGACGCCCGCGAGAGAGCCGTAGAGCCTGCTGTAGGTGCTCAGCGCCGACGAGTAGAGGGCGAAGCCCGCGGAGACGGTGAGCCAGAGGGACGCCGCGAGGGTGCCGCCGGGCAGGCTGTTGCGGCGGCGCCGGGCCTCGGCGGGCCCGGTGTGGAACACGACGACGACCAGCAGCGCGACGAGCCCCAGCAGCATCGGCCAGCGCACGAGGCTCCACGCCCACGCGGCCATCCCGTCCAGGCCCAGCAGCCCGCCCGCGGTCTCCGCGACCGGCCCGGTCACCAGCAGCAGCAGCGAACTCACCAGCAGCAGGCCCAGCAGCCCCACGGCGGTGAGCACGATCCGGTGGGCCCTGCGGAGGGGGGAGCGGTGGTCGGCGGTGTGGTGCATACGGTGCAGGGCCCGCCGGAACACGGCCAGGTAGCTGCACGCCGACCACACGGCGCTCAGCGTGCCCGCGCACAGCAGCGTCCACGCGGCGGACTTCTCGCGCAGCATCCGCACCATCACGTCCCGCAGTTCGGTGCCGGACTGCCCCGGCGCGTAGGCGCTGACGTGGGCGATGAAGTCCCCGGCGGTCGACGGGCTGATCATGCTGAACGCGATCACGGTGACCAGCAGCGACGGCAGCACCGCCAGGATCGAGTAGTAGGTGAGCGCCGCCGCGTAGTCGGACACGTCGTCCCGCCACATCGACACCGGCGTGCGGCGCAGCGCGGGACCCCAACCCGCCGTGCGGCCGGTGGACTTGGCGTGCCCGGACCGTGGTGACCGTCCGGCGCCGACCGCGCCCGTCCCGGACTTGCCGGACCCCTCGGACCCCTCGGACCCCTCGGGCTCCCCGGTCGGGTCCGGGGTGGGATCGGGAGTCGCCTCGGGGGTGATCTCAGGGGTGCGCTGCTGCGGCGCCCCGGTCCCGGCGGCCGGGCTCCCGGCGGTGCCGGTCCGTGCCGGGGACGTCTCCTCGTCGGACACCGTCTGCGCAGTCATGGCCTGTCCCTTCCGTCCCATGGGGGAGTCCTCCCACCCGACAGACCCGTCGCGCCCCCGTCTGTGACGCGCTTACCCCGAAAGGCTCAGCCCAGCGGCCGTCCCGCCCCCGTACATCGTGGCCCCCGCCGCCCCGTCGGCCGTGCCGTGCCGGGACCCGAACCTCAGGCCTTGCTCAAGAAGCACGTGCGACGCCCCGGTGCCGGGGGATTCTCGGAGCCAGCCGGAGCGAACGCCCGGCGGTCTGGGGGCAGACATGCTGACTGCGCTGGTTGTCGTGGGGGTGGCCGTGGTGGCGCTGATCGCGTCGTGCACGGTCCTGATGCGGCGCGCCTGGAACGACCTCGGCCGTCAGGTCGCCGCCGACCGCGGCGACCCCCGCCGCCGCTGCGGGCGCGCGGCCCGGCCTCCCGTGCGGCGCGCCGCGACCTGCACGGGCGGCCCCACGGCCCACCGGCGGCCGTCCTGCGGCAGTCCGGGATGAGCGACGCCCGGCACGGGGCGAACCCCGTGCCGGGCGTTGGGCCGTGTCGTCAGTTGTCCGAGCCGACGGTGTTGTCGTGGCCCGCGGTGAACACGTCGTCCCCGGCGATCTGGACCCAGTCGCCGAACACGATGGTGACCGAGGGCTCCGCCTCGTCCTCCACCGTCACGTCGGCGTGCGCGGCGCCCGAGCCGAGGACGACGGCGGCGCAGGCGGCGAGGACGGCGAGCCCCGAGCGGACCGTGCGGGCGGAACGGCGGGAGCGGACAGAGCGCATGGTGGTGCACCTTTCGACGGAACCGTTGGACAGCGCCCGAACATAGGCCCGCGCACGGCGGGCCGCGGCAGCCGTCCCCGGCACCGCCGCGAGTCCCATCCCAATGGCCGAGCCACCGGTCTTCCCGCCGGGCGCCCGCCCGACCGTCGGCCCCGCCGCTCAGCTCCCCGTCCCGGGGTGACCGAGCCCCGCGTCGAAGCACTCGGCCGGTCCGCCTCCGGCCGGGAGGAAGCAGGCCCGGACCGCGGCGCCGGGCCGGAACACGCTCATCGGCGTGTAGACGTAGCCGTCCGCGTCGAGACCGTCACGCACCCGGGCGGTGCGCGCGGGCGCTCCGGTGCCGGGCACGGTCATCTCGATCCGGTCGCCGACGCTCCCGCCCCACATCCGCCCCCAGCCCGCGCCGCACACCCGGCTGCGGCGCAGCTGGACGGAGGCACCCGTCGCCGTGACGTGCTCGGCGAGCGTGTCCGGCCGGTCCGCGCACCGCATCGCCATCGGGTCCCCGCCCTCGCAGGCCGCACCCCGGCACAACGGCCCGGTGTCGCTGGGGGACGGCGACGGCCGCGCGGCGTCGCCCGGACCCGGCGCCAGCAGCAGCGCCGCCACGACGGCCGCCATCACCACCGCACACACGGACGCCAGCACCGCCAGCACGGCCGCGCTCCGGTGCGCCCGCGCACCCGGCGCCGAACCGGGCGCCACCGACATCGACGGTGCCGTCGAGGGCGCGGGGACAGAGGCCGCCGGGGGCGTCGCTTCGGCCGCCTCCGGGGACGCCGACGGGGACACGGGGGCGGCGGGCGGAGACTCGGCCGGGGACGGGGGTGTCGGTGGGGAAGGGGCGGCGCGTGGCGCGGTCGTCCACTCCGCCAGCGTGATCTCCCGCAGCGCCAGACACCGCCCCGCCGGTTCGCCCGCCAGCCGGCACAGCTCCCGTACGGCCTCCTGCGGCGGCACGGTCCGGCCGTTGAGGTACCGCTCCCAGGACGACTTGCTGTACGTGGTGGCTGCGGCGAGCCCGGCCAGGCTCAGCCCGGTGCGGTCCCGCAACTCCCGCAGCGCGGCGGCCAGTCTGGCGCCCGCGGGCGACGACGGCCCGCGGGTCATCCGTGCAGGGCCTTCCAGGTGTGCGGTCCGATCATGCCGTCCACGACCAGCCCCGAACGCTCCTGGAACGTACGGACCGCGCGCAGCGTCAGCGGGCCGAACATGCCGTCGATCCCGCCCGGCGACACACCCGCCCGGCGCAGCAGGCACTGCGCCTCGGCCACGTCGGGCCCGATGTCGCCGAACGCGACAGGAGCGTCCCGGGTCCGGCCCACGCCCGCCACCCAGAGCCCGCCGACCCGCGTGACACGGCAGGTGTACGTCGGAGGCGGCGTGCCCGTCGCCGTGGCGGTGCCGGAACCGGGGGAACCGGTCGGGGCGTCGGACACGGCGGCGGCGCGGCCCCGGCGGTCCGTGCCGTGCGTGACGTCGTCCCCGCCGTCATGGCCGAGACGCAGGACCAGCAGGACCGCCGAGGACACCGCGAGGACGAGCGCCACCGTGCCCGCCACCAGCGCGACCCGGAGCGAACGCCCCGGTGTCCGGGGCCCCTCGGCGTCCTCCGCCGACACGACCGGCCCCGCGAGGACCGGCCCGTCCCCGTCCTCGTCCGCCTCCGCCTCAGTGCCCGGCCCCGGACCGGCCGGTTCCGGCGTCCCCGGCCCCCACGCCGCTTCCGGTTCCGTCTCGGAGGGCTGCCGTGCGCGCCGTCCGGTCCAGGTGTCGGCCGCGACCTCCCGCAGTGCGAGCAGCCGGACCGGGTCGGCGCCGACGACGCGGGCCAGCGCCTCCACCGCCTCCGCGGGCGGCAGCGATGTACCGCCGAGGTAGCGCTCCCATGACGTCGTGCTGTAGCCGGTCTTCGCGGCGAGCTGACGTGTGCTCAGTCCCGCCCGGTCCTTGAGTCGTCGTAACTCCGTCACCAACTGCCGTGCACGCGGGTCGAGTTCCGCGGACAGCGCCTTCCAGCGCGGCATGTCGTTCCCCCCAGACGCGGTCGTGGCCGTGGTCAGCGGCCCCCCGCTGCGTCGCATTCTGCAACAGCCCGCTGACATCTGCCACAGCCGTCCCGCCGGACCGTCCCACGGGCCGGACCCGCCGCAGGTCAGCGCGGTGCCCGTCCCGTCCTGCCGCCAATTCGCCGTCAGGACTGTCCCGTTGGGCCCGGCACGGCGCACGGTGGTCCCGCCGCCTCGGCCCGTCCACCGGGCCGGGGACGACCCACGACCCGAAAGAGGAACGCATGCGACCGAACGCTCTGGGCAGGACCATCGCCGGTCTCGTCGCCGTCGCCGGACTCGCCGCCGGCAGCCTGGCGACCGCGGGCACCAGCTTCGCGGCTCCGGCAGAGGCGCCGCAGACGTCGGTGGGCGCCCGGTCCGCCGCCGTGCTGGCGACGCAGAACTTCGGGCTGAACACGGCCGAGGCCAAGAACGTCCAGGAGTTCCTGGCCCAGTACTGGGGCTACACCGACTCGATCGACGGGCAGCTCGGCACCAACAGCTGGAAGGCGTTCCAGCGCTGCCTCAAGCAGTACTGGGGCTACACCGGCGCCATCGACGGCGACCCCGGCACCAACACGATCAAGGCCCTCCAGCGGCTCCTGAAGGCCGACTACGGCTACACCGGCGCCATCGACGGCGTCGCCGGTTCCGGCACCCGCGCCGCCTTCAAGCGGTTCGCAGCCTGATCTCCGAGAGCCCGGACGGCCGCCGCCCGCGCCCCTCTCCGGAGGGCGCGGGCGGCGGTGCATCCGGACGGCCCCCCGCCGGGGAAGTCGAGCCGTGGGCGAAGAACGGCCGAAGGCATGGGTGGGCGACCAGGTGTGGGACGAGGACGCGGGCAAGGAGGGCGTCGTCACCGACGTACGGGGCGGTGTGTACGTGCTGCGCGAGCTGTACACGTGGGCGCTGACCTGGACGGCGCCCGGCGGGGACCGGCTGCGGGTGACGGTGCCCCGGCTGGAACGCCTGCGGCGGCGCCGGGAACGGGGCTGATCCGGTGGCCGGTCCGCGGCCGACCGGTCCACGGTCGCGCCGCGGACCGGTCCCGACCGGCGGGGGGTCCGGGCGCCGCCGGGCGCCGCGGTGTCAGATGCCCATCGACGCGATCTCGATGGGGGAGCGGTAGTTGGCCGCGGTCGCGACCACGCAGGCGCGGTAGGTCCGGTTGTCCTTGACGACCAGGAAGTAGTCCCGCAGGTTCTTCCAGTAGCTCACCAGGTAGCCGAGTCCCGGGATGAAGCCCGGCGGGCGCGGGACCAGGGCGAAGGCCGCGCTGCACCGCAGGATCTCCCCGGTCGCCGTCGACAGGATGTCGGCGACCTCGGCGTTCATGTTCCAGCCCGCCGCCAGCTCCGGCGTCCAGATCGCCCCCGCGATCTGCCGCAGCTGCTCCTGCTCCTCGGGCGTCGGATCGCTGAGCGCCGCGGCCGGTGCCGCCGCCGGAACCCCGGCCGCGGGGCGTTCGGCCGCCGTCGCGCCGGGCGCCGCCACGGCCACGGCGACCGCCAGCGCCGTCCCCGCCACGACCGCCCGCAGACCGCCGCGCCTGCTCTGCCCGCTGACTGCTCTCACTCGTCAACTCCCTTGTACAGAAACGGACTTCGGGCGCTCGCCGAAGTGCTCCGAACCTGTCATGGGCCGGACAAGGTGGTCAACGGCGACAATGCGCCACGCCTCCCGGCGCGCTGCCCGGGGCGGGGACGTGAAAAGGGGTGAGGGGCCTGGGGAGTTCGGGGGAACGGCTGATTGGTTCCCCCGGGGCGCGGGAAGGCACCTGGATGCACCAGCACTGACATGGACACGCACAACCGTCCTCTCCGTCCTCTTCCCCCACAAGGAGGTCGACCATGCGCGTACGCACCGTCGCCCATGGCCTCACCGCCGCCCTCGCGGCATCCCTCGCCCTCGTCGGCGGCCCCGCCCTGGCCGCCCCGGCGGCCACCGCCCCGCAACCGCTCGCCGCCCGCGTCGTCACCTACGACGCCGGTGCCGCCGCGGAGTTCCGGGCCGCCGTCGACCGGGGCGCGGCCGTCTGGAACGAGAGCGTCGACGCCGTGGAGCTGCGTCCGGTGGCCGCCGGACAGCGCGCCGACATCCGCGTCCTCGCCGACAACGGCTGGCCCCGCGCGGTCACCACCTCGCTGGGCCGGGGCACCGTCTACATCGGCCGTCAGGCCGTGACCGAGGGCCACGACACGGTCCGCATCTCGGCCCACGAACTCGGCCACATCCTCGGTCTGCCCGACCGCAAGCCCGGCCCCTGCACCAGCCTCATGTCGGGCTCCAGCGCGGGCACCTCCTGCAAGAACCCCTACCCGAACGCCGCGGAGAAGGCGGAGGTGGAGCGCGACTTCGGCGCCGCCGCAGCGCCTTCGGCACCCGTGGCGGCGGGGGCGGTCCGCACCGTCGGCTGACCGGACGGATCCGGCCGACTCCGGGTGACCGCGGGGTGCGGCGGGCGTCGCCGCACCCCGCGGGTCACGCGCCCGGCGCGGCCCCCGGCTCCGCCGGGTCGGTGAGCGCCACCCGGGCCGTGATCCGCTTGCCGACCGGCTCCCGGTCCACCTCCAGCGACTCCGCGACGGCCATGACGATCTCCAGGCCGTGCTGCCCGACCCGGCCGGGGTCCGCCGCCCGCGCCACCGGCAGCCCCGGATCGCTGTCCCACACGACGACCTCGACCGCGCCGTCCGCGATCCGCAGCTCCATGAGGACCGGCCCGGGGGCGTACTTGCGCGCGTTGGTCACCAGCTCGCTGACGACGAGCTGCGTCAGGTCGAGGGCGCGCGCCGACACGACGAGCCCGTGCTCGGTCCGCAGCCGGGTGAGGAAGTCGACCGCCAGGTGCCGCGCCTGCGCGATGCAGGACCCGTCGCCGTCCAGCGCGATCGTCGCCTGTATCGGAAAGGGGCCGCCCGGCACTACGCCGCCCCCGTCATCGGTGATCGATTCGACTCGGCTCACTCCTCGGTTCCCCGTTCACGCGGCTGCGTGTACCCGCCACTTTTCATTGCATGCACTCCGCCCCCACAGGTTTCCCCGAACGGGTGTGTCGGAGGCCTGGCATGGGGCAGGCTATCGGCGCACGGCACGTACACAACCTTGCACCAGTAGAACGCAGTCGAGGAACCGGTGACAGACACCCACGGAGCAGAGTCCGCCAGCAGGCTGTCGATCGGCCACTCGGCCCATGACGGCATCCGCATCGTCAGCCTGCGCGGCGAGGTCGACCATCATGCCCGTGATCCCCTGACCGCCGCTCTGCTGCCGCCCGTCGGCGAGCCCGCGCCGCGCACGGTCGTCGACCTCGGCGGGGTCACGTTCATGGACTCCAGCGGGATCAACGTGCTGATCCACGTCCATCAGGCCGCCGAGGAGGCCGACGGCTGGCTGCGGCTGGCCGCCGCGCAGGACTCGGTCCTGCGGGTCCTCGAACTCGTCGGCATCGACGCCGTGATCCCGTGTCACCCGGACGTGTCCCAGGCCCTGGAGGGCTGACCCACCCCCGGCCCCGCGCCGCAGGCTCTTGACGCGCACCCGTCACGCACCTAGCTTTCGGGTGCCGTCACGCGTTCACATCAACGGCTGTCGTTCATGTACGTGACTGTGATCGGTTCCGTATCTGCCCGCGCAGGAGACGCAGGAGGACCCCCATGCGCGCACCGCGTCCGCGTTCCCGCCCGCTGCCCGCCCCGCCGCGCACCACGACCGCCCTCGCCACGAGCGTCCTCATCGCGCTCAGCGCCGTCACCGCGCTCGCGGGCCCCGCCCCGGCGGCGGACCGCGCGGCCACCGTCGAGGTCGCCACCGCCGCCCAGTTGAAGACCGCCCTCGCGGCGGCCGCCCCCGGCGACACCATCCACCTCGCGGACGGCACCTACACCGGCAACTTCAAGGCCACCCGAGCCACGACCGCCGCCGCCCGCATCACCCTCACCGGCTCCGCGAACGCCGTGCTCACCGCGGGCGGCGGCTACGGCATCCACCTCAACGGCGCCTCCTACTGGACCGTGCGCGGGGTCACCGTGCGGGGCGGCCAGAAGGGCATCATGGTCGACTCCGCGAAGGGGGTCGTCGTGGAGGGCGTCGTCGTCCACGACCTCGACATGGAGGGCGTCCACTTCCGCAACTCCAGCACCGACGGAATCCTCCGCGACTCCCGCATCTACGACACCGGCAACGACGGCCGGGGCATGGGCGAGGGCGTCTACGTCGGCACCGCCAACACCCTCTCCGACCGCAGCGACGGCATCCAGATCCTGCGCAACGTCATCGGCCCGGACGTCGGCGGCGAGAACGTCGACATCAAGGAGGGCACCACCGGCGCCCGCGTCATCGGCAACACCTTCGACGGCGGCGGGCTGACCGGCGCCAACTACGACGACTCCTGGGTCGACGTGAAGGGCAACGGCGTCCTCGTCGAGAACAACACCGGGCGCGGCACCACCAACGACGGCTACCAGACCCACACCCAGCAGTCCGGCTGGGGCTGCGGCACCGTCTTCCGCGGCAACCGCTCCGACCTGACCGGCGCGAGCGGCTCCACCCGCCTGGCGATCAACGTCGCCAACGACGCCGCCGGGTGCCGCACCACCGTGTACGGCAGCAACACCGTCACCGGCGGCCGGGGACTCACCAACGTCCCCGTCACGCCGTAGCGCCGAGACCCGGATCACTCCGGGGATCGCGTCGGGCCGGGTGCCGCCCGGAGGGGTACGGCACCCGGCCCCCGCCTCACCGGGCGGCGCGCGCCGCCACGAAGCGGCTCACCCAGTGGGCGGTGCGGTCCAGGTAGGCGGTGCCGGCCGCCTCCCCGGACAGCCCGTAGGCCCCGTCGTAGGTCCGGTAGCCGTACCCCGGCGGCGGGGTGGCGTCCGCGGGCTCGATCTGGCTGCCCTCGTGCCACTCGTTGAACGACGTGACCGACACCCAGGTCGGGGACCCGCCGACGGCCGGGTCCAGGGCGTTGTTCCACTGCTGGTCGTACGCCGCGCCGTCGCGCCGCTCCAGCGTCGGCGTGGTGTTGCCGGGCACGGCACGGTCGTCGAGGTAGCCGGGGGCCACCGACGGCGCCCAGACCAGACCGTTGGCGCGGGCGTACTCCCCGGCCTGCTTCCAGCCGGGCGCCGTGGCGCCCGCGATGCCGTCGTACGTGTACAGCCCCGAGAAGTGGGCGATCCTGCTGGTGTCGGTGGTCTGGGCGAGCACGATGCTGCTGCCCTTCACCTGCTCCAGCGGCGTCCAGTCGGCGATGTCCAGGCTCTGGAAGACGTAGAACGCGTTCCGGTTGCCGTGGGCCGCGTCCCGGTAGAACGCCGGGTGGCTGCCGTAGGTGCTGTTCAGGTACTGGATGTCGGCGACCGTCGAGGCGGCGGTGCGCCCGGAGTACGGCTCCAGGTGCCAGGCGACCTTGACGCCCTCCTTCTGCGCGGCGTCCAGGACACCGCGCGCGAGGCGGTCCTCGTAGCCGTCGCGGCCCCACCAGCTGTAGACGAGGACACCCGCGCCGGACCGGGCGATCCACTTCATGTGCTGGGCGACCGTGGAGGCGAAGTCACCGGAGTCGTAGGCGCCGAGCGCCGGGTACAGGTCGGCGCCGATGTCGTCCGGCGGGGTCCGGCCGCCCTGCTGCCAGTGCCGCCAGCTCCCGTTCACCGCCGGGCTGCCGTACCAGGGGTAGTAGAAGAGGTGCGTGTTCGGGTCGAGGGCCTGCGCCGCGGGCTGGGTCGCCAGGGTGAAGGTGTCGATGTCGAACAGCGCCCCCGCGCCGCCGGTGAACCGCAGGAACAGCGGGCCCGACGCGGTCGCCGTCAGCGTGGTGGAGACGGTGGTGAAGGTCTCCCAGCCGCCGGTCACCGGCACCCGCACCGAGCCGAGGAGCGTGCCCGTCGCCGAGCCCGAGCGGACCTCGATCGTGCCGCCCGCGCCCGCCGACGACACCTTCGCGGTGAAGGTCCGCGCCCCGGCGGTGGGCACCTGGGAGTAGCCCGCCCAGTCGCCGTTCTCGATGTAGCCGAGGGTCCTGCCCCCGCTGGCCGCGGCGTGGTCGGCGGTCTGCACCCCGGACCCCGAGGTGAACGCCTCCGCCTCCACCGGGCCGCCGGTCCCGCCCTGCGGACCGCAGTCCGCCGGGGCGACCCCGGCCGCGTAGCGCACCGCGCCCAGCAGCAGCTGGCGGAACGCGGGTTCGCTGTAGGACGCGGCCGTGTGGCCGAGCCCGGTGTAGAAGGAGCGGCCGTTGCCCTGACGGTGGCACCAGGTGATCGGGTGGTCGGCGCCCATCTCGCCGCCGCTGTACGTCGATTCGTCCAGGGTCTGCAGCACCCGCACACCGGGGCGCGGGTTGGTGCGGTAGTTGTACCACTCGTCGGTGCGCGTCCAGGTCGGCTGGAGGTGCGCGGTCGCCGGGTGGCCCCGGTCGACGTTGCGGACCGTCGCCTGCTGGATCGCCGGGTGGCTCTTGAAGTACGCGCCCACCAACTGCCCGTAGTACGGCCAGTCGTACTCGGTGTCGGCGGCGGCGTGCACGCCGAGATACCCGCCGCCCCCGTCGACGTACGTCTGGAACGCCGTCTGCTGGGCGGGGTCGAGCACGTCGCCGGTGGTGTTGAGGAACACGACGGCCTCGTACCCGGACAGGCCGGACGGGGTGAACACGCCCGCGTCCTCGGTGGCCGTCACGGTGAAGTCGCCCTGCTGGCCCAGGGAACGCAGGGCGTCGATCCCGGCCGGGATCGCGTCGTGCCGGAAACCGGCCGTCTTGGAGAACACCAGGACGTCGAAGGCGGCGGCCTGCCGGTCGGGCCCCGCCTGGGCCGCCTGGACCGGTGCGGCCAGGACCCCGGCGAGGGCGAGGGCGAGGGCCGCCGTCCGGCGGCGCCCCCTGCTGCGGATGCTCATGGTCAGCGCCCCTTCCGGGCGGTGGTGGAGCCCAGGGTGAAGGTGTCGACGTCGAAGAGCGACCCGGCGCCGCCGGTGAAGGTGAGGAACAGCGGCCCCGAACCGGCCCCGGTCAGCGTCGCGTTGACGGTGGCGAACGTCTCCCAGCCCCCGGTCACCGGGACGGCGACCGAGCCGAGGACCGGACCGGTCTGCGAGCCCGAGCGGATCTGGAGCGTGCCGCCCGCCCCGGCCGAGGAGACCCGTGCCGAGAAGGTGGTGCGGCCCGCCGTCGGCACGGACGCGTAGCCTGCCCAGTCGCCGTTGTCGATGTAGCCGAGGGTCTTCCCGCCGCTGGCCCCCGCGTGGTCGGCGATCTGCACCCCGGCCGACGAGGAGTACGACTCGCCCTCGTACGTGACGGTCGTGCTGCCGCCGCCCGCGAAGGTGAACGCGTCGAGGTCGAAGAGGTTGCCCTGCCCGGTCGGTCCGCGGAAGACCAGGAACAGTTCGGTGCTGGTCGACGGGACCTGGGTGAGGGTCGCGGTGACGTCGGTGAAGGTGTCCCAGCCGCCGGTCACCGGCACGGTGGCCCGGCCGAGCAGCGTGCCCGTCGCGGAGCCCGCCCGTACCTCGATCGTCCCGCCGGTGCCGCCGGAGGAGACCCGCGCCGTGAACCGGTTGGCGCCGGTGAGGCCGTACGGCTTGAAGGAGATCCAGTCGCCGTCGTCGGTGAAGCCGACGGTGGTGCCGCCCTCGGCGGCGCCGTGCGCGGCGGTCTGGACGCCCGACTGGGCGGAGAAGTGCTCGGCCTGCCGGTGGCGGGGCTGGAGGGTGCGCACCGAGTGCGAGGTCAGACCGCTGGCGTCGGTGTACTCCGCGTCCAGCACGCCGTACAGGTTGGCGGCGCTGTCGTGCTCGCCGTCCACGGGGATGGCCAGGTTGCCGGAGCAGCCGTTCGCCGAGGTGATGGCGTGGGTGTGGCTGTCGTGGCCGAGGAGATAGGTGACCTTGACCTTGGCGCAGTCGATCGTCCCGTCCTCGGGATCGCTGACCTGGACCCGGAACGGCACCGTGTCACCGAAGGAGAACAGCTGCCCGTCCAGGGGCTGTTGCAGGGTCACGGTGGGCGCGGTGTTGCCCGCGGTCACCACCAGGCTGGCGGTGCCGGTCAACCCCTCGGGATCGCGCACGGTCAGCGTCGGCCGGAAGGTGCCGTGCGCGGTGTACGTGTGGCTGGGGTTGGCCTGGGTGGAGGTGGAGCCGTCGCCGAAGTCCCAGGAGTACGTGAGGGGTTTGCCCTCGGGGTCGGAGCTGCCCGCCGAGGAGAACTGCACCGTCAGGGGAAGCGCCCCGGACGTCTTGTCGGCCGCGGCACGGGCCACCGGGTTGCGGTTGCTGCCCGCGATGTACTCGATGCGGTACAGGGCCTGGTTGTTGTTGCCGGTGCCGTAGTCGAGGACGTACAGCGCGCCGTCGGGCCCGAAGTCGGTGTCCATGACCTGGGTGCCGTTCCACGGGAAGTCCTCGATGGTGCCGTAGCCGCCGCTGCCGGTGACCTCGACCGCCTTGATCCACTGCCGTCCGAACTCCCCGGCGAAGTAGCGGCCGTCGAGGGACTGCGGGAACTTCACGGAGGAGTTGAGCGCCGGGTCGTAGCGGTAGACCTCGCCGCCCATCGGGGACTCCGAGCCGCCGCCGAACTCCGGCGGCGAGCCCTCCAGGCCGTACTTGATCCAGCTCGGCTTGGCCGGGGGCAGCTTCGACTGGCCGGTGTTGTGCGGGGAGTTGTTGACCGGGCCGCCCGCGCAGTCGAACTTGGCGCCCGTCGGACCGCTCGGGAAGGTGAAGTCGCCGTAGGTCTCGGTGGCCGTGTTGGTGCCCGTGCAGTACGGCCAGCCGTAGTTGCCGGGTCCGGTGATGCGGTTGAACTCGACCTGGCCGCCGGGGCCGCGGGCCGCGTCCGTGCCCCCCGCGTCGGGCCCGTAGTCGCCCAGGTAGACGATGCCGGTCGGCCGGTCCACGGACATCCGGAACGGGTTGCGGAAGCCCATGGCGTAGATCTCGGGCCGGGTGTTCGCGGTGCCCGGCGCGAACAGGTTCCCGGCGGGCACCGTGTAGCCGCCTGCCGCCGTCGGCTTGATCCGCAGCACCTTGCCGCGCAGGTCGTTGGTGTTGCCCGAGCTGCGCTGGGCGTCGAACTGCGGGTTGCGGTTGGCGCGTTCGTCGATCGGCGAGTAGCCCGCCGAGTCGAACGGGTTGGTGTCGTCGCCGGTCGTCAGGTAGAGGTTCCCGGCCGCGTCGAAGTCCATGTCACCGCCCACGTGGCAGCACTGGCCCCGGTCGTTGGGGACCTCCAGGACCACCTTCTCGCTGGCCGGGTCGAGGGTCGCGTCGGCGCGCAGCGTGAACCGGGACAGGTTGAGGTGCCCCTTCCACGGCTGGAAGTCCGCCGCGCTCCCCGTCACCGGGGCGTCGCCCGCCGGGGTGTTCAGCTTGGGGGAGTAGTACACGTAGACGTAGCGGTTGGTGGCGAAGCCCGGGTCGACGGCTATGCCCTGAAGGCCCTCCTCGTCGTGCGTGTAGACGTCGAGCTTGGCGGCCTGCTTGGTGTTCCCGGCCGCGTCCGTGTGCCGGATCGTGCCGTCGCGGGCCGTGTGCAGGACCGACCGGTCCGGCAGCACGGTCAGCGACATCGCCTCGCCCAACTCGGCCGAGCCGGAGGCGAGCTGGACGTGCTGGTAGTCGGCGGCCGGGATGACGGCCGGTGCGGGGGCGGGCGCGGCCTGCGCGGGCGCGGCCGTCACCACGGCCGCGGAGAGCAGGGCGAACGCCGTGACGAGCGCGGTGACCCAGCCGGGCCCCGGTCGAGGACGTGGAGACATGAAGAGCTTTCCCTTCCTGACGTCATGGGGGGTGTCAGGGCAGGGCGCGCGCCGGACGCGCTCGCTGCCGTCCCATCGATGCACGTGACTGTCGTGTGCTTACGGGTAGCGCGAGGAAAGATGCGAGATGCTGCGAATACCTTGCAGGCTCAGCGAGCGGCGCTGCTTTTGTCAAGCGCCTGTCAAAATATCGTGTCCGGCGGGTTACGTCAGCTCCGCGGACACGATTCGATGATGTCCGGCACGAAGCCCCCGCCGCCGGACGGAACCCGGCGACGGGGGCGAGGAAGGGGAAATCGACCGTCGATTGACGGAGCGTCAGGGAGATGTTCCGGCTAGCGGGTCTTGGCCAGCAGCTCCAGGACCTCCGCCGTGGTGCCGGACTCGCCGAGGCGGGGGAAGATCCGCTCGACGCTGTTGCGGTGCGCGTCGCCGTCGCTGTCGGCCATCGCGTCCGTGGCGAGGGTGACGTGGTAGCCGTGCGCGTACGCGGACCGGGCGGTCGACTCCACGCCGATGCTGGTCGCGATGCCGGTCAGCACGATCTGCGTGACCCCGCGCCGCCGCAGCTGCACGTCGAGGTCGGTGCCGTGGAAGGCGTCCCAGTTGTGCTTCGTGACCCGGACGTCGCCCGGATGACCGGACAGTTCGTCCACCACGACGTCCCAGCCTTCGGGGAAGGCGAGACCGCGCGGCTGCCGTTCGGTGCGGCCGGGCACCGCGTCGGCGCCGTCGGCCGCGAACGAGACCCGGACCAGGACCACGGGCAGCCCCGACGAGCGGAAGGCGTCGGCGAGTTCGGCGCTGCGCGCCACCACCTCCGCGCCCGGGTACGGCTGGGTCGGCATCGCGGTGATGCCGTTCTGGAGGTCGACGACGACGAGGGCGGTGCGCGGGTCGAGGGTGCTGAGGGACATGGGGTGATCAGGCCTTTCGGGGGGTGATCCGGGCCAGCGAGCGGTCCGGCAGGGTGGTCGCCAGCAGCAGTGCGGAGCCGGCGAGCATGAACAGGGCCAGGCCGTGCAGCCCGGCCGTGTCGGCGTGGTGCGGGTAGAAGGCGGCGGTGGCGACCGAGGAGGCGAGCGCGCCCAGATAGCTGAAGGTCCGCAGCAGCCCGGCCGCCGATCCGATCCGCTGCGGATCGGCCTGTCGGTACAGGGCGTTCTGCGTCGCCAGACCGATCAGCCCCTGCGGCACGCCCATCACCGCCCCCACCACGAGCAGCAGCCACAGCGGGGTGCCCGGACCGAGCAGGAGCAGCGCGGCGCAGCCGGTCATCTGGAGCAGCGAACCGACCACCAGCTTGGTGCGCACGGCCTCCCGGCGCCCCGTCAGCGCGGACGCGGCCAGCGCGGCCCCCGACAGCGGAAGCAGCACCAGCCCGGCCGCCGACGAACCCAGCCCGCGCCCCTGCTCCAGCCACTGCGGAAAGCCGTACAGGAAGGCGTACGCGGTGGTGTAGCCGAGGAGTTGACGCAGGTACGTGGCGAGCAGCGGCAGGTTCCCCGCGAGGACGCGGACGTCCACGAACGGGTCGGGTACGCGCCGCTCGCGCACGGCGAAGGCGCAGGCGGCGACCGCGCACGCCAGCGGCAGGTACCAGCGGTCGGCCTGCGGGCGCATCAGGAACGTCATCAGCGAGACCAGGGTGACGGCGAACAGGGCCATGCCCGGCAGGTCGACGCCCCGCGGCCTGGCGGCCGGTGCCGTGCGCGGGAGCCGCCGCGCGCCGAGCACCAGACAGGCCGCCGCGAGCGGCACGTTGACGGTGAACACCAGATGCCAGCCCCCGGCGCCGATGAGCAGCCCGCCGAGCGCGGGCCCGATCACGGCCACCGTCTGGTTGGCGACCGCGAGCGTCGCGAGGACCCCGGCCGGGCTGTCCCGCCCGGTGCGCGCGGACTCGTCCCGCGTCAGCCGCATGGCCGCCGGATACGCGGCCGAGGTGCCGAACCCGAGGAGCACCCGGGCCGCGATCAGTACGCCCAGCGACGGCGCCAGCGCGCCCGCCAGCCCGGCGACGCCCACCAGCGCCGTACCGATGAGATACAGGCGGCGCGGACCGTACATGTCGACGAGCCGCCCCGCGACCGGCTGGCCGAGGGCCGTCGCCAGGTAGAGCGCCGACACCAGCCAGGCGGTCTCCGCGGGCGGCGCGCCGAAGGCAGCGCCGATCGGCACCAGGGCCACGGCGATCATCGACGAGTTGACGGGGTTGAGCACCGAGCCCAGCACCATCGGGGCGATCAGCCGCCGGTCGAAGGCGGTCGGTGAGGGGCGGGTGTCCCGCCCGCCGCGCCGCAGCAGCCTCGGGGTCACGGGTGCGACAGCCGTTCCAGCAGCCCCAGCGCGGCGAGCACCGTCTGCCGCTCCTCCTCGGTGAACCGGTCCTCGAAGGCGCGCGCGAGCCACTCCTCACGCGCCTGCCGGTTGCCCTCGATCCGGGCCCGGCCCGCGTCCGTGAGCGTGACCAGCTGGCGGCGGCCGTCCGCCGGATCGGGCGCCCGGCCGATGAGGCCGTGCCCGTCGAGCGCGGCCAGCGTGGCGGCCATCGACTGGGGCCGCACCCCCTCGGCGGCGGCGAGCGCGCTGGCCGTGGCCGCGCCGTGCTTCCCGACCAGGGTGAGCGCCGACTCCTGAGACGGGGTGAGCACCCCCTCGGCGCCGTCCCCGTCCTCACGCGCCACCTCGCGGATACGGCGCCGCAGCCTGCTGAACACCACCCGCAGATCACGCGCGGCACGGTCGGCCGAACCAGAAATGTGTGCCATACATCCAGGCTAGGAATGGCCAGGTCGGACTGTCCAGGTGAAACTGTGCAGTTTTACCTGCCGATGAGGGGATCGTGGGATGCCGATGGGTCCGCCTCTGAACCGGTGACGGGCCGGTGGCCGGGCGGTGGCGGGCCGGTGGGTCCGCGGGCCGGCGGGAGGCGATTCGGTGGGGTGCCGCTGGGGCGCGTCGAGGGCGCCGGGGGCGGGGGGCCCGTCCGCCCGGTCCGGCTCCCGCCGTCGCGGCCGTCGCCCCCGACCGGTCCGCCCTCCCCGCCCGCCGGGTCGCGTGCAGCGTCGCTCGGGTCCCTGGCCGGGCCCGGCGTTTCCCTTCTCCCCGGCGTGGCACACGGGACGGCGCGCCCCTGCCGGGATGAGGTGGCCGCACGCCACGTGGACGGGCGAGGTCGACCGAGGGAGACACCGACATGCAGCTGAACCGACTGGGCCTCGTCGTGCACGGCGGCCGCCCGGAGGCCGCGGAGGCCGCCCGCACCGTACGGGCGTGGTGCGCCGAGAAGGGCGTACGGTGCGCCGACATCGACGTCTGGGAGGAGGGCGGGCGGCACAGCGCCGGGGAGGAACTGGCGGCGGCCGGTGATCCCGACCTGATCGTCACCCTGGGCGGCGACGGCACCTTCCTGCGCGGCGCCCGGCTCGCCGCCGAACACGACGCCCTCGTCCTCGGCGTCGACCTCGGCCGGGTGGGCTTCCTGACCGAGGTGCCCGTCGCCTCCGTCCGCTCCGCGCTTGACGCCGTGCGCGAGGACCGCCTCGACGTCGAGAGCCGCATGCTGCTGACCCTGCGCGCCTCCCGCCGCCTGGAGGTGCCCGACGACATGGGCCCGCTGCTGCGCTACGGACGCGGCCCGCTCCTGCCCCCGCCCCGCATCCGCGACGACTGCGAGGTCGACGCCGACTGGGGCGTCCCGCTGCACGTCTTCGCGCTGAACGACATCGTGCTGGAGAAGCTGTCGCGCGACCGCCAGGTGTCCGTCGGCGTCTACGTCGCGGGCCGCCTGCTGGCCTCCTACTCCGCCGACGCGCTGCTGGTCGCCACGCCGACCGGCTCGACCGCGTACAGCTTCGCGGCGGGCGGGCCGGTCGTCTCGCCGCGCGCCGAGGGCCTGGTCTTCACACCGGTCGCTCCGCACATGACGTTCGACCGCTCGGTGGTGACGGCCCCGGACGAGCCCGTTGGCCTGCGCGTCCTGGAACGGTCGGGCCGGGCCGCGGTCAGCATCGACGGACAGGTGCGCGGCCTGCTCGACCCCGGCGACTGGATCGGCGTCTACGCCGCCCCGCGCCGCCTGCGCGCGGTCCGCCTCGGGCCCATGGACTTCTACGGCCGTCTGCGCCGCCGCATGAACCTCACCGATGCCCCGGCCGCCGTCGCCGACGGCTCTCCCGCCCCGCTCTGGTCGGTGACGTCACCGCCGCCCGCCGACCTGGCCCACCTGACCATCCTGACCAGCGAGGACGGCACCTGAGGGCGTACCATCCGCCCGTCGGCACGGGCCCCCGGCGTCCGGGCGGCCCCGCCCGGACTCACTCCGGGACGTCCCAGGTGAACCGGTGCACGTGGATGCCGAAGTACGGGAACGACTCGACCTCCCGCACCCCGGCGAGCGGCCGGACCCGGTCGTTGACCAGGCCGTACAGCTCGTCCATGTCCCGGCACACGACCTCGGCGAACAGGTCGAAGGAGCCCGCCGTGGCGACCAGGTAGATCACCCCCGGAATCTCCTCCAGCGCCGCGATCACCTCCTGCGGCGCCGTGGCGACCCGGATGCCGAGCAGCGCCATCACGGGCAGCCCCAGGCGCATCGGGTCGGTCACGGCCGCGAACTGCATCAGTCCGCTCTCCGTCAGCCGCTGCACCCGCGCCCGGACGGCCGGGGCCGACAGGCCGACCTCCCGGCCCAGCTCGGTGTAGGAGGCGCGGCCGTCCCGTTGCAGGAGGCGGATCAGGACCCGGTCGACCGAGTCCAGTTCGATGCGGGCCGCCACGAGTCCGCCTTTCGTCCGTCGGGTCGCCCGGTCGGGGAGCGACGACGGCGACCGTACCAAGCGGTACGGCGGGTACGGCGGCGCGGTCGGTCAGGCCGTGCGAGGCGCGGTCGAAGGGGCTGCCTCGGTGGCGGCTGCGGGGGTGGGCTCCCAGACGAAGCCGTCCGGATCGGTGGCGGGTCCGGCCGTGGCGCCCAGGACGACCCGGTGCGAGCCGGTGCCCTCCTCGGGGACGCCGAGGTCCTTGGCGAGCGCCCGCCGCCCGTACAGCGCGAGCCGCACCGGGCTGTCCCCGGCGTCGAACTCGACGTACTTGCGGCCGAAGCTCTTCGCCACGGTGAGGCCGTGCTCGACGTGGAACCGCTTCGTCTCGGCCACGTCCGTGGCGCCGAGGAGGAGCACGACGGCGTCGATGTCGCGGGTGGCCGGTCCGCTGTCCCGCTTCGCGGAGGTGGCGACCTTGCAGAGGGTGCCGTCGGGGGAGCGGACCACGCCGCCGTAGCCCCAGAAGGACCTGGCGCCGGGCTTGACCGCGGTGCCGCCCGCGGCGACCGCCGCGTCGAGGAACGCGTCGACGGTCGCCGGGCGCGCCACGGTGAGCGCGAGCGCGAAGCCGCGGAAACCGGACGTCGGCGCGTCGGAGGCCCGCAGCCGGACGACGTGGTCCAGGCCGAGGGCGGCGTAGAAGGGCTGGGCGGCCGTGACATCGGCCGCTTCGACGGTGACGGTGGCGAGTGAGGTCATGTCCACCACGCTAGGACCGGCCCGCCCGCCACCGCTTCTCGATTCCTGACCGGTCGGGCCCGGCCGGGCTCAGCGCACCTCCTGGATGCGGACCATGTTGCCCGCCGGGTCGCGGAAGGCGCAGTCCCGCACCCCGTAGGGCTGTTCGGTCGGTTCCTGGACGACCTCGGCGTCGCGCGCCCGGACCTTGTCGAACACGTCGTCGAGGTTGCGGGTGGCGAGCAGGATCCAGCCGTACGTCCCCTTGGCCATCATCGCGGCGACGGTCCGCCGCTCGTCGTCGGTGACGCCGGGGTCGGCGGCCGGGGGCGCCAGCAGGATGGACGTGCCGGGCTGGTCCGCGGGCCCGACCGTGATCCAGCGCATCGCGCCCCGGCCGACGTCGCTCCGCACCTCGAAGCCGAGGACGTCCCGGTAGAAGGCGAGGGAGGTCTCGGGGTCGTCGTGCGGCAGGACCGTGGTGTGAATGGTGATGTCCATGCCTGTCACGGTACGGGCGGCGGCCCCGCGTCCGCTTCCCGAAGCGTCCGCTGGCGTGCTCTGGAGTTCCCCCGATCTCCGCCTGGTTCCCGAGTTCCCGCGAGTTCACCCGGTGGTGGAGGAGATCCGGGGTATCCGGCCTGGCATGGCAGCCACCATTGATCACGCCGGAACGGTTCGGTCCGTACGACAACTGCGTCGCGTGCGCGTCTTCTACGCGGGCGGCGCCCTGCTGTGGGCGGTGTCCACCGCGTGGGTCGGGTGGGTGGAGCCCGGCAGTCGCCAGATGTGGGTCTCCGCTCTCCTCCTGCTCCTGTTCACCGGGCTCTGGTCCGTGTCGGCCTACTGGCTGGCCCGGCAGGCCGCCCGCGCACACCGACCCGCCCCCGTCCACCACGCCGCCGGTCACCGCCGGGCCTGGCGCCGCCACGCGGGAGCCTGAACCACGGCGCGCCCGTCGGGGCGTACCGGTCCGTGTGGGTGACGTGGTCCACGACCTCGTCACCCACACGCATGTCAGCCCCCCGATCACCGCTCAGACGCTCTGCTGCCCGGCGGGGAGGGCTCTCCAGCAGGGAACGGCTGCCCGGCGGGGAACTACTGCACGGCCCTGACCAGTTCCCGTTCCGCGACCTCCCCGAAACCGGTCGGGGGCCGTCCGGTGATCCGCTCGACGGTGTCGGTGACGCGGTCCTCGGCCCCGCCCGCGATCGCCACGTCCATGTCGGCCAGCAGCGTCGCGAACTCCCCGGGCATGCCCGCGGCCAGCCGCTCCCGCAGCTCCTCGTACGTCAGACGGTGGTGCACGACGCTCCGCCCGCCGACCTCGGTGACGATCGCGGCGACCTCGTCGTGGCTGAGCGCCTGAGGGCCGGTCAGCACCAGGTCCCGGTCCGGGGCGTGGACGTCGGTCAGCGCGCGCGCCGCGACGGCGGCGATGTCCCCGGCGTCGACGAACCCGACCCTGCCGCTCCCCGCGGCGGTGCGCAGGACGCCCTCCTCGCGGATGCCGACGGCGTGCGGGTGGGCGCCGGTGAAGTTCTGCATGAACCACGAGGGCCGCAGCACCGCCCACTCCCCGAACAGCTCCGGCAGCGCCGCGTGCACCGCCCCGACCGCCGGTCCGCCCGCCGGGATCGCGGAGGAACTGAGCAGCACCGCGCGCCGCACCCCGGCCGCCCGCGCCCGCTCCAGGAACGGCAGCATCACGGCGGCCGGATCGGGATCTCCCACCGGCGGCACCAGGTAGACCCCCGCGGCCCCCGCGAGGGCGTCGTCGTGCGTCCCGGGGTCGTACCAGTCGAAACGGACCCCCTCCGCACCCGCCACCGGCACACCCCGGCGGCCCGCCGCCCGCACCCGGTGCCCGGCGGCGGTGAGCAGCGCGGCCGTCCGGCCGCCGGTGGTGCCGGTGGCCCCCAGGACGAGGACCGCCCCGCCGTCGTCGTACGTCATCGCTCGCCGCCCTCGGTGAAGTCCACGCCCGGTTCAAGCACGGCCAGGGGGTTCCAGTAGTCCCGGTAGGACGTGAACCGCCCGTCCTCCACCGTCACGACGGCGATGTACGTCATGTCGAACGCCCCGCCGGTGCGCACCAGACGGCCCACGCCCCGCATCTCCACCACGACGACCCGCGGATCGGCGGTCTCGTGAAGACGCAGGTCGGGGAAGTCGTGCAGGTCGATGTGGTCGGGGTAGGACCGGATGTACGCGTCGATCGCGTCCCGGCCCGTCAGCCGGTCCGGCCACCCCGGCGGCGCGAACGGGAACTCCATCACCCCGTCCTCGGCCCACAGGCCGACCCAGCCGGACATGTCCTTGTCCAGGAGCAGCCGCAGGCTGTGGCGGAAGAGGTCCGACGGCGAGATGGACGTGTGCGTGGTCGCGGGCATGACGTTCTCCGTCCCGTACGATACGGACCTGTGGTCCGCTTCTGCCGTGAAAGATACGGACCGTCGGTCCGGATCGCAAACTGGAGGAAGCCATGCCCGCCACGCCCGCCGTGCCGGAGCGCAAGCCGCGCAAGGACGCGGCCCGCAACCGGGCGGCCGTCTTCGCCGCCGCCGACGCCCTCTTCGCGGAGTGCCGCAGTCCCGAGGACGTGACCATGGCGGACATCGCGGCGGCGGCGGGCGTGGGCAAGGGGACGCTCTTCCGCGCCTTCGGGGACCGGACCGCGCTGATCCGCGCCCTGTGCGAGGCGCGGCTCGCTCCCGTCCGGGAGGCGGTCGAGTCGGGCCCCCCGCCGCTCGGCCCGGACACCCCGCCGCGCACCCGCGTCCCCGCCCTGCTGGACGCCGTGCTCCGCTTCAAGCTGGACAACCGCCATCTCGCCGTCGCCCTGGAGGCGGCCGGAGCCGACAGCCCCTACCAGGCCGAGCACTACGAGCGGTGGCACGGTCTCCTCCGCGACCTGCTGGAACGCGTCCCCGGCCTGCCCGAGCCGGACTTCACCGCCCACGCCCTGCTCGCCGCCACCCGCGCCGACCTGGTCACCCACCTCACGGCCGGCCTCGGTGGCCCGGGTGTGCCGGACGAGGAACTCCGCGCACGGCTCGCCCGGTTCACGGAGAGGGTGCTCGGGGCGCCGGAGGAGTGAGGCGCGAGCGAGTCACCGCCGCCGGGCCGCCACCGCCGCCAGGTCACTGCCACCAGGGCACTGTTGCCGGGCCACCGCCGCCGGGTCCGCGGCTGCTGTGCCGGTCGCCGGGCCGGGCGGCCACGGGGCTTCCCAGCCAGTCGGCTCCCGGCCGTCCTCCACCTGACGGTCCTCCGCCTGACCGTCCTCGGCCCGGCCGTCCTCTGCCTGGCTTTCTCTGCCCGGCCGGCTGGTCCGGCCGATCGGGCCGGTCAGCCGATCATCCCGATCACCCCGGTCAGCCGGTCCGTTCGGGTGTGGCGATGTGGGCGAGCCACTGCCCGAGCAGGGCCGACTCCGCTGCCGTGAAGGGGGCGGGGGTCAGCGCGTTGAGCGCGGACAGGAGGGTGGTGGCGGCTGCCTTGCGGGTGTCGTCCACCGTGGTGTCGGGGGCGGTGTCGAGCAGGATGTCGCGGTGGATCGCGTCCCGTACCGCGGTCGACAGCGCAGCGTCGGGGTACAGGGCGGGCCGGGTGATCAGGGCGAGGGAGACGCCCGTGTTCGCGGCCATGATCATGCGGGCGGCCTCCTCCGGGGTGGTGCGGAGCCTTCCCTGTGCGGCGAGGCGTTCGAGGTCCTCGCGCAGGATGCGCATCGCCTCCGCCGCCGCCGCGGGTTCGGACCGCAGGGTCGGCGAGAACATCAGCTTGTACGCGTTGGGATGGGCGAGCGCGAACGCCGTGTGGCTGTCCCAGCCCGCCCGCAGGTCCTGGAGGGGATCGTCGGACTTCTCGGCGGCCCGCTTGCTGCCCAGGTAGAGGTCCCAGACGTGGTCCACGGTCGCGGACAGCAGGCCGGCCTTGTCGGTGAAGAACCGGTACAGGACGGGCTGCTGGACCCCGGCGGCCTCGCAGACGGCGCGGGTGGACACGTCACCGCTGGGGGACTGGGCCAGCAGGGCCGCAGCCGCTTCGATAATCGCTGATCTCGTATCCATGCGGCCAACGATAACCATGGCGGTTCGACCACTGTCGCCGGTGGCCGGCCGTCAGGCGATGCCGCCGTTGGAGAACAGGACCTGGCCGTTGATCCATCGGGCCGGACCGGCGAGGAAGGAGACCGCTTCGGCTATGTCCTCCGGGGTGCCCAGGCGCTCCAGCGGGGCCGCCTTGGACAGGTTCTCGATCGTGGCCTCGTCCTTGCCGTCGAGGAACAGCGGGGTCGCGGTCGGGCCCGGTGCCACGGCGTTGACGGTGATGTCCTTGCCGCGCAGCTCGCGCGCGAGCACCAGCGTCATGGCCTCGACGGCTCCTTTGCTCGCCACGTACGCGCCGTAGGCGGGGAACTGGAGCCGGGTGACGGACGTGGAGAAGTTGATGATCGCGCCGCCGCCGCGCACCCGCCGTGCCGCCTGCTGGGAGACCACGAAGGTGCCGCGGATGTTGGTGCGGTGCATGCGGTCGAGGTCGTCGAGGTCCAGGGTCGCGATGGGCGCGAGGACCATGATGCCCGCGGTGTTGACGACGACGTCGATGCCGCCGAAGGCCGCCTCCACCGCGTCGAAGGCGGCGGACATGTCGTGTTCGTCGGCGACGTCGCCGCCCACCGCGACGGCCCGGCCACCGGCCGAGGTGATGGCGGCGACCGTTTCCTCGGCCTTGGTCTTGTTGCCCGCGTAGTGCACGCCGACGGCGATGCCGTCCGACGCCAGACGCTCGGCGACCGCCCGGCCGATGCCGCCGGAGCCGCCCGTGATGAGCGCGACGCGCGCGGTGTTGTCGTTCATGACCTGCTCCTTGAGTGCTGTGGAGGGATGCGAGGTGAGGTGAGGAAGGGGGGCTTCTGGTCGGTGGTGGCGGGTCGGTCCTCGTCGGTGAAGGCCCACTGCCGGACAGCGCTTCAGGGACATCACTACGGGACAGGTTGCTTCATTCCGGCGGTCCCCGCAGCCGTGTCGACCATCACCGCTAACGCCTGTGCGTTTTCAACGGTAACAGCAAAGCTGTATCACTGACAACCTTTTTTGGAAATCAGCGGTACTCGGCGTCAGGTGCCTGCCGGGTGCAGCAGGTCCTCCAGGCCGAGGCGCTGGTAGAACTCGGTGCGGATGCGGTCGGCGACGACCGAGACCTCCTCGGAGCCGTCGTTCGCCGGGTCGACGTGCGTGCGGAACGGGCGCCGACCGGCGGGCAGGTTCACCACGCGCACGATCTCCCGCGCGACGTCGGCGACGTCCGCGTCGGCCGGGGCCAGGGCCGCCAGGCGGGTGCCGACCTGCTCCATCAGGCCGCCGTACCGGGCCTCGTACGCCGCGACGGTGTCCTCGTCGGCCGGGTGGCCCGCGCTGGCGAAGTGGTTCGTGCCGGAGGTGAAGGCGCCGGGGACGACGATGCTCGTCTCGATGCCGAACCGGGCCAGCTCGGCCGCGTAACTGACGGCGAGGGAGTCCATCGCGGCCTTCGCGGCGAAATACGGGGCCAGGTACGGCGGGGTGCCGCCGCGGCTGCTGGTGGAGCCGACCCAGAGCACCAGCCCGCTGCCCTGGGCGCGCAGTACGGGAAGAGCGGCGCGGTTGACGCGCTGCGTTCCGAGCACGTTGGTGTCGTAGACGGCGCTGATCTCCTCCGGCGTGAACGCCTCGGTCGGACCGACCACCAGGTGACCGGCGTTGTGGACGACGACGTCCAGACGGCCCGACTCCCGCACGACGGTGGCGATCGCCGCGTCGGCGCTCTCCTGCGACAGGACGTCCAGCTCCACGACGCGCAGGTCGACGCCCTCCTTCTCGGCGTGGTCCCGCACGGCCTGAGCGCGTTCCGCGTTCCGCCCGTCGACGGCGCGCATGCTGGCGTAGACGGTGTGGCCGGAGTCGGCGAGGGCGCGGGCGGCGAGGGCTCCGAATCCGGAACCGGCGCCGGTGACGATGACGACGGACATGACGAGCACTCCTTCGGCCGGCCGGGCGGACTGGCCGCCTCGGCGTGAGGGGAGCGGGTGCTGCGTGGGCCCCGGTGCGGTGTGCCGGGGAACCTCCGCGCTCCCTGTTTCGTCGATAACAGTTGCACGGTATCGCCGAAAATGCAATCGTCGATAACCTAAATCTGATGTCAGCGATTACAAGGAGGTGTTGCCGCTTGTCCGAGCGTCCTTCAGATCGGATCAGGTCAGGTCCGGGTCGACCTGAGGCGGGTCTGCGCGGGGCCGGTCCCGAGGTCGCGCAGGAACTCCGTCACCAGTGCCGTGAACTCCTCCGGCCGCTCCAGGTGGGGGTGGTGGCCCACGCCCTCGATCGTCACCGACCGGCCGTCGCGGACCGTTCGGGCCAGCCGGGCGCCCTCCTTGATCAGCTCCGGCGCGTCGAGCGTGCCGTTCACGGTGAGGACCGGCACGTCGATCCCCGGCACCCGCGACCAGGTGTCTGTCACCGGGACGTGGACGTTCTCCTCGTCCGGTGTGTGCTTCGACAGGGTGTGCAGTGCCATGGTGCGCAGCAGGTCTTGGGCGTCCGGGCCGAGCGCGTCGACTGTGCGGTGCTCGCCCGCCGCGGCCCTGAGGAACGCCGTGAGCCAGCCCTCGATGTCACCGGCCGCCAGCGTCCGCCCGAACTCCTCCTGGATCGCCAGGTGCCACGGGTTGGTGTACGTGAACTCGCTGGTCGACGCCCCGGAGACGAGAACGCCCCGCACCAGTTCGGGGTGCTCCAGCGCCGTGTCGGTGGCGATGGCGCCGCCCATCGACACGCCGACGAGAGCCGCGGGCCCCGCGTCCAGGTGGCCCAGGAGCGCGGCGAGGTCGTCGGGCCAGCGGAACGGCTCACGCGCGTTCGCGGAGAACCCGAAACCGCGCGTGTCCGGCACGACCACCCGATGGTTCCGGGCGAGCGCCGGTATCTGGGCGGCGAAGGCGCGATGGTCGGCGAACCCGGGGTGCAGCAGCACCACGAGATCGCCCTCGCCCGCGTCGACGTAGGCGAGTTCGCCGTCGGAGGACGCGAAGGGGCGGAGATCGAAGGAAGAAATCATGACAACCAAGGTGTCATCTCGACTGTAACTTGGCAACCAAGGTGTCATGATGGTCGGGTGACGGACAGGGGCGAGGGATTCGGCCGCGACGACGGCCACCGCAGCGGCGCACGCGGGGGAGCGGCGGCGGCCCGGCCGGGCGGGGGTGGCGACCCGCTGCCGCCGGACGAGCTGGGCCACCGCCTGACCGAGGTGTTCGACCTGGTCGGACCGCTCTACCGGCGCGTGCAGCGCAAGGTCGAACAAGGAGAGGCCGTCGAGGGGCTCTCCGTCGGCGTACGCGCCGTGCTGGACCTCCTGCACAAGAACGGGCCCCTGACCGTTCCGCAGATGGGGCGGGCCCAGGCGATCAGCCGCCAGTTCGTGCAGCGGATGGTCAACGACGCGGCCGGGCACGGCTGGGTGGAGAGCGTGCCCAACCCCGCGCACCAGCGGTCGTCCCTGATCCGGCTGACGGAACCGGGCCGCGCGGTGATCGCCTCCGTCCTCGCCCGCGAGCACCTTCTGCTCCGCCAGGTCGGCGGCGGCCTCACGGACGCCGACGTGCGGGCGTGCGTCCAGGTGCTCGGCCGGATGCTCGACCTCTTCGACCACGTCGACGTCAACTGACCCCGCCCGCCGGGGCGTCGGCTCAGGGCCGCTCCACCGCGCCGTGCGCGATCAGGCTCTCCGCGCAGTCCAGGACGGCCTCGCGTGCCGGGCGCGGCCGCCAGCCCAGGACCGTACGCGCCTTCTCCGTGCTGTGCCGGTTGCGACGTCCGAGCGCGGGGGTGATCTCGCGCAGGGACGGGTCCCGGTAGCGGGCCATGAAGCGGACGACGGAGTCGGGGACGCGACGCGTGGAGACGCGCGAACCGTCCCGGCCCAGCCCCTCGCGCAGGATGCGGGCCATGTCCGCCATCCACAGGAACTCACCCGTGGCGAGGAAGCGTTCACCGGCCGCGGCCGGGGAGGTCATCGCCCGCAGGTGCGCGTCGACCAGGTCGCGCACGTCCACGACCTCCAGGCCGATCCGGGGCACGCCGGGCATCTTCCCGGAGAGCATGCGGGCCACGATGCCCACCGAACCGAGCGTCTCCGTGCTCAGCACGGGCCCGAACACGGCGCCCGGCAGCACGGTGGTGAGTTCCGTCGTACCGCCGTGGTCCGCCATGAAGTCCCAGGCCGCGCGCTCCGCCAGGGTCTTGGAACGGCGGTAGGGGATCAGTGTCGGGTCGTCGGGATCGGTCCACAGGGTCTCGTCCGTGACGCCCTCGCTCGCGTACGACGACGGGCTCGCCGCGTTGGCCGCCGACGTCATCACCACCCGCCGTACCCCGGCCGCGGTCGCGGCGCGCAGGACGCGGAGCGTGCCGTCGCGCGCCGGGGTGATCAGCGACTCGGGGGAGGCCCCGGCGGTGACACCCAGCGGGGAGGCGACGTGCAGCACGTGGTCGACGTCCTTCACGGCCGCGTCCCAGCCCGCGTCGGAGGTCAGGTCGGCGACGGCGAAGCTGAGCCGCCCGCCCGGGTCCAGCTCGCCCGACACGGCGTCGACCACGGAACGCTCCCGCTCGGGCGTGCGGACGGTGGTGCGGACGTCGTAGCCGCGGCGCAGCAGTTCGGTGACGCACCAGCCGCCGATGTAGCCGGTGCCGCCGGTGACCAGAACCAGCTCGGACATGGCAGTCCTCCAGGGAGTGGGGGTGTGTGGGAGAATGAAACGGAGGCCCCTCCATAACGCTTCCCAACGTAGCGGAGGGCCCTCCGTTTCGCAACGCGTGCCCTCCCGCCGAGGTGCAGCCGCGTCCGACACGCCCCCCGACACGCCCGTGCCGCCCCGCCCGCACCCCCGGTCCGCCGAGAGGAAGAACCGCGCCCGTGACCCCGCCGCCCGCGAAGCCGACCCGCAAGGACGCCCTCAGCAACCGGGAGCGCATCCTCACCGTCGCCCGGGAGGCGCTCACCGCCTCCGGCACCGCCTCCCTCACCGCGATCGCCCGCGACGCAGGCGTCGGCATCGGCACGCTCTACCGCCACTTCCCGACCCGCGAGGCACTCGTCCTGGAGCTGTACCGGACCGAGATCCAGCAGCTCATCGACCGGGTCCCCACGCTCCTCGCCACGCATCCGCCCCTGGCGGCGATGCGCCGCTGGTTCGCCGAGGTCGCCCACTACGGCCGCCTCAAGTTCGGCGTCGCCGAGGTGATCCACGCCGCCACGAACGACGGCCGCGACGACGAGAACTACGACCCCTTCGTCCGGGCCATCGGCCTGCTGCTCGACGCGGGCGCCGCCGACGGCACCCTGAAGCCCGGCCTCGACCCCGAGGACGTCCTCCTCCAGCTCAGCGTGCTGTGGCGGCTCGACCCGGCGCGCGGCGGCGAGGAGCGCGCCGAACGCATCCTCACCCTCATCGTCGACGGCCTCCGCGCCGACCCCCACCGCGCCGACCCGGCAGACGGTGCGGGAACGCGCGCGGCCGGTGACGCCGACGGATGACCGTCGCACGTCACCGGCCGCCCAGGGCCTGTCTGACCATTCCCGTCTGCCGCGTGACGCCATGCACGCACTCCCGCCGCACCGGGCGCGGACCCGAGTACGTCCAGTACGAGGGTCCACGCCCGGCACGCCGAGAGCACGCACCTGACGCCGCGCGGCCGCCCTCCGGGCGACGACGGGAAGGGGCAGACAGGCCCTGAACGCCGTACCGGCCGGACCAGGACGTCAGGGCACCTTGACCCAGTCGAGCGTGCGCTCCACCGCCCGCTTCCAGCCGTCGTAGCCCTCGGCGCGCTGCTCCTCGGACCAGCCGGGGGTCCAGCGCTTGGACTCCGCCCAGTGCGTGCGCAGTTCGTCGGTGTCCCGCCAGAAGCCCGTGGCCAGGCCCGCCGCGTACGCGGCGCCGAGCGCGGTGGTCTCGGCGACGACCGGCCGGCTGACCGGGACACCCAGCACGTCGGCCTGGATCTGCATGCACAGGTCGTTGGCGGTGACCCCGCCGTCCACCTTGAGCACGTCCAGATGGACCCCGGAGTCCTGCTCCATCGCCTCGACGACGTCGCGGCTCTGGTAGCAGATCGCCTCCAGCGTGGCGCGGGCCAGGTGCGCGTTGTCGTTGTAGCGCGCGAGGCCGACGATCGCGCCCCGGGCGTCCGAGCGCCAGTAGGGCGCGAACAGGCCCGAGAACGCCGGGACGAAGTACATCCCGCCGTTGTCCTCGACGGTCCGCGCGAGCTTCTCGCTGTCCGCGGCCGTCTTGATGATCTTCATCTGGTCGCGCAGCCACTGCACCGCCGACCCGGTCACCGCGATGGAGCCCTCCAGCGCGTAGACGACGGGGCTGTCGCCGAGCTGGTAGGCCACCGTGGTGAGCAGGCCGTGCTGCGAACGGACCAGTTCCGTACCGGTGTTGAGCACCAGGAAGTTGCCGGTGCCGTACGTGTTCTTCGCCTCGCCGGGCCGGAAGCAGACCTGGCCGACGGTCGCCGCCTGCTGGTCGCCGAGCACCCCGCCGATCGGGATGGCCGAGCGCAGCGGCCGGGAGGTGCGGGTGACGCCGTACGCCTCGCGGTGCGAGGAGGGGTTGATGGTCGGGAGCATCGCCCGGGGGATGCCGAAGAAGCCGAGCAGCTCGTCGTCCCAGTCGAGGGTCTCCAGGTCCATCAGCATGGTGCGGGACGCGTTGGTCACGTCGGTGGCGTGGATGCCGCCGTCGGGACCGCCGGTGAGGTTCCACAGCACCCAGGCGTCCGTGTTGCCGAACAGGGCGTGCCCCTGCTCGGCGGCCTCCCGGACGCCGTCGACGTTCTCCAGGATCCACTGGATCTTGCCGCCGGAGAAGTACGTCGCGGGCGGCAGCCCCGCCTTGCGGCGGATCACGTCGCCCTTGCCCGAGCGCTCCAGGTTCGCCGCGATCGCGTCGGTCCGGGTGTCCTGCCAGACGATCGCGTTGTAGTAGGGCCGTCCGTTGCGCGGGTCCCAGACCACGGTCGTCTCGCGCTGGTTGGTGATGCCGATCGCCGCCAGGTCCTCGGCGGTGAGGTTGCCGTGCCGCAGCGCGTTCTGGATCACCGAGTTGGTGCGTTCCCAGATCTCCACGGGATCGTGCTCCACCCAGCCGGAGCGCGGCAGGATCTGCTCGTGCTCCAGCTGATGCTTGGCCACCTCGTTGCCGCCGTGGTCGAAGATCATGAACCGGGTGCTGGTGGTTCCCTGGTCGACCGCGCCGATGAAGTCCGCCATGATGTGCCGCCTCTCCGGCCGGGGTCAGTCTTTCGGTGCCGGGATGCGTCCCGGCGGCTCGGGTTCGGCCGCGGGCAGGAACCTGCCGATGAAGGCCTTGTAGATTCCCGCGCCCAGCAGACCGCCGACCAGCGGGCCGATGATCGGCACCCAGAAGTAGAAGTTCCCGTACTGATCTCGCCACGCCCCGCCGTATCCGGTGAGGAAGCTCGCCAGCCGCGGGCCGAAGTCACGGGCCGGGTTGATCGCGTACCCCGCGTTCGTGCCCCACGCCATGCCGATCGCGACGACGATCAGACCGACGATGAACGGGGCGAGGTTGGCGCCCGGCGGGGTGTTCAGGAGGTCCGTGACCGCGAGGATCAGCAGCAGCAGGATCGCCGTGCCGATGACCTGGTCGCGGAAGGCACCCCACTCGTGGACCGGGAGGTTGGGGTTGCCGTTGGCGGGGAGCGTGGAGAACACGCCCTGCGTCTTGATGGTGTGACCGGGGTCGGCCTTCGCCAGTGCCTCGGTGTAGTTCCACCGGACGATCAGCGCGGCCACGAAGGCGCCGAGCGTCTGGGCCACCGCGTACGGCGCGACCTTCTTCCAGGGGAACCCCTTGAACGTGGCCAGGGCCACCGTCACCGCGGGGTTGAGGTGCGCGCCGCTCAGCCGCGCCGCGACGTACACACCGAGCGTGACGCCCAGACCCCACGCCCAGGCGATGCTGTCGTGGTCGCCGAGACCGCCCGCCGGATCGGTGAGCGCGCCGCCCGCGACGACCTGGGCCACCACGCCACAACCGAAGAGAATCAGGATCATGGTGCCTGCGAACTCGGCGGACAATTCGCCGACCAGGCCCTTTCCTATATGCCGCTCAGCCATTGAAGCTCACCCTCCGCCGGCGTCCCTGCCGGCTGTCGGCTGCCCGAGCTTTTGATGCCAGGCTAGGTCGGTCGGGGCGAAAGCGCATGTACAGGGTGAAAGGTCGTTCACCGGGGCCCGTCTGAGCAGCGTGAACACGCGAAGAACGGCGGGAACCGGTGGGGCTCCCGCCGTTCTTCGCGTGCGGTGGATCAGCCGTGGTAGGTGATGTACCCGTTGCCGTCGGCGTCGTTGGCGCGCTTGGTGTACGAGTGGACGTCCGCCTTGGCGCCGCCCGGCTTCAGCAGGTTGATGGTGTCCTTGTCGTTGTTCCAGATGAAGTTGCAGTTCTGGCGGTAGACGACGTTGCCGGCGTCGGAGTCGGTGCCCTTGCCGCCGCGCAGCTTCACGTAGTCCCCGGGCTCCAGGGTGTGGTTCGCGGTGAACGTGAACCTGTTCCCGGCGGCGTCCTTGACGGCGTAGCCCTTCAGGTTCACCTTCGCCGTGCGCGAGTAGTTCTTCACGATCAGGTACTCGTTCTTGGTGTTGCCGCCCGAGCACCGGTTGGAGTCGGTGCCCGGGGCGTCGTACTGCACGCCCTTGACCTTCAGCGCGGACGAGTACTCGGCCGCCTGGGCCGGTGCCGCGAAGACGGTGGTGACGGTGGCCGCCACGGCGACTGCGGGCAGCGCGAAGCGCGTTCGCATGAGGTTCCCCCCTCAAGTGGTGCGGTTGAAGCGCCTGGAGCATAGCGAAATGTGAGGGAAGGGTGATCCTCTTGCATGATTTTCGTGCCGGATCGGGGAGCGCGGTGCGATGATCAGCCCCTCTGCGCGGCGGGCCCCGAGGCGGTCTCCGTGCCCGGCTCCCCCGACACGGGGCCGTCGCCGTCCGGAGCGGACCGATCGGACCCACCAGACCGAATGGATCGGTCAGCCGGGCCGGGCCGTCCAGCCGGGCCGGGCCGACCAGTCAGGTCCGTCGGGCCGGGCCCCACCCGCTGCTCCGGCCGCCCCTCGATGTGCAGCTCCGGCAGCCACCGGTCGAGCCATCGGGGCATCCACCAGTTGCGGCGGCCCAGCAGGTGCATCGTCGCGGGCACCAGCACCATGCGGACCACGGTCGCGTCGAGGAGGATCGCGGAGGCCATGCCGACACCGATCAGCTTCAGCACGATCTCCGTACTGGGCACGAACGCCAGGAACACCGCGACCATGATCGCCGCGGCGGCCGTGATCACCCGCCCGGTACCGGCCAGCCCCTCCGTCACCGACCGGGCGCTGTCCCCGGTGCGCAGCCAGGACTCACGGACCCGGCTCAGCAGGAACACCTCGTAGTCCATCGACAGGCCGAACAGCACCGCGAACATCAGCACCGTCACGAACGGCGGCAGCGGCGTCGGCGTGTCGATGCCGACGAGCCGCCCGGCCCAGCCGCCCTGGAGGACGAGTGAGACGACGCCGTAGGCGGCCGCCACCGACAGCAGGTTCATCAGGGCCGCCTTCAACGGCACGACGACACTGCGGAACGCCGCCAGCAGCAGGAGCATCGACAGCACGATCACCCCGGTGATCAGGTACGGGATGCGCCCGGCCAGGTCGTCGGTGCTGTCGATCGACGCGGCGCTCGCCCCGCCGACGTACACCCGCGCCCCCGTCCCGTCCGTCACCTCGGGAACCGTGCGGTCACGCAGGCGGCCCACCAGGTCGCCGGTCGCCTCGTCCTGCGGACCCGTGGCGGGGACGACCCTCAGGACCGCGGTGTCGCCCGCCGGGTTGACCAGCGGCGCCTGCACCGAGGCGACCCCGGCGGTGCCGGCGGCGGCCGAGCGCAGCGGGGCGAGCACCGCGTCGTCGCCCCGCTCGGACAGCTGCACGACGAGCAGCAGCGGCGCGTTGGCGCCGGGACCGAACCCGTCGGCGACCGCGTCGTACGTCTGCCGGGTCATGCTGTCGGACGGGTTGTTGCCCGCGTCGGGGAACCCGAAGCGCACCCCCGCGAACGGCGCGGCGAGGGCCAGCATGACCGCCGTTCCCGCCACGGCCGCCGCGATCCGGTGCCGCTGCACCAGCCCGCTCCACCACAGCCACCCCCGGCCCGGCCGGACATGCCCGTCCGCGTCCACCGGGGGCGTACCGGACCGGCGCCGGGGCAGCGGCAGCCGCAGCCGGTCGACCCGCCCGCCGAGGAAGCCGAGCAGCGCCGGGAAGAGAGTGGCGCTCGCCGCCAGCACGACGAGGACCCCGACGATCGCCACCAGGGCCGCGCCCCGCATGTAGGCGAGGCCCATCGCGAACAGGCCCAGCAGACTGACGACGACCGTCACCCCGGCGACCAGCACCGACCGGCCCGCGGTGTCCATCGTGGCCGCCGTGGCGTCCTCGGGCGCCAGACCGGCCGCCCGCGCCTCCCGGAACCGCGTCACCATCAGCAGCACGTAGTCGATGCCGATACCGATCCCCAGCATCGCGGCGAGCGAGGTCGACCACTCCGGGGCGTCCACCAGCCGGATCACCAGACCGGTCGCGAACGCGCTCACCGCGAGCCCGGCGAGCGCCACCACCAGCGGCAGCCCGGCGGCCACCACCGAGCCGAACGTCAGCAGCAGGATCACCGCCGCCACCGCGAGCCCGATCGCCTCGGAGCCGACCGGCCCGCCCTCGGCCGTCGCCACCGCCTGGCCGCCCAGGAAGACCCGCGTGCCGGAGGTGCTGTGCTCCCGCGCGATGTCCATCAACCGGGTGGTGTCCTCGACGGGCATGTCGGCGCCGTTCGCCACGTCGAGCCGCACCTCGGTCACCAGGGTCCGCCCGTCGGCGTCGATCGCGCCCGGCGTCGCATAGGGGTCCTCGACCCGGCTCACGTGCTCGGCCGCCCGCAGGTCGGTCAGCAGCTCGCCGACCGCGCCCCGCACGGCCCGCACACCGTCGTCCGCCCGCACCACGACGGTCACGACCGACCCGGACTGGCTGGCGAAGCGTTCCTCCAGCAGGTGCTGGGCCCGCTGCGAGTCCGACCCCGGCGCCGCGTAGTCGGCGGTGAACTCCCCGCCGAACGCCCGGGACAGCGCCAGCACCGCGACCAGCCCGGCCAGCCACGCCGCCAACACGGTATGGCGCCTGCGGTACGCCGTCCGGCCCACTCTCCCGAGCAGGCCCTCCGCGGCACGGGGACCGCCTCCTTCGACGGACGGTGGTGTCATGACGCTTCTCCCTCGGTGAGCGGTGCGACGGCCCCCGCGTACAGCGGGTCGGGCACCGGACGGCGGCAGTGGTAGACCAGGGCGGGCGGCAGGTTGTCCCAGACCGTGCGGCCGACGACGACCTCGTCGAACCGGTCGCGCAGCGCCCGCGACAGCCGCCGGGCCGGTGCCGTCCACCGCGCGTGGACATAGGCGAACGTGGTGAACACGCCGTGCGGCGGCAGGGCGGCGACCACCGCGCCGAGCACGTCGCCCTGCGCGCGCGGCGGGAACGCCGCCCACGGCAGCCCGCTCACGACGACGTCGGCCCGGTCGAGCCCCCGCGTCGCGAGGACCCCCGCCAGGTCGCGGGCGTCGGCCCACGCCACGTCCACCCCCGGGTGGGCGCGGGCGAGCCGCGCGGCGAACCGTTCGTTCACCTCGACCGCGACGTGACGGCCCCGGCCCGCCAGCCGCTCCTGGATCGCCGCGGTGAACACGCCCGTACCGGGCCCCAGTTCGACCACCACCGGCGCCCCGGACCGCGGCACCGGCACGGTCGCCACCCCGGCCAGGGACCGGCCGCTGGGCGCCACGGCCCCCACGGTCAGCGGACTTCGTACGAACTCCCACAGGAACGACACGGACGGAGGACCTCTCTCGTACGGGGAAGAACAGCGAGGGCGGCGGCGGAGGCCCGGCCGCCCCACGCGGGGGCGGCGGCCGTCCGGCGGGGGAGTGCACGGGCACGCCCCGGCCGCACCGCCGACGCTAGGTCCGGCGCGGGCCCCGGATCGTCCTGCGCGAAGCCGGTCCCGCGGCCGATGCGACCGGCCCGGCGGCGGCCGGAAGGAGGAGGCGGGGCGGCTGGTGGGAGGGGGTGCGGCCGAGCAGGCGGACGTAGGGTGAAACGGTGAGCGCATCCCAGCGGCGCCGCCCCGGACTGGACCTCCTGATCGCCGTCGTCGCGGCCGGGATCGGCGCGGCCACCCTCGTCACCGCCCCCTCCGCCGACCGGACGGCCACCCACTGGCTGCTCGTCGAGGCCGCCGCGCTCACCCTCGTCGTCGCCCGGCACCTGCCCCTCGTCGCCCTCGCGGTCGAACTGGTGCTGGTCGTCGTCGCCGACCTGACCCTGCCCGTCGGCACCTCCCACGTCGCGCCCATCGCCGCGGCCGTGGTGCTCGGCGTGGTCGCCCACCGGCACGGCGACAGGACCACCGCCGTCGCCTACGCCGCGACCCTCGCCGCCGTCCTGTTCAGCATCGGCACCGACCCGGACGGCCCGCTCTCCGGCGCCGACGGCGTCGTCCGGGTCCTGTCCGCCGCGCTCGCCGTCGCCGCGCCGGTCGCCTTCGGCCGCTACCTGGCCGCCGTACGCCAGGCCGCCGCCGTCGCCGAGGAACGCGCCCGCGACGCCGAGGAACGCCGCCTGGCCGAGACCCGCGCCGCCCGCATGACCGAGCGCGCCCGCATCGCGAGCGACCTCCACGACCTCGTCGCCCACCACGTCTCCGCGATCGCGCTGCGCGCCGGTTCCGCCCAGTACGCCGCGACCCACGCCCCCGACCAGGGGCAACGCCTCGACGCGGCCCTCGGCGGCATCGCGTCCATCCAGGCCAGCGCCCGCGAGGCCCTCGTCGACCTGCGCGGCCTGCTCCGCATCCTGCGCGACCCCGACCACCCCGAAGGGATCGTGGACCCCGAACGCATGATCACCGACGCCGTCGACCGCAGCCGCGCCGCCGGACTGCACGTCACCCTCACCCACGACGAGCGCGCCGCCGCCGTCCCGCTCGCCCCGCGCGTCACCGCCGCCCGCGTCATGCAGGAGGCCCTCACCAACGTCCTCAAGCACGCCGGACCCGGCGCCGCCGTGACAGCCGCCGTCCACGTCGCCGACGGCAGCCTCGTCGTCGACGTCGCCAACACGGTCCTGCGGCAGCCCGTCCCCGCGCTGCCCGCCTCCGGACACGGCCTCACCGGCATGCGGGAACGCGTCGAGGTGATCGGCGGCACCCTCGACGCCGGACCCGCCGTCGACGGCTGGCGGCTGCGCGTCGCCCTCCCCCTGGGAGACCGCCCGTGATCCGCGTCCTCGTCGTCGACGACCAGGCCCTCGTCCGGGCGGGCGTCACCCTCCTGCTGCGCACCGCGGGCGAGGACGTCGTCGGGGAGGCCGCCGACGGCCAGGAAGCGGTCCGGCTCGCCGAACGGCTGCGCCCTGACGTCGTCTTGATGGACCTGCGGATGCCCCGCCTCGACGGCATCGAGGCCACCCGGCGCATCCTCGCTGCCCGCCCCGGGACGCACGTGCTGATGCTGACGACCTTCGACGACGACGCCGAGGTGTACGGCGCGCTGAGCGCCGGGGCCGTCGGCTACCTCCTCAAGGACGGCGAACCCGAGGCGATGATCGACGCCGTCCGCCGCGCCGCCCGCGGCGAACCCCTCCTCGCCCCCGCCGTCCTGGCCCGCGTCCTGGCCCGCGCGGTCCGCGCCCACCAGGACACGGAGACCGGCCGGGGCGAGGGCACCGCCGCCGCGTCGGACTCCCTCACCCCGCGCGAGCGGGAGGTCCTCGCCCTGGTCGGCGCGGGCCGCTCCAACGCGGAGATCGGCTCCGACCTCCACCTCGGCATCACCACAGTCAAGTCCCACGTCGCCGCCGTCACCCAGAAACTCGGGCTGCGCAACCGCGTTCAGGCGGCCGTCGTCGCCCACCGCCTCGGCCTGGTCGACGACCGTTTCCGCGTCCGCTGACCCCGCCCGCCCGACCGGGGACACCGGTCGCTACGCTCACCGCCCATGGACTGGCTGGAGCGCACCACGCGGCTGAGGCAGTGGACCCGCAGCGGCACCCGCGCCCCGCACAAACCCCTCCTGCTCCTGTACGCCCTCGGCAGGTTCCACGCCGACCCGGACGCCGCCCTGCACTACACCGCCGTCGAGCGGGACCTCGGCCGCCTCCTCACCGAGTACGGGCCGCCGCACCGTACGTCCCCCGCGTACCCCTTCCACCACCTGGCCGCCGACGGCGTGTGGGAGGTTGCCACCGATCGCGGACCCGGCAGCCCCGGCACCGGGGTGCGCGACCTGCGCGCCGCGGACGCCCGCGGGCGCCTCGCCCCCGACCTGCGGGCCGCCCTGCGCCGCGACCCCGACCTCCTCGGCCGGATCGCCCGCGCCCTGCTCGACCGGCACTTCCCGCCGTCCCTGCACGGCGAGCTGAGCGAGGCCGTCGGACTCGACCCCGACGCGGCCGGGCCCCGGCCGCTCACCGCCGCCCGCCGCGCCCGCGACCGCCGGATGCGCGAACGCGTCCTCACCGCCTACGAGTACCGGTGCGCGTTCTGCGGCTACGACGGCCGCGTCGACCACACCCCCGTCGGCCTGGAAGCGGCCCACGTCCGCTGGTGGGCGTTCGACGGACCCGACGACGTCGACAACGGGCTCTGCCTCTGCTCGCTGCACCACAAGCTCTTCGACAAGGGCGTCCTCGGCATCGGGCCGGGCCACTGCGTCCTGGTCTCACAGCGCTTCGTCGGCCACAGCGACACCGCCCGCCGGTACGTCGTCGCCCTCGCGGGCCGCCCCCTGACCGGCCCGCAGCCCGGCGCCCGACCCGTCGCGGAACCGCACCGCGCCTGGCACACCGCCGAGGTCTTCCGCGGCGAGCCCCGCCCGGCCGCCGACACCGCCCCCGCAGACTGACAGCGGGCCGGGTCCGCTGTCAGCGCAGGGAGTGGCTAGCGCGTCCCCGCCACCAGAGCGTGCCGCCCCGACACCTCCAGCACCGGCCCCGGCAGCGGCACCCGCACCGGCTTGCCCGTGCCGTCGGGCGCGTACGGGCCGAGCGCCAGCCCCGAGCCCCAGCCCCACACGTCGCCGTCCGTGTCGATCGCGTACCCGGTGAGCTGGAACGCCGAGACACGACGGATCGGCGGCAGCCCCGTCACCCGCACCGGGCGCGCCACCGCGTGGTCCTCGCCGTCCCCGTCGCCCAGCGACCCGCTCGCGCCCCGGCCCCAGGCCCACACCGCGCCCTTCCGGTCGAGTGCGTAGGCGACGTCCGAACCCCCCACCACCTGCACGATGTCGTCCAGCCCCGGCACCAGCACCGGACGTCCGGTCTGCCCGCCGAGCGGCTCCACCCCCAGCAGGCCGTGCGCGTTGTTGCCCCACGCGCACACCCGCCCGTCGGCCTTCAGCGCGACGACGGCCCCGCCCGCCGACGCCACGTCCACCACCCCGGACACCCCGTCGATCCGCCCCAGCACGGTGCCGTCCCGGTCCCCGAGCACGTCGGTGACGTTGATGCCCCACCCCAGCACCGTGCCGTTGCCGCGCAGCGCGAACGCGTTCAGCAGACCGGGCCCCATCCCGACGACCCCGCCCACCCCGTCCATCCGCTCGGGCACCGACACCCCGCCGTTGCCCTCCCGGCGCCCGCCCCGCACCAGGAACTTGTCCGAGCCCCACGCCATCACCCCGCCGTCGCGCAGCACCACGTAGAACGTGGGACCGCTGCTGTACACGGCGTGCGCGCGCTCGATGCCGGGCACCCGGCGCGGCACCGCCTCCCGGACCCGCTCGCCCGAACCCCGCCCGAGCGACCCCTCGACGTTGGTGCCGTACGACCAGACACTCCCGTCGGCGCGCACGGCCACCGTGGTCCAGCCGCTGTCGGCGACCGAGACGACATCGGTCCAGCCGGGCACCGCCCGCTGCTCGAACGGCTCCTCGGGCGCCCCGAACTGCGGCCCCCACGCGTACACGGTGCCGCGCGGGAGGTCCCGCTGCACCGGCCGCGCGGACGGCCCGTCCGGGCAGGCGGGCGCGGTGAGCACCGCCCGGTCCGCCTTGCTGCACCCGGCGAGTCCGAGAACGGCGGCACCCGCCACCAGCACACGCAGCCAGGACCTGGCAGCCATGGGACGCTCCTGTCGGGAGGGACCCGGCCCACGGCGGGCGCCGTGCGACCGGGTGGGTGGACCCTGTCACCCCCACTCTGGCCCGCCGAAGCCCCCGCCCGGCAGCGCCCTCGTGCTCACCCGCCAGGCCCGCCGCACCCGGTCCGTCTGAGTACCCGCACCCATGGCGCCCTGAGCGACGACCCCCACCCGGTCGTCCGCCCGGCACGGCGGACCGCCCGGACGGGGCCGATTCAGAAGCCGCGCCGCTCAGTTCCATGACCGTGGCTTGTTGGACTTCACCACCGAACTGGCGCACAGTGGACGGCGCCCCTGACCAGGGACGACATCCCCAGCTCGCTCACCGCGGAGACCCCACATGACCTACGTCGCGGACGCCGCCCGCTACGACGGCTCCATGCTCTACCGCCGTACCGGCCGCTCCGGACTCGACCTTCCGGTCCTGTCCCTCGGCTACTGGCACAACTTCGGCGACGACAAGCCGTTCGAGACCCAGCGGCAGATCGCGCTGCGCGCCTTCGACCTCGGCATCACCCACCACGACCTCGCCAACAACTACGGCCCGCCCTACGGCTCGGCCGAGCTGAACTTCGGCCGGCTGCTGCGCGAGGACCTGCGGCCCTACCGCGACGAGCTGGTCGTCTCCACCAAGGCGGGCTGGGACATGTGGCCCGGCCCCTACGGACAGGGCGGCGGCTCCCGCAAGTACGTCCTCGCCTCCCTCGACCAGTCCCTGAAGCGGACCGGCCTCGACTACGTCGACATCTTCTACTCGCACCGCCTCGACGCCTCCACCCCGCTGGAGGAGACGATGACCGCGCTGGACACCGCGGTCCGCCAGGGCAAGGCCCTCTACGTCGGCATCTCCTCCTACGACGCCGAGCGCACCCGGCAGGCGGCCGCCATCCTGCGCGAGCTGGGCACCCCGCTGCTGATCCACCAGCCGTCGTACAACATGCTCAACCGCTGGATCGAGACCGACGGCCTCCTCGACGCCGCCGCCGACGAGGGCTTCGGCGTCATCGGCTTCACCGCCCTCGCCCAGGGCCTGCTCACCGGCCGCTACCTCGACGGCGTTCCCGCGGACTCCCGCGCCAGCCAGGACAAGTCCTTCGACACCGGCTGGCTCACCGACGACACGCTCCGGCGGCTGCGCGCCCTGAACGACATCGCCGCCCGGCGCGGCCAGAGCCTGGCCCAGCTCGCCCTGGCCTGGGCCCTGCGCGACGACCGCGTCACCTCCCTGGTCATCGGCGCCTCCCGCGTCGAGCAGCTGGAGCAGAACGTCGCCGCGCTGGAGAACCTCTCCTTCACCGCCGAGGAACTCGCCGAGATCGACCGGCACGCCGTCATCGACGGCGCCGTCGACCTGTGGGCCCAGGCCCGCGCGGGCGAGGTCAGCTGAGCCGCACGACGTCGGCAGGCCAGGTCGGGCGGACGCGCCCGACCTGGCCTCCTCTGTCGAAAAGTACAGAGCGGGCCCTGCCGGACCCGCTGATCACCCGCGCGGACGGCCGCGCGGTGGGGGGCGCGCAACCGGTGGCGACCGGCGTGCGCCGTCAGCGGCCCCGGCGCACCCGGGCCGCCGCGCGCGCCTCCGCGGCCTTGCGCGCCTCGGCCGCCTTGCGGGTCTCCTTGCCGCCGCGCCCCGGCCGGGTGCCCATGCCCCGGAACGGCGCGTTGCCCTGCGGCGTGCCCCCGCTCGGCGGACGCTTCGCGCCGGTCAGCTCCGTCAGCGTCGCCTCGCCCGAGCGCACCGGCGTGACCGTCGCCCGGACCCCGGCCTCCGCCATCATCCGGCTGACGTCCCGCCGCTGGTTCGGGGTGACCAGCGTGACCACACGGCCCGACTCCCCGGCGCGGGCGGTGCGCCCGCCGCGGTGCACGTAGTCCTTCGCGTCGGCGGGCGGATCGACGTTGACGACCAGGTCCAGCGCCTCGACGTGCAGGCCGCGCGCGGCGACGTCGGTGGCCACCAGCACGGTGATCTCACCGTCCTTGAACCGGCCGAGCGTGTGCGTGCGCTGCGGCTGCGACTTGCCGCTGTGCAGCGCGGCGGCCCGCACCCCGCTGGCGCGCAGGTGCCGGGTGAACTGGTCCACGCCCGCCTTGGTGTCCAGGAACATCAGCACCCGCCCGTCGCGGGCGGCGATCTCGGTGGCGGTCGCGTACTTGTCGGCCGGGTGCACGGTCAGCACGTGGTGCTCCATCGTGGCGGCCGAGCCCGCGGCCGGGTCCACCGACACGTGCAGCGGGTCGTGGAGGTGCTCGCGCACCAGCCGGTCGACGTCCCGGTCGAGCGTCGCCGAGAACAGCAGCCGCTGCCCGTCGTCCGGGATGCCCGCCAGCAACTCCGTGACCTGCGGGAAGAAGCCCAGGTCGCACATCTGGTCGGCCTCGTCGAGCACGGTGATCCGCACCTGGTTCAGGAAGCAGTCCCGGCGGGACACCAGGTCGGTCAGCCGCCCCGGCGTCGCCACCAGCACCTCGACCCCGGCGCGCAGCGCGGCCACCTGCCGGTTGATCGACACCCCGCCGACCACGGTCGCGAGGCGGACGCCCAGCGTCCGCGCGTACGGCTCCAGCGCCTCGCCGACCTGCTGGGCCAGTTCACGCGTCGGGACGAGCACCACCGCGCGGGGCCGCTTCGGCTCGGCGCGCGCGTCCGCGATCCGCGTCAGCAGGGCCAGCCCGAAGGCCAGCGTCTTGCCGGAGCCGGTGCGCGCCCGCCCCAGGACGTCGCGTCCGGCCAGCGCGCCGGGGAGGGCGGCGGCCTGGATCGGGAACGGCTCGGTCACCCCGAGCCCGGTCATCGTCTCCAGCAGCGCGGGCGGCAGCCCCAGCTCCGCGAAGGACGCGGCGGGGGAGTGGCCGGGGCTGTCGGGACGGGACGTCGGATCGGCGGGCGGCTTCGCGTTCATGGGGAACCTTCCTGGGTCGGACGCCCGGAACGGAGCGGGGCCCGCACCTGTCGGTACGGACCCCGGTCATGTCGAAGCGTGCGTCCATTTTACCAGCGGGCGTCCGGCGGCCCCGCCCCGCTCCCGCATCCCGGGCCGCCTTCCGGCCGTACCCCGGCCCGGCCGGTCCCGGGGGCCGGCCGGATTCGGCGCCCCGTGCAGGAACCAGGACGTGGCCGACATGCGTTGAGCAGTACAGCGGTGCCGAGCGGTGCGGAAGCACTGAGCGGTGCGGCGGTGCGGACGGAGACCGGAGGGGGACGCAGTGACGTACGGATCGGAGTTCGACGTCGGACGGGGGCGGGGACCGTACGGCGCGACCCGCCCCGAGGCCGTGCCGCGCCGGGCGCGCGCCCGGGACGCCGCCCTCGTGGTCGGCGGCTGGGTCGCCCTGCTGTGGCTGCTGGAGATCATCGACACGGTCACCGACCACGCCCTGGACACCTACGGCATCACGCCCCGTCAGGTCGGGGAGCTGCGGGACGTCGTGCCCGCCGCCTTCCTCCACTTCGGCTTCGACCACCTCGTGGCGAACACCCTGCCCCTGATGGTGCTGGGCTTCCTGGCCGCCCTGTCCGGCGTCCGCCGCTTCCTGTCCGTGGTCGCGGTGATCATCCTCGTCAGCGGCCTCGGGGTCTGGCTGGTCGCGCCCGCGAACTCCCTCACGGCGGGCGCCTCCGGCGTCGTCTTCGGCCTCTTCGGCTACCTCGTCGTGCGCGGCTTCGTCGACCGCCGCGTCGGGGACGTGCTGGTGGGCCTCCTGGTCGGCGCGGTGTACGGCTCGATCCTGTGGGGCGCGCTGCCCGGCGAGACCGGCGTGAGCTGGCAGGCCCACCTCTTCGGGCTGATAGGCGGCGTGGTCGCCGCGCTGGCCTTCAGACGGCCCAGGGCCGCCTGAGGCGGGCGCGCCCGACGGGTGTGCGCTGGGGTGGGGCGCTCCGCGCCCGGCCGCGCCCGTCAGGGCTGGCGCCGCGGCAGCCGCACCACCTGCACGAAGAAGTCGTCGATCTGCCGCACCGCCGCGATGAACTGGTCCAGGTCGACCGGCTTGGTGACATAGGCGTTCGCGTGGAGCTTGTAGCTGCGCAGGATGTCCTCCTCCGCCGCCGAGGTCGTCAGCACCACCACCGGGATGTCGGAGAGGTCCGCGTCCGACTTGATCCGCTCCAGGACCTGACGCCCGTCGTACTTGGGCAGGTTCAGGTCGAGCAGGATCAGGTCGGGCCGCGGGGCGCCCTCGTGCGCGCCGCGCCGGTACAGGAAGTCCAGTGCCTCCTCGCCGTCCCGCACGACGTGCAGCGTGTTGCCGATCTTGTTGTCCTCGAACGCCTCGCGCGTCATCAGCTCGTCGCCCGGGTCGTCCTCCACGAGGAGTACGTCGATCGGGGTGCCGTCGGGGGTCGTCATGCCAGGGCCTCTTCCTCGGTGCGGGAGCGGTCGCCGTCCTCGGAATCCGTGACGGACGGCAAAGTGAAGCAGATCCGGGTTCCGTCGGTGTGCTCCGTGTCGATCCAGATGCGGCCGCCGTGGTGCTCGACGATCTTCTTGCACAGGGCCAGCCCGATGCCCGTGCCGCCGTAGGCGTCACGCGCGTGCAGCCGCTGGAAGATGACGAAGACCTTCTCGGTGAACTCCGCCGGGATGCCGATGCCGTTGTCGGCGACGCACAGCCGGAGCGTGCCGGGCTCGTCGGGGTCCTCGGCGCAGGTGATCCGGATGGCCGGGGTGCGGTCGGGGTGGCGGAACTTGACGGCGTTGCCGATCAGGTTCTGCCAGAGCATGGCCAGCAGGGTCGGATCGCCGACGACCTCCGGGAGCCGGTCGGGACGCTCCACCACCGCCCCGGTCTCGTCGAGCGCGACCTCCAGGTTGGTGAGCGCCTTGCCGAGCGGCTGGGCGAGGTCCACGGTGATCCGGGCGTCGTTGAGGCGTCCGACCCGGGAGAAGGTGAGCAGGTCGTTGATGAGGACCTGCATGCGCTTGGCGCCGTCCACGGCGAAGTCGACGTACTGCCGGCCGCGGTCGTCGAGGAGGTCGCCGTAGCGCTTCTCCAGCAACTGGCAGAAGGAGGCCACCTTCCGCAGCGGCTCCTGGAGGTCGTGCGAGGCGACGTAGGCGAACTGCTCCAGCTCCGCGTTGGAGCGGCGCAGTTCCACCGCCTGCGTGTCCAGGTCGGCGGCCTGCCGGGCGAGGGCGTGCTGCTGGCGGTGGGAGGAGTCCAGCTCGTCCACGATCCGCTGCCGCATGGCCTCGACGTCCCCGGCCAGCGCCGTCAGGTCCGCCGGGCCCCGGACCTCGATGACGTGGTCGAAGTCGCCGCGCGCCACCCGGCGGGAGGCGTCGCCCAGACCGCGCAGCGGGCGGGCCACCAGCAGCCGCACCAGCACGGCGAGCGCCACACCGGTCAGCAGGAAGGCCGCCACCAGGGCGCCGAGGACGACGTTGCGGACCGCGCGGGCGTGCCGCAGGTCGTCCCGCGAGTCCCGGACGGCCCGGGTCAGGTCGGTGTTCTGGGTGGCCCACACGGTGCGGATCTGGTCGAAGACCTCTCTGCCCTTCTCGGCGGTCGCCTGGTCGACCTGCCGGGGCGCCCCCGGCGTCACCTCGGCCACCAGCGGCTCCGCGTAACCGCGCCGCCAGTCCGCCGCCTCCCGCTGGACGGCCTCCAGGTCGGCCAGCAGCCGCGGCCGGTCACCGATCAGCTCGCGCAGCCGCGCGGCGGCCGTCGCCTCGTCCTTGCGGCCCTGCGTGTAGGGCGCGAGGAACTGGGCGTCGGCGGCGATGGCGTAGCCGCGCACCCCCGTCTCCTGGTTCACCAGGGCCGCCTGGAGGCGGTAGGCCTCCGTGCGCGCGGGCTGCACCTGGTCGAGGAGCTGGTCGCTCACCCGCGTGGTCCGTCCGAGGACCTGCGCCCCGACGACCGTGCCCACCACCACGAGCAGCGCCATCAGGGCCAGCACCAGATGGAACCAGCCCTGCACCGTCAACCGGTGACCGCTCCACCGGCCGCCCGTGCGCCGCCCGCCCGGTGTGTCCTTCTCCGCCACAGTCCTCGTCCCGCCCGTCTCAGGTCCAGTTCAGGTGCAGTACGGCCACGTCGTCGGCGAGGCCGCCCTGCGCTTCGGCCAGGTCCTCGGCCCGCTGGATCAGCCCGTCGACGAACGGCTCCGCGTCCAGCCCGGCCATCTCGCGGGCCAGCCGCAGCAGCCCGTCCTCACCGAGCCGGTCCCGGCCCCGGCCGACGTACCCCTCGAAGATGCCGTCGGTGAACAGCACCAGCGCGGCGCCGGGCGGCACGGGCAGTTCCTGCTCGGGCCAGCCGGCCAGGCCCGGAATGATCCCGAGGGCCGGTCCGCCGCGGACGTCCACCCACTCCGTGGCGCCGCCCACGGTGCGCAGCAGCAGCCCCGGATGGCCCGCGCGGACCATCCGCACCCGCGGGTCGCCCGGCGCGGCGGTGAGGCTCGTGAGCGTGGCGAAGACCTCGGAACGCACCCGCTCCGCCACGAGGATCTCCTCCAGCCGGAAGACCTGCTCCGCGCCGGTCACCCCGCTGAGGACCAGGGTGCGCCAGGCGATCCGCAGCGCCACCCCGAGGGCCGCCTCGTCGGGCCCGTGCCCGGAGACGTCCCCGATGAGCGCGTGCACGGTGCCGTCGGTGCTCTGCACGATGTCGTAGAAGTCGCCGCCCAGCAGCGCCTGCGCGCGGCCGGGCCGGTAGCGGGCCACCACGCGCACGCCGCTGCCGTTGAGCAGGGGGCGCGGCAGCAGACCGCGCTCCAGGCGGGCGTTCTCCTGGGCCTGCATCAGGCTGGCCTGGAGCGCCACCGCCGCCTGCTCGGCCTGCTTGCGCTGGATCGCGTAGCGCACCGCCCGCCCGAACAGTTCGGGCTCGACCCGCCCCTTGACCAGGTAGTCCTGCGCGCCCGCCGCGACGGCCGCGAGGCCGGTCTCCTCCTCGGCGAGGCCGGTGAGCACGACCACGGCGACCTGGTCGGCGGACGCCCGGACCGTGGCCAGGGCCTCCAGACCGCGCGCGTCCGGCAGGTGCAGGTCGAGCAGGACGCAGTCGGGCGTCTCGTCGGCGAGCGAGGCACGCGCCTCGGCCATCGAGCGGACCCAGCGCAGCCGCATCGTGAGCGTGCTGTCGGCCACCAGTTCCTCGACGAGCAGGGCGTCGCCGGGATCGTCCTCCACCAGCAGCACCGACGGTTCCCTGGCCTGCCAGAGGGCCGCGGGGCTGTCGCCGACGGGTGAGGTCAAGCCGGCAGCCCCGGGCTGCGACACCGCCACCATGTATCTGCCTTCCCCGCCCACGAGTTCGATCATTGCCGTAGGGCAACTACCGTGAGCTTACCTGTGGCCGCGGCTCCTACGGTCCCAGGTTCTCGGCGGAAAGAACACGGACTGGGGTGAGCGAAGGGGAAGGTTTGACCGGCCGCGGGTGGGGAGGGCAGGCGCCGCACGGGTCCACCGGGTCCCGCGGCACGGGCCGGGTGCCGTTTCTCACTGCCCCCGTCTCACCGCTGCCGCAGGTCCTTCACCCGCTTCAGCTTGCCCAGGGAGCGTTCGAGGGTGTCCGGTGCGACGACGCTGACGTCCACGGTGACGCCGACGCCGTCCTTCACGCCCCGCGCGATCGTCCGCTCGGCGGCCTCGCGGCCCTCGGCGGAGGTGCCGGGACGGGTCTCCACGCGGACCGTCATGTGGTCCATCCGTCCCCGGCGCGACAGCTCGATCGCGAAGTGCGGGGCGACCCCCGGGGTGCGCAGCACGATCTCCTCGATCTGGCTCGGGAACACGTTGACCCCCCGCAGGATGATCATGTCGTCGCTGCGGCCGGTGATCTTCTCGATCCGCCGGAACGCCGGACGCGCGGTACCCGGCAGCAGCCGGGTCAGGTCCCGCGTGCGGTACCGGATGATCGGCAGCGCCTCCTTCGTCAGGGAGGTGAAGACGAGTTCGCCCTCCTCGCCGTCGGGCAGGACCGCGTCCCCCAGCGGATCGACGACCTCCGGCAGGAAGTGGTCCTCCCACACGTGCAGACCGTCCTTGGTCTCCACGCACTCCTGGGCGACACCGGGGCCGATCACCTCCGACAGGCCGTATATGTCGACGGCGTGGATGCCGAGCCGCTCCTCGATCTCCCGGCGCATCTCCTCCGTCCACGGCTCGGCGCCGAAGACGCCCACCCGCAGCGAGGTGGAGCGCGGGTCGACGCCCTGCCGCTCGAACTCGTCGAGCAGGGTCAGCATGTAGGACGGCGTGACCATGATGATCTCGGGCCGGAAGTCCTGGATGATCTGCACCTGCCGCGCGGTCATGCCGCCCGACGCGGGGATCACCGTCAGCCCGGCCCGCTCCGCGCCGTAGTGCGCGCCGAGGCCGCCGGTGAACAGGCCGTACCCGTAGGAGATGTGCACCTTGTCACCGGGACGCCCGCCCGCGGCACGGATCGAGCGGGCGACCACGTCCGCCCACATGGCCAGGTCGTTCTCCGTGTACCCGACCACCGTCGGGCGGCCCGTGGTGCCGCTGGAGGCGTGAATCCGCCGCACCTGGTCCATCGGCACCGCGAACATGCCGTACGGATAGGTGTCCCGCAGGTCCGCCTTGGTGGTGAACGGGAAACGGGCCAGGTCCTCCAAGGTGCGGCAGTCCCCGGGCGCCACCCCGGCCGCGTCGAACTTCTTGCGGTACAGCTCCACGTGGTCGTACGCGTGCCGCAGCGTGGCCCGCAGCCGCTCCAGCTGGAGGGCGCGCAGCTCGGCACGGGACAGCCGTTCCGCGTCGTCGTACAGCGCGGTCGGCAGCGGCTCACCCAGGCGCGCCCCGCCGGCCGCCGATCCCGTCCGCGCTCCGGGGGTCTCCCGCCGCCCGCGATCCGCGCGCGTCCCGGCCTCCCCGCCCACACCGCCCTCCGGGCTTTCCACGTACTCCGTCATCGCTGCGGCTCCTCGGCTCTCGTTCCGTCGGCACCGCGACCGCCGACCCGGCGGCTGCGGCCGCGGAACTCCGCGATCACCGAGCCGTCGCGCAGGACGGTCACGTCGTAGACGCCGCTGCGCCCGTAGCGGACCCGCTCCACGGCGGTCGCGGTGAGGACGTCGCCCTCGCGGGCGGGCGCGACGAAGTCGATGTCCGCCCCGGCGGCCACCGTCACCGGACCCTCCCCGTTGCACGCGCACGCGAAGGCGGTGTCCGCGAGGAGGAACACGTACCCGCCGTGGGCGATCCCGTGTCCGTTGACCATGGACGCCGTCACCTTCATCCGGACGACCGCGGTCCCAGGCGTGTGCTCCAGGAGGTCGATGCCGAGCCCGCGGGACGCCTCGTCCGCGGCGAACATCGCCGCGACCGGATCACGCCGCGACCCGTCGGTCCCCGGAGCGTCGGCCTGCGGAGCCCAGGCCGGAGGCTCGGCGCGCTGCGGCTCGGCCCCGTGCGGGCCGGAGTCCTGTGGACCGGCGTCCTGCGGTGCGGTCTCCCGCGGCCCGGCGGCCTGTGGCCCGACGGTCCGCGCATCCGCTGTCCGCGACCCCGCTGACTGCGTCACTGCTCCACCACCTCGTACACCTTGTGGCCCGACCGAACATTCGGTTAGCGTGCGGCGAGGTCAAGTTATCCAGCCGTGAACCTTGCCTGTCAAGAGGTGGACAGATGCCGCAGGACAGCCCGCACGAGGTCTATCTGATCGACGGGGCGCGCACGCCCCAGGGCCGCTACGGCGGTGCCCTGGCCGCCGTCCGCCCCGACGACCTGGCCGCCCTCGTGGTCGGCGAGGCGGTGCGCCGCGCCGGAATCCCGGCCGAGGCCGTGGACGAGGTGATCCTCGGCGCCGCCAACCAGGCCGGTGAGGACAACCGGGACGTCGCCCGCATGGCCGTCCTGCTCGCCGGACTGCCGCACACCGTCCCCGGCTACACCGTCAACCGGCTCTGCGCCTCCGGCCTGACCGCCGTCGCCTCCGCCGCCCAGACGATCCGCTCCGGCGAGGCCGCCCTCGTGGTCGCGGGCGGCGTCGAGTCGATGACCCGCGCCCCCTGGGTGATGGCCAAGCCCGGCACGCCGTGGGCCAAGCCGGGGGAGGTGCACGACACCTCGCTGGGGTGGCGGTTCACCAACCCCCGCTTCACCGCCGCCGACCGGGCCGTCGCCGCGGACGGCGCGGACGCTGCGGGCCGTTCCGGCGCGGGCCCGGTCACCCTGTCGATGGGGGAGACCGCCGAGGAGGTCGCCGCCCTCGACGGCATCACCCGCGCCGAGTCCGACGCCTTCGCCCTGCGCAGCCACCGGCGGGCCCTCGCGGCCCAGGAGGCCGGCCGCTTCGACCGGGAGATCGTGCCCGTCCCCGTGAAGGACGGCGAGGTCACCCGCGACGAGGGCCCGCGGCCCACCACCACCCTGGAACGGCTCGGCGCCCTGCGGACCGTCTTCCGCGCGGACGGCGTCGTCACCGCCGGGTCCTCCTCGCCGCTCTCCGACGGCGCCGCGGCCCTGCTCGTGGCGAGCGCGGCGGCCGTCGAACGGTACGGCCTCACCCCGCGCGCCCGGATCGTCACCTCCGCCTCGGCCGGTGTCGAACCGCACCTGATGGGCCTCGGGCCGGTGCCCGCCACCGAGAAGGCCCTCGCGCGCGCCGGATGGCAGGCCGCCGACCTCGACGCCGTCGAACTGAACGAGGCCTTCGCCGCGCAGGCGCTCGCCGTGATCCGCCGCCTCAAGCTCGACGAGGCGAAGGTCAACGCCGACGGCGGCGCCATCGCCCTCGGCCACCCCCTCGGCTGCTCCGGCGCCCGCATCCTGCTCACCCTCCTCGGCCGCCTGGAGCGCGAAGACGCCCGCCGGGGCCTGGCGACGCTCTGCGTGGGCGTCGGACAGGGCGTGGCGATGCTGGTGGAGCGGGTCTGAGCACGGTCCGGCCGCTGGCCGACGGCCTGTCGGCCCACCAGCCCGCTGTACATGGGGAGACGCGCATGAGGAGACGTGCATGACTGCCACGAACACCGGGGGAACCGGGAGAACCGGGCACACCGCGAACGCCGGGAGCACAGGGAACGACGGAAGCGCCGAGGGCGCCGAGCGCGCCGAAAGAGCTGAGAGCGCCGGGAGCGCCGGTGCGTCCGGTGCCGAGGGCCGGGTCGTCGGGGTGATCGGCGGCGGCCGGATGGGCGCCGGGATCGCGCAGGTGTTCGCCGCGATCGGCGCGTCGGTCACCGTGGTGGAGAGCGGCGCCGAGGCCGCCGAGGCGGCCCGGAAGCGGATCGCCACCGGACTGCGGCGAGCGGCCGAGCGGGACGGACGGGCCGCACCCGCGGAGCGGGTCCTCGCCCGGGTCGCCGTCGTACCCGCCGTCGCCGACCTGCCCCCGCACGCCGCCCTGGTCGTGGAGGCCGTCCCCGAGGACGCCGCCCTCAAGGCCCGCCTGCTGGCCGCCGCCGAACGCGCGGTCGGCCCGTCGACCGTGCTCGCCACCAACACCAGCAGCCTCTCGGTCACCGACCTCGCCGCCGCGCTCACCCGCCCCGGCCGCTTCGTCGGCATGCACTTCTTCAACCCGGTGCCCGCCTCCGAACTGGTCGAGATCGTCGTGGCACCCGAGACCGAGGACACCGCCCTGGGTGCCGCCCTCGACTGGACGCGCCGCCTCGGCAAGCAGGACGTCGTGGTCAAGGACTCGCCCGGCTTCGCCAGCAGCCGCCTCGGCGTGGCCCTCGGCCTGGAGGCGATCCGGATGGTCGAGGAAGGCGTCGCGTCGCCCGAGGACATCGACACCGCCATGCGGCTCGGCTACAAGCACCCGATGGGCCCGCTGCGCCTCACCGACCTGGTCGGCCTCGACGTACGCCTCGCCATCGCCGAGCACCTCCACGCCACCCTGGGCGAACGGTTCGCCCCGCCCCGGCTGCTGCGCGAGAAGGTCGCCCGCGGCGAGCTGGGCCGCAAGACGGGGCAGGGCTTCCACACCTGGCCGTGACAGACCGCCGCCCCGGCTCTTGCGGACACCCGGGCACCACACCGTATGATGAACCGAACGAATGGTCGGTAGGGGAGAGGGCATGACGGACGAGCGAACCGCCGAGGGCGGCCCGAGCGGCACCGCCGCCGCGGCACGGCCCGACGGCCCCCGTGCGGGACAGGAGCCTTCCGGGCTGGAAGGTCTCCGGAGTGAGGGCCTCGACGGGCTCCAGGACCACTTCGACGCCACCATCGCGCGTGACCAGCGCGTCGAGCCGCGCGACTGGATGCCTGACGGCTACCGCAAGACCCTGATCCGGCAGATCGCGCAGCACGCGCACTCGGAGATCATCGGCATGCAGCCGGAGGGCGAGTGGATCACGCGCGCGCCGTCGCTGCGCCGTAAGGCCATCCTCTTCGCCAAGGTCCAGGACGAGGCGGGCCACGGCCTCTACCTCTACTCGGCCGCCGAGACCCTCGGTGCCGACCGCGCCGACCTCACCGAGCGGCTGATCGAGGGCCGCCAGAAGTACTCGTCGATCTTCAACTACCCCACCCCGACCTTCGCCGACGTCGGCGTCATCGGCTGGTTCGTGGACGGCGCGGCCATCTGCAACCAGGTCCCCCTCTGCCGCAGCAGCTACGGGCCGTACGCGCGCGCCATGGTCCGCATCTGCAAGGAGGAGTCCTTCCACCAGCGGCAGGGCTACGAGCTGCTGATGACGATGATGCGCGGCACCGAGGCGCAGCGGCGGATGGTCCAGGACGCCGTGGACCGCTGGTGGTGGCCCTCGCTGATGATGTTCGGACCCCCGGACGGCGACTCGCCCAACTCGGCGGCCTCCATGGCGTGGAAGATCAAGCGGCACAGCAACGACGAACTCCGGCAGCGCTTCGTCGACATGACGGTGCCCCAGGCGGACAAACTGGGCGTCACCCTCCCCGACCCCGAGCTGCGCTGGAACGAGGAGCGCGGGCGGCACGACTTCGGCACCCCCGACTGGTCCGAGCTGATGCGCGTCATCAAGGGCGGCGGGCCGTGCAACGCCGAGCGCGTCGAGCGCCGCCGCAGCGCCCACGAGGACGGCGCCTGGGTCCGGGAGGCGGCCGCGGCCCACGCGGCGAAGCAGGCGGCGAGGGACGTGAGGGACGCGAAGAATCAGACGGCACGCGCGCGTGAGGGAGCGACGGCATGAGCGAGGCACCGCACCACGGCACCGGCGGGACCGGGACCGGGACGGGGACCGAGGAGGGGTCCGCACCGAGGACGGACCGCGGCTGGCCCCTGTACGAGGTGTTCGTGCGCGGCAAGCGCGGACTCAACCACGTGCACGTCGGCTCCCTGCACGCCGCCGACGACCGCATGGCCCTCACCCACGCCCGCGACCTCTACACCCGGCGCAACGAGGGCGTGAGCATCTGGGTGGTCCGCTCGGAGCACATCGCCGCCTCCACCCGCGACGAGAAGGACCCCTTCTTCGCACCCAGCGCGGACAAGGTGTACCGCCACCCCACCTTCTACGACATCCCCGACGACGTCCCCCACATCTAGGAGCCAGGGCATGAGCGACGACCACGTCTACCTGTCCCTCGCCGAGGGGCACGACGACGGCGACGCGCGCTGGGCGTTCGGCACCGGCTTCGAGGACCCCCTGCATGGCGTCGACACCGGCGTTCCCGCCACCGTCGACCGCGCGGACCTCGCCGCGACCTGTCTCGCCCTCGGCGACGACGCCCTCGTCTCGGCCCAGCGCCTGGCCGAGTGGACCACCCGCGCGCCCGAACTGGAGGAGGAGGTCGCTCTCGCCAACATCGGCCTCGACCTCCTCGGCCAGGCCCGCCTGCTCTACACCCGCGCCGGGCACGCCGACGGCACCGGCCGCGCCGAGGACGCGTACGCCTACTTCCGCGACCCCGCCGACTTCCGCAACGTACGCCTGGCCGAACTCCCCAACGGCGACTTCGCGTTCAGCGTCGTACGGCTCCTGGTGCTGTCCAGCTGGCGGCTCGCCCACTTCGAGCGGCTGACCGCCACCGAGGACCCGGTCCTCGCCGCGATCGCCGTGAAGGGCGTCAAGGAGCTGGCGTACCACCGGCAGTGGGCCGCCGAATGGGCCGTACGCCTCGGCGACGGCACCGAGGAGTCCCACCGCCGCATGCGCGGCGCGCTCCAGAAGGCGACCCCCTACCTGGGCGAGCTGTTCTCCGCGTACGACGTCCGCGACGAGGTCCTCGCGGTGCTGCGGCAGGTCACCGACGCGGCCGGGCTGCCGCTGCCCGCCTGGCAGCCGCTCGCCGGACACGGCCGCGACGGCGACCACACCGAGCACCTCGCCCCGCTGCTCACCGAACTCCAGTCGCTGGCCCGCGCCCACCCGGAGGCGGCGTGGTGACCGCCCAGCACACCGGCCGGACCGGCACCACGGCTTCGGCGACCGCAGACCGGGCCCGCGAGGTGGCCGAGCACGTGCCCGACCCCGAGCTGCCCATGCTCACCCTCGCCGACCTGGGCGTCCTGCGGGACGTCGCCGTCGCCGCCGACGGCACCGTCGTCGCCAGCCTCACGCCCACCTACTCGGGCTGCCCGGCGATGGCCGAGATGCGCGCCGAGGTCGCCGCCCGCCTGACCGCCGCCGGACACCCGCGCGTCGAGGTCCGTACCGTCCTCGACCCGCCGTGGACCACCGACTGGATCACCCCCGCCGGACGGCGCAAGCTCGCCGAGCACGGCATCGCCCCACCCGGCCCGGCGCCCCGGCCCGCGCCCGGACCGGTACCGCTGGTCCTGTCGCCCGTCCGCCGCGAGGTCGCCTGCCCGCAGTGCGGCTCGGCGGACACCGAGGAGACCTCCCGCTTCGGCGCCACCTCCTGCAAGGCGCTGTGGCGCTGCCGCGCCTGCCGGGAGCCGTTCGAGTACGTCAAGGAGATCTGATGGCCGACCTGTTGAGCCCCGCCCCCGTGCGGGCGGCGCGCCGTAGGCCCGCCTTCCACCCGCTGCGCGTGGCCTCCGTGCGGCGGCTGTGCGACGACGCCGTCGAGGTCGCCTTCGCCGTCCCCGACGGCCTCGCCGCCGAGTTCGCCTTCGCGCCCGGCCAGTCGCTCACCCTGCGCCGCGAGGTCGACGGCCGCGACGAACGCCGCTCGTACTCCATCTGCGCCCCGGCGGGCGACCGGCCCCGCATCGGGGTGCGCGAGGTCGCCGGCGGCCTGTTCTCCTCCTGGCTGGTCCACGAGGTGGGCCCCGGCGACGTCGTCGAGGTCATGGCGCCCACCGGCGCCTTCACCCCCGACCTCACGGCCCCCGCCCACCACGTCCTGATCGCGGCCGGGTCCGGCATCACCCCGATGCTCTCCATCGCCGAGTCCGTCCTCGCCGCCGACGACCGCTCCCGCGTCACCCTCTTCTACGGCAACCGGCGCACCGACTCGGTCATGTTCGCCGACGACCTCGCCGACCTGAAGGACCTCCACCCCACCCGCTTCCAGCTCGCCCACGTCCTCTCCCGCGAACCCCGCGAGGCCGAGGTCCTCTCCGGCCGCCTCGACGCCGAACGCCTCGCCACCCTCGTCGACGCACTGGTCGACGTCCCCGGCGCCGACCACTGGTGGCTCTGCGGGCCCCACGGCATGGTCCGCGACGCGCGCCGCGTCCTCGACGAGGCCGGTGTCCCCGCCGACCGCGTCCACCAGGAACTGTTCTTCGCCGACGACACCCCCGTCCGCGAGGTCCGCCACGAGGACGCCGTCACCGACGGCCCGGTCAGCCAGGTCACCCTCACCCTCGACGGCCGCTCCACCACCGGCCCCCTGTCCCGCGCGGCGACCCTCCTCGACGGCGCCCAGAAGACCCGCCCCGACCTCCCGTTCGCCTGCAAGGGCGGCGTCTGCGGCACCTGCCGCGCCCTGGTCACCGACGGCGAGGCCGACATGCGCCGCAACTACGCCCTCGAACCGGCCGAGGTCGACGCGGGCTATGTCCTCACCTGCCAGACCTTCCCGGTCTCGGACACCCTGAGCGTCGACTTCGACAGCTGAGCCCCCCGACCGCCGCCACACCTCCTTCCACGGCCCGCCGCCGACCGGCGCACCCCCTTCCACCGTTCGGCGCACCCTTTTCCGCCGACCGCCGCGCCCACCGGCGGTCGCGTCCACCGATGTCCACTGATGTCCACCGGTTGCTCCCATCGGGTGATTGCCGGGCCCCTCGCCAATCCGGGGCGGGTGCCCGCGCGGATTACCCGTGTCCGCCGCCCGAAGCGGCGGTCCCGGCGGTCGAGGACCACCGGACGGAACGACCGAAGAAGAGGTTCACATGCGGTCTCGTGTCATGAAGAGCGCCGGACTCGTAGCGGCGGCGGGCGCCCTGGCCATGGGCGGTGCGACGGCGGCGTCCGCCGACAGCGGTGCGCAGGGCGCGGCGGTCGGCTCCCCGGGCGTCCTGTCGGGCAACGTCATCCAGATCCCGATCCACATCCCGATCAACGCCTGCGGCAACACCATCAACGTCATCGGCCTGCTCAACCCGGCCTTCGGCAACACCTGCGTCAACGGCTGACCCGGCCGTGAACGCGCCGGGGTGAGGGCCGGACCACCGGTCCGGCCCTCACCCCGGGCACCCGCCCCCTGGGGTCACCGCTTGCCGCAGTCCCAGTGGCCCTTCACCCAGTGGTGCTCCCAGTGACCGGGCACGTAGACCCACTTCCAGGAGTGGTGGTCCTTCCAGTGCCCGTTGTGCCACACCTTGTGGTGGACGTGCTTCTTCACCCAGTGGCCCTTGACCCAGTCCTTCTCCCAGTGCCCCTTCACCCAGTGGCACTTGCCGTGGTGGCCGTGGGTCGTCACGGTCGCCGCCGTCGTCGAGGCCGGTGCCGCCGACGCGGTGCCGGACAGGCCGAGCGCGGCACCTCCGGCCATCAGGCCCGTCGCGGCGGCTCCCGCCACCAGACGGCGGACTCGCAGGGATGAGGTCATACGACTCATCTCCCTCGGAGTTCGGTACGGAGCACGGGGGACGGAGGGGGAATCTCCCGCCCCTCCGTGCCGGACAGGAGGGATTCGGAGCGGGGTCGACGCCGGATGACATGAGAACCTCCTTAATTCCTCCTCGCCCTTTCCGGGGTCGCCCGGCCGGGTGAGAACGTGCCGCTTTCCGGGTACGGCGTCGCGGCATCCGCGCACCCCGCGGCTACGAATCCCCTCCGACGGGAAGTCCTCCCCGACAGCCGGACCCCGTGACCCGGAGCCACCCGAGCACTCCGGTCACCGGGCGCGGCGGGGGACATCGGTCCCGACGAGCACCAGGGAGCACCCATGTCCACCACGCCACCACCGCCCACCGCCGCCCGACCGACGCGGACGGCCCGAGCCGCCCGCGCCGTCCGACCGGCCCGCGCCGCTCCACCAGCCGTGGCCGCCGAACCGGCCCGCCCCGCGCGCCCGGCCCGCCCCGAGGAACCCGACCGCCCCGCCGAACCGGCGTGCACCGGAGAACCGGCTCCCGCCGCGACCGCCCCCGCGAGCTGCGCGGTCACCCTCCCGCACTCCCCGCACGCCCCCGCCATCGCCCGGCACGTCAGCGAACGCTGGCTGACGGACACCGGCGCCGGGCAGCGCGTGACGGACGCGGTCCTCGTCGTCTCGGAGCTGGTGACCAACGCCGTACGGCACACCGCCGACACCTGCCTGCTCACCCTGACGGTCCTCGACGGACGCCTCGACATCGCCGTCGCCGACCACGGGGCGGAGCTGCCCGAACTCGACCGGCGCACCGCCGGGGACGAACGCGGCGGCTTCGGCCTGGCCCTCGTGCGCGCACTGGGCGACGAGGTCCGGCTGGTGCCCGCCCTCGACGGCAAGACCGTGCACGTCCTGCTCGACGCGGGGGCCGGGCATGAGACGCCCGGGGCCGCCTGACGTCACCGCCCGCGCCCGCCGCCTCCCCGGAGGGACCGGCGCCCGCGGACACCCCGACCGGCCGACGGGCCGCGGCCAGGACCGTGACCGCCCCCTGGACCCCCGCCGGAGCACGTCCCGACCACCGCCACCGGCACGATCGGAGCAGGGCTTGCCGCACACGTTCGAGCCGGACGCCCCCGTGGAGGACCTCCTCGCCCGCGTGTCCGAGGGCGACCAGGACGCCTTCACCGGCGTCTACGACGCCCTCTCCGGCACCGTGATGGGTCTGGTCTGCCGCGTCCTGCGCGACGCCGCGCAGGCGGAGGAGGTCACCCAGGACGTCATGGTCGAGGTGTGGCGCACCGCCGCCCGCTACGACCCCCGGCGCGGCACCGCCAAGGCGTGGGTGCTGACCCTGGCCCACCGCCGGGCCGTCGACCGGGTCCGCGCCGCCCAGGCCGGTGCCGACCGCGAGCGCCGCGCGGGCCTCCTCGGCCCCGGACGCCCCTTCGACGAGGTCGCCGAACGGGTCGAGGACCACGACGAACGGCGCCGCCTCCACCACTGCCTCGCCGCCCTCGTACGGCAGCAGCGCGTGCCCCTCGTCCTCGCCTACTACCACGGCCTCACCTACGTCGAGGTGGCCGGAGCCCTGTCCACCCCCGAGGGAACCGTGAAGTCCCGTATGCGCGCCGGCCTGCGGCAGCTGCGCGCCTGTCTGGAGGAGGGGGAATGACCACCGAGGAGGACCCGCACCTGCCGGCCGGGGCGTACGTCCTGGACGCGCTGCCGCCCGCCGAGGCCGCCGCGTTCGAGAACCATCTCGCGGGCTGCGACGCGTGCCGCCGCGAGGTCGACGCGCTCCTGGAGATCACCGCCACCCTCGGCGGGGCCGCCCGCACCGTCCCGGTGACCGGAGCGGCCCGCGCCCGGACCCTCGACGCCGTCGCCCGCACCCGGCAGGACCCCGTCGCCCGCGACCGCGCGGTCCCCGCCGCGCGCGGGCCGCGCACCCGGCGCGGGCGCGCCGTGGACCTCGCGCTCGCCGCGAGCCTCGCCGCGGCGGCCGGACTCGGCGGGGTCGCCGTCTGGCAGCACACGCAGGCCGACGACGCGCGCGAACGGGCCGAACGGTCCGAGCAGCGGGCCCGCACCTCCGGCGCCGCGCTCACCGACGTCCTCACCGCGCCCGACGCCGTCGTCCACGCGCAGCGGCTGGACGACGGCACGGCCGCCGCCGTCGTCGTCTCCCGCTCCGAGGGACGCGCCGTCTTCACCGCCGACGGCCTGCCCGCCCTCCCCTCCGACAAGGTCTACGAACTCTGGTACGCGGCCGACAGCGGCGACCTCCGGCCCGCGGGCCTGCTCCCCGGCGACGCGCGGCCCGCGTCCCGGCTGCTGAAGGGCTCGCCCACCGAAGCCGTCGCCGTCGGCATCACGGTCGAACCCGCGGGCGGCTCCGAACAGCCCACCAGCGAACCGCTCGGCATCATCCCCATCACCGCCTGACGACGCCGAGCCCCAGGAGAGCGAGCCCCCGGAGCACCCCCGGAACCGCGCCCGGAACTCCGTGCGGAACTTCGTTCGGAAAAAGGGGGTGTGGAGGAGGGAAGCCGGGGTAGACGCGGCTTTGTCGACCGCTTCACAGGGGCGGGGTCGGCTCTTATCAGGGAGGTAGGCGGCATGGTGGTCACTGAGACGGCGGCGGCGGAGACACGGACGGCACCCCTCCCGGAGGTCGCCGACCCCTGCAAGGTGGCGCCCAAGGACGCCCGCGCGCTGTCGCGGCTGTTCTTCGACCGGCTGGCGTCCATGGAAGAGGGCACGCCCGAGTACAGCTACGCCCGCAACACGCTGATCGAGATGAACATGTCCCTCGTCCGGTTCGCGGCGGGCCGCTTCCGCAGCCGCGGTCCGGAGGAGATGGAGGACATCGTCCAGGTCGGCATGATCGGCCTGATCAAGGCGATCGACCGCTTCGAGCTGTCGCGCGAGGTCGAGTTCACCTCCTTCGCCATCCCCTACATCGTGGGCGAGATCAAGCGCTTCTTCCGTGACACCTCCTGGGCCGTGCACGTGCCGCGCCGCCTCCAGGAGGCCCGCGTCCAACTGGCCCGCGCCAGCGAGGAACTCAGCAGCCGCCTCGGCCGCAGCCCCACGCTGAAGGAGCTGTCGGAGCTGATGTCCCTGCCCGAGGACGAGGTCATAGAGGCCCGCCTCGCGTCCAACGGCTACAACTCCTCCTCCCTGGACGCCGCGATCGGCGGCAGCGAGGACGGCGAGAGCGCCCTCCAGGACTTCATCGGAGCCGAGGACGCGGCACTGGACCTGGTGGAGGACTTCCACGCCCTGGCCCCGCTCATCGCCGAACTCGGCGAGCGCGACCGGCGGATCATCCACATGCGGTTCGTCGAGGAGCTGACCCAGGCGCAGATCGGCGAGCACCTCGGCGTGTCCCAGATGCACGTCTCCCGCCTGCTGTCCCGCACCCTGACCCGCCTCCGCGAGGGCATGCTCGCCGCCGACTGACGGCGGGCGCCCCCTCCTGCGCAGACCGGACCAGAAAACCAGAACTGACGCGACCGCATCCGCTGACCCGACCGTGGGGTCAGCGGATGCGGTCGTTCACGTGTGCCTGGCTGCCCTCCTCCCCGTCTTCCCTCCCCGATCCCGGCGCGCTGCTGGCGGAGAACCACGTCGCCCGCCCCGCTGAGCTGCGGCTGAACCACCCGCACCCCATAAAATAGAACCAAACCTCGGTATTGACAGGGTGCCATGACGGGGTCAAACTAAAACGAAACTTCAATCCATCTTGGTTTGGGAGGTTGGGTGCCATGGCTGGTCTGCGAGTGCATCATCTGAACTGCGCGTCGATCCGGGGTCTGTCGATCCACGGGCGGCACCTGGTGTGTCACACGCTGCTGGTGGAGACGCCGTCCTCGGGTCTGGTGCTCGTGGACGCGGGCCTGGGGACGGCCGACTACGCGGACATCACGTCGCGCCTGGGCAAGGAGTTCGCCTGGGGATACGCGCGACCGAAGGTGGACCCGGCGCTGGCGGCGGTGAACCAGGTGCGGGCGATGGGCTTCGATCCGCGGGACGTCCGGCACATCGTGCTCACGCACATGGACCTGGACCACGTGGGCGGTCTGTCGGACTTCCCGCACGCCCGCGTGCACCTGCACGGCCTGGAGCTGAAGGCAGCGATGGAGCGGGCGTCGTTCCGGGCGAAGAAGCGCTACCGGCCGCTGATGTGGGCGCACGAGCCGCACTTCGTGCCCTACGACGACCTGGGCGAGCGCTGGTTCGGCTTCGAGGCGGTCCGCAACCTTCAGGACCTGCCGCCGGAGATCCTCTTCGTGCCGCTGTTCGGTCACACCCACGGCCACTCCGGTGTCGCCGTGCAGGGGGAGCGGGGCTGGCTGCTGCACGCCGGGGACGCGTACTTCGATCCGCGGGAGATCAAGCAGGACAAGCGGCAGTGCGCGCCGAAGGTCGCCCTGTTCCAGACCATCGTCACCACGAACAGGAAGCAGCGTTTCTACAACCAGGGCCGCCTGCGCGACCTGGTGAAGCACCACCCGGAGATCGACGTGTTCTGCGCCCACAACCCGCACGAGTTCCCCGGCGATCCCCTCACCCCCCGCACCCGCCCCGCCACCCTCCAGGGATGACTCCGCCATGACCACCACGACCACCCCCGACCCCGGCCGGAACGCCAACACCAACACGAACGGCGAGGGGGACGGGGGCCCGTCCCCGGCGGGCGGCCGGGGGGCGGGGCGGGCCAAGGTGGTGGTGGTACTCGTGGCGGTGCCGTTCGCCCTCGCGCTCGCCCTGTGGGCGTTCGCCTGGCCCGCGGCCCGCACCGCGCCCCACCACCTCCCCGTCGCCGTGGCCAGTACGACCGGCGACCCCGCCGCCGCGGCTCCTGTCACCGCCGCCCTCGACGACGCGGGCGACGCCTTCGACACCCGCGCCTACCCCAGCGGGGACGACGCCCGCACCGCCGTCGAACAGCGTGACGTCTACGCCGCGTTCCTCGTCTCCGCCGACGGCGACGTCGAACTGCTCACCGCGTCAGCAGCCGCTCCCGCCGTCGCCCAGTTCCTCACCGAGTCGGCCCCCGAACACGTCCCGGCGGGCACGGAACTGACGGTCACGGACCTCGTGCCCTCACCCTCGACCGACCCCCGCGGCAGCGCCCTCGCCGCGTCCGTGCTGCCGCTGTCCGTGGCCGGGGTCGTCACCGGCGGCATCGTCACCGCCCTCCGCCTGCGCGGACCCCGCGCACTGGCCACCGTCACCGCCGCGGCCGCCCTGTCCGGCCTCGCCGCCACCACCCTCACCCACACCTGGCTGGGCATCCTCACCGGCAACTGGTGGGCCGAGGCGGGCGTCATCACCCTCACCGTCTGGGCCACCGCCTCCGTCATCACCGGACTCGCCGCCCACCTCGGCAGCGTCGGCCTCTCCCTCGGCTCCCTCACCGTCGTCCTCCTCGGCAACGCCTGGGCCGCCGTCAACACCAGCCCCTACCTCCAGCCCCCGCCCCTCGGTCTCCTCGGCCAGTGGCTCCCCCCGGGCGCCGGAGCCAACTTCCTCCGCTCCACCGCCTACTTCGACGGCAACACCCCCGGCACCCCCGTCCTCACCCTCACCCTCTGGACCCTCACCGGCACCACGCTCATCCTGCTCGCCGGACGACGCGAGCGCGGCGCCCGCACCTGACGGTCCGGTCGCCGGCCGAAGCGTGCCAGACCGAAACGTGCGAGACCGAAGCGTGAGAGGCGGCTGTGTCCCCGGTCCGGTACCGGGGACACAGCCGCCTCTCACGGTCTTTCTCCGTCGTCCGTACGGGCGGTACCCGTACCTGTCAGGACTCTGCTCGTCCCGTGCTCGTCGTGCTCCCCGCGCCGTACAGCGCCGCGAACCCCCGGCTCTGGGACTCCGCCGTGGTGTCGCCGAGGAGGGCCACCTGCGCGGCGAAGCCCATCAGGAGCGAGAGCACCGCGGCGCCCACCTCGGCGGGGTCGGCGTCGGCGGGCAGTTCACCGTTCTCCTGCCAGGTGACGGCCGCGGCGGTGAGCAGATCACGGAAGGCCCGGTAGGTCGGCGCGGTCTTCTCCAGCAGCGCCGGGTTGCTGAGGGCCGCACTCCAGCCGTGCATCGCGACCCGCAGCAACGAGAAACCCTCACGCTGCGAGAACGACTCCAGGGTGCTGGTGAGCTGACGCACCACCTCGGGCGGCGACGGCATCGGGTCGGCGACCAGAAAAGGGAGCAGTTCCGCGGTGAGACCCTCCAGAGCGGTGCTCATGGCGGCCTCGATGCCCTCGTCCTTGCTGCGGATGTACTTGTACACCGTGCCGGTGGACAGCCCGCTGATCTGGATGATCCCCTCCATGGTGGCGCCCTGGAGGCCGTCGCGGTCCACGCACGCGCGGACCGCGTCCAGTACCTGGGTGCGCCTGGCGGCGAGATAAGCGTCAGAGACTCGGGGCATGCCGCCAAAATAGAGGGTTCATTCTTGTTTGGCAAGGGAATGGTCACGCCCGGCGAAGGCGCGGCCACGCTCGCCCGAGCATAACCCCGGGGCCGCCGCCGTGATCTCAGGGACGCGGCAGCGCCCGCGGGTGGTCGTTCCGGGAGGGGAAGAGTGCCGCGCAGGCCCGCGCGTGGGCCTCGGCCGTCGTGTCCGCGAGCAGGGCGTGCTGCGTGATGAAGCCGAGCAGCAAAGAGAGCAGCGTGTGCGAGACGGCGCCCGGGTCGGCGCCCGGCGGCAGGGTGCCGTCGGCGCGCCAGGCGTGGGCCGCCGAGGCCAGCAGGTCGCGGAACTCCCGGTAGGTGGGGGACGTCGTGCCCGCCGGGTCCGCGCCGTTCAGGGCGCTGCCTCCGTGAACGGCCACGCGCAGCAGCGAGTAGTGCCGCCGGTGGCCCTCGGCGTAGGCCTCGACCGTGAGCAGCAGGCGGCGGAGCAGCTCCGGGGGAGGGGGCAGCGGGTCGGACCGCAGGACGGGCAGGAAGCGGCGCGTGACCTCTTCGAGCGTCTCACCGACGGCCGCCGCGATGCCCTCCTCCTTGCTCCGGATGTACTTGTAGACCGTTCCGGTCGAGAGTCCACTGGCCTGGATGATCGTCTCTATCGTCGTCCCCTGGAGGCCGTGGCGGTCCACGCTGGCGCGTACGGCGTCGAGTACGTGTGCGCGGCGTGCAGCGGTGTGAGCTGCGGAAACTCTCGGCATGTCTTCAAAATAGAAGGAATCTTCGGTATTCACAAGACCGGCTCGCCGGGGGTCGTCGGGGCCTGGGGCGGGTGGCCGAAGTTCACCCCGGCCCTTGACAGTGCGGAAACGGCGCGACCAAGATGAAATGAAGGTTCATTTTTACAGGAGGTCGGATGTCGTCACCGCTCGTCGTGCATCACCTGAACTGCGCCGTCGTCCGGGGCATGAAGATCGACGGAGCCCACTTCGTCTGTCACACCCTGCTCGTCGAGACACCTTCCAGCGGGCTGGTCCTCGTCGACACGGGCCTCGGCGCGCTCGACTACGAGAACATCGGCTCCCGCCTCGGCTGGGAGTTCGCCTACGGCTGGGGCCGCCCCCTGGTGGACCCGGCGCTCGCCGCCGTGCACCAGATCAAGGCCCTGGGGCTCGACCCCGGGGACGTCCGCCACATCGTGCTCACCCACATGGACCTGGACCACATCGGCGGCCTGGCCGACTTCCCGGCCGCGCAGGTCCATCTCCACCGCCGCGAACTCGACGCGGCCACCGCCCGCGACGGCTTCGTCGCCCGCCGCCGCTACCGGCCCTCGCTCTGGGACCACGGGCCGCGCTTCGAGACGTACGCGGACACCGGTGAACGCTGGTTCGGCTTCGAGGCGGTCCGCCACCTCAAGGGGCTCCCCGAGGAGATCCTCTTCGTGCCGCTCTTCGGCCACACCCACGGCCACTCCGGTGTCGCCGTGCAGAGCGCGGACGGCTGGCTCCTGCACGCCGGGGACGCCTACTTCGACCCCCGCCAGATCAAGGCGGCACGACCGTACGTCCCGAAGAAGGTGGCCGCCTTCGAGGCGTTCGTGACCACCAACCGCCAGCAGCGCGTCTGGAACCAGACCCGGCTGCGCGAACTGGCCCGCACTCACCCCGAGATCGACATCTTCTGCGCGCACAACCCGCACGAGTTCCCCGGCGACCCGCGCCCCGGAAAGGCCCGGACGTCCACCCTGACGCCCTGACGCCCAGCCCCCGTACGCCCAGCCCCGTACGCCCTTGTCCCCGTACCTGTCACACGGCCCGACCGCACCCGCACCGAACCGGCTCCAGGAGGCGTCATGCAGAACCCCCCGTCCGCAGCGGCATCCACGACGGGCAGGAACGGCACCCCACCCACGGCAGACCCCGCCCGCACCAAGGCCCCCGCCCCCACCACCTCGGCGGTCGCCCCCGGTGACAAGGGGGCGACGGCGGCCGACGCGACCGCCCCCCTCCCCGCGAGCACGCACGTCGCCGTCGTCGGCGCCGGTCCCACCGGGCTCGTCCTCGCGCTGCAACTCGCCGCCGCCGGGGTGGACTTCGTGATCCTCGACCGCGATCCGGAGGGGCACAACTGCTCCCGGGCCGCCGCCGTGCACGCCCGCACCCTGGAGGTCCTCCAGCCCCTCGGTGTCACCGACCGGCTGGTCGAACACGGTCTGCGCGTCGACAACTTCGTCATCCGCGACGGGGACCGCAGGCTGCTGGAGGTACCGCTGGCGGGCCTGCCCACCGAGTACCCGTTCATGCTGATGATCCCCCAGCACCGGACGGAGGAGATCCTCCTCGCCCGCCTCAAGGAGCTGGGCCACACCGTGCGGCGCCCCCACCAGGTCACCGCCGTCCGCCAGGACGCCACGGGAGCCACCCTCACCACCCGGTCCGGGCAGGAACTCCGCGCCCGCTACGTCGTCGGCGCCGACGGCATGCAGAGCACCGTGCGCGGCCAGGCCGGGATCGGCTTCACCGGGGACAGCTACTCCCAGCGGTTCATCCTCGCCGACGTCGTGCTGGACACCGAGGCCGTCAGCCGCCACGAACTCAACCTGTTCTTCGGCCCCACGGGGATGACCGTGGTCGCCCCGCTGCCCGAGGGCTACTTCCGGGTCGCCGGTTCCCGCGAGACGGCGCCGGAGCAGCCCGGCCTCGACGACGTCCAGGCCCTCCTCGACGAACGGCTGCCCACCCCCGCCCGGGTCGTCAGCTCCCGCTGGACGTCCAGCTTCCGGGTGCACAGCCTCGTCGCCGACCGCTACCGCGAGGGCCGCGTCCTCCTCGCGGGCGACGCCGCGCACGTCCACAGCCCCGCCGGAGGGCAGGGCATGAACACCGGCATCCAGGACGCCGTCCTCCTCGGCTCCTGCCTCGCCCACAACGCCCTCAGCTCCTACAACGGCCTGCGCCGGCCGGTCGGACTGCGCGTCGCGGGCTTCACCGACCGGCTCACCCGGCTCGCGGTGCTCCGCTCCTCACCGACCCGCGGTCTGCGCAACGGAGTGCTCCCCGTCCTCGGCCGCAGCGCCGCCCTGCGCCGCCGCGCCGCCCGCGAACTGGCCGAACTCGCCTACTAGAAAGCCCCGTTCATCCGTCCACCGAGGAAGGGAACCCTGCCATGGCGGCCCCCGCCGACCGCACACCCGCCCCCGCCGTGCCCCATGTCGACACCCTCGTCGTCGGCGCGGGCCTGTCCGGGATCGGGGTGGCCTGCCAGCTCGGCCGCACCCTGCCCGGCCACTCGTACCTCGTCCTGGAGGGACGGGAGGCGAGCGGCGGGACCTGGGACCTGTTCCGCTATCCGGGCGTCCGCTCGGACTCCGACCTCCACACGCTCGGCTACGCGTTCAAGCCCTGGACGAAGGACCGCGCCATAGCCGACGGCGCGGACATCCTCGGCTACATCCGCGAGGCCGCCCACGAGAACGGCGTCGACCCGCACATCCGCTACGGCCACCGGGTCGTGCGCGCCGAGTGGTCCTCCGATGACGTCCGCTGGACGGTCCACGCGGTGCGCACCGCCACCGGCGAACCGGTCCGCTTCACCAGCCGTTTCCTGTTCTCCGCCACCGGCTACTACCGCTACGACGAGGGCCACACCCCGGCCTTCGCCGGCACCGACCGCTACCGCGGCGCGCTGGTCCACCCCCAGCACTGGCCGCGGGAGCTCGACCACACGGACAAACGGGTCGTCGTCATCGGCAGCGGCGCCACCGCCGTCACGCTGGTCCCCGCGCTCGCCCGGCGGGCCGCCCACGTCACCCTGCTCCAGCGGTCCCCGACGTACGTCCTGCCCCTGCCCTCCCGCGACCCGGTCGCCAACGTGCTGCGGCGGACGCTGGGGGAGCGGGCGGGGTACGCGCTGACCCGCAGGAAGAACGTCGCGCTCCAGACGTTCCTGTACCGCACCAGCCGCCGCCACCCGGCGTTCGTGAGAACGGCGATCCGGCTGCTGCAACGCCGGCTGCTGCCGCGCGGCTTCGCCCTCGACCCGCACTTCCGCCCGTCCTACGACCCGTGGGACCAGCGGCTGTGCGTGGTGCCGGACGGCGACCTGTTCCGGGCGCTCTCCTCCGGCCGCGCGTCCGTGGTGACCGACCAGGTGGAGACCTTCACCCCGTACGGCGTCACCCTGCGCTCCGGCGGCCGCATCGACGCCGACGTCGTCGTCACCGCCACCGGACTCGACCTCCTCGCCTTCGGCGGCATCGAACTCGCCGTAGACGGCCGGGAGATCGACGTCACGAAGGCGACCGCGTACAAGGGCATGCTGCTCAGCGGTGTCCCCAACTTCGCCTTCGCCCTCGGGTACACCACCATCTCCTGGACCCTGCGGGTCGGTCTCGTGGGGGAGCACTACCGGCGGCTGCTCGCCCACATGGCGGCCCGCGGACACACCGCCTTCGAGGTCGACCCCCCGGCCGCCGGTGAACCGGACCGGCCCCTGTTCGACTTCGCCGCCGGGTACGCCCGCCGCGCCGCCGGGCTCTTCCCCCGGCAGGGCACCGGCCGCCCCTGGCGGATGAACGTCGCCTACCGGGACGACGAGCGGCTTCTGCGCCACGACCCGGTCGCCGACGCGCCGCTGCGCTTCACCTCCCGCCCGGCGGCCCGGCCCGCGCCGGACGGGACCGCCCGTCAGTCCGGCGGGGCGGTCCGGCGGACGGGCCGGGGCACCAGGGGCGGGGCGGCGGTGCCGCCAGGCGCGTAGAGGGCCTCAACCGTGCGGACCGTGGCGGCGCGGGCCCGCTCGCCCGCGCGCGGGTCGAGCGCCTGCCGCGTGACGCAGCCGAGGATCAGCGACAGCAGCGTGGAGGCGACCGCGTCGGCGTCCGCCCGCGGCGGCAGGGCCCCGGTGCGCCGCCAGGTCACCGCCGCCTCGCGCAACAGGTCCCGCAGCGCGCGGTAGGCGGGGGACGTCCCCGCCCGCAGGGCGGGGGAGGACGCCACCGCGCTCAGTCCGTGCACGGCCACCCGCACCAGGGAGTGGTCCGGACGCCGCGAGAACCCGTCGACCAGATCCAGGAGGCGGCGCACCGTCTCGGGCGGCGACGGCAGCGGCTCGGCGCGCAGGACGGCGGCGCAGGGCTCGGCGATCTGCCGCAGCGACGCCGTCACGGCCGCCGCGATCCCCTCGTCCTTGCCGCCGATGTACCGGTAGACCGTGCCGGTGGACAGACCGCTCTCGGCGATGATCATCTCCATCGTGGTCCCGTGCGGCCCGTGGCGGTCGACGCAACTGCGCACGGCGTCCAGGACGCGGGCACGGGTGACCTCGGCGCGGACGGGGGACATTCTTGGCATGGCCATAAAGTAAAAGAAACCTTCATTTTTCACAAGGTGACCTCGCGTGGTTGACGGGTCTGCGGCGACCGCTCAAGATAAAATGAAGCTTCGTTTTGATATTAATGCTGACGTCAACGGCTCGAAGGAGACCACCCGGTGCGGATTTCCGGCGCGACCGTCCTGATCAGCGGTGCCACCGGCGGCCTCGGGCACGCGCTCGCGGACGCCTTCGGCCGCCGCGGCGCCCGCCTCGTGCTCACCGCCCGCCGGGCGGGACCGCTGCGTGAACTCGCCGCACGCTCCGGCGCCCGCGCCGTCGTCGCGGACCTGGCCGACCCCGCCGACGTCGAACGCCTCGCCGCCGAGTCGGGAGACGTCGACCTCCTCGTCGCCAACGCGGCCCTGCCCGGCAGCGGAGACCTCCTCGACCACTCGGTGGAACAGCTCGACCGCGCCCTCCGGGTCAACCTGCGGGCCCCGCTCGTCCTGTCCCGCCTGCTCCTCCCCGCCATGCTCGACGCGGGCCGCGGCCACCTCGCCTTCATCGGCTCGCTCTCCGGCAAGGCCGCCATGAGCGCGGCCCCGCTCTACGGCACGACCAAGTTCGGCCTGCGCGGCTTCGCCCTCTCCCTCCGCCAGGACCTGCACGGCACCGGCGTCGGCGTGTCCCTGATCCAGCCCGGCCTCATCGGCGACAGCGGCATGATCGTGCGGACCGGGGCGTCCCTGCCGCGCGGGATGCGCACCGTCACCGCCGGGCAGGTGGCCGCCGCCACCGTCCGCGCCGTCGAACGCGACACCTGCGAGACCGACGTCGCCTCAGTCGAGATGCGGCTCGCCACCGCCCTGGCCGGACAGTTCCCCGCGCTCGCGGAACGCTTCCAGCGCCTCCTGAACACCAACCCCGTCACCCAGCACGTGATCGCCGCCCAGCGCGACCTCCGCTAGCACCCCGTCGCCCATCCCCACCCCTCCCCGAGAGAGAGCACCATGCGTCCGCGCCTCCCGCGCCCCCCGAAACGTCTCGCGGTGATCGGACTCGCCGCCCTGCTCGCCGTCGGCACCGCCCTCGTCGGCGGTGACCGGCTGCTCGCCGTGTGGCTGGAGAAACGGGTCGCCGACGGCGCCGCCACGGCCATGCGCCTGGAGCACGACCCGAAGGTCCGCGTCCACGGCTTCCCCGCGGTCACCCAGCTCTCCGGGGGCCTGCGACGCGTCGACGTCGAGATGGACGACGTACCGCCGACCCCCGACCGCCGCATCCCCCTCTCCGAACTCGACGCCCGGCTCGACGGCGTGGAGAAGTCCGGCGACCAGGTCCACGTCGACAGCGTCACCGGCACCGTACGGATCACCTACGACGACCTCGCCGCGGCCACCGGACTCGCCTTCCGCGCCGACGCCTCCCGCGCCGGCCGCGTCGTCGCCGAGGCCACCGTCCCGATCCTGGGCGCCGTCCAGGTGAGCGCCGAGGTGAGCGTCACCGACGGCAGCGGCGTCACCCTCGGCCGAATGGAGACCCCCGGCCTCCCCGACCGCGTCGCGGACCGCCTCGTCGAACGCCTCACGAAGCAGCCCGTCGCCACCCCGGCCCTGCCCGACGGCGTGTCCCTCAGCGACGTCGCCACCGACGACGACGGGATCACCGTCCGCCTCACCGGCACCCGTCTCGCCCTCTCCCCGGACTCCCCGGTCGGCACCTGACACCGGCCGGGAAGACCCGGGGACAGCAGCCGGCCGCGGCCCCGCGGACCGCCCGAGGGGAGGGCGGTGCGGGAGCCGCGGCCGACTGGACCGGGGGGGGGAATCAGCAGGTACGGAAGGTGTAGTCCCCGGAACCGCGGACCGACACGTCCAGGTCGCGCTGGACGATCCCGAGCTTGGTGCCGAAGCCCGAGCAGGCCCGGCTGAAGCCGCTGTCCTCGTACTCGATCACGAACACGCGGTTGGCGTACGTCTTGGCGTAGTCACCGCACTCGTTGTACTGACCGCACTCCTCGGCGACCGCGAAGTCGAACCCGACCTTCTTGCTGTCCTTGAGGAGGTCGACCGTGTTCTTCTGCCCGATCGCCAGGCCCTTGGCGTGCGCCCGGTCGGCCAGCAGCTTCGCGAAGGCCGAGTTCTGCGCCTTCGTCAGCCGCCCGCCCGAACGCTCGTAGGAGTCCAGGTTGTCGGGCTCGATCGCCTGGAAACCGCTCTTCGCGCAGCCGTCGACCCACGCGCCGACCACCTTGGCGAGACGGGTGCGCTTGTCCGCCGTCGACGTGTCCAGGAGCGCCTCGCCCCAGTCCTCGTCGATGACCGGACGCTTCGCCTTGTCCCGCAGGACCAGGTCCGGGTGGTTCTTGTTCCACCAGCTCAACGCGTCGGGCTGCGCCTGGTACGCGTTGATGTAGCAGACGTTGTACAGGCCCTTCGCGGGCTTGGCCGACCGGTCGCGCGACACGGCGGTCACGCCCTTGGCCGGGGTGTACGCCCCGCCGATCTGGTAGTCGAACGTGGCGTTCGCCTTGGGGAGCACCACCTTCGGCGCCGCCTTCGCGGCCGGGGTGTCCGCGAAGACGTTGGACAGCGTCAGCCCCGTTCCGAGGGCGGCCGCGACACCGACGGCCCCCGCGACGAGGGTGCTCCTGCGGCGCAGGAAGGGTACAGCGGAGTGCTTCGACACACGGGCTCCTGTGCAAGGTACGTACTGATGCGCACATCCTGAGCCGCGGACCGTGAGGTTTTCATGAGGCCGGATCGGAGCCCGCGGCCGGGTCCGCGGGACGGCGCGCCGCGCGCCGCCGCCCGGCCGACCGCTGGACCGGCCCGAGCGTCAGCACGAACGCCGACCCGCCGCCCGGCCGCCGCCGCACCGCGACGTCCCCGCCGTGCGCCGCGGCCACCTCCCGCACCAGCGACAGCCCGATCCCCGTCCCGCCGCCCGGCGAACGGAACCGTTCCAGCAGACCCGGCAGACCGTCCGGGTCCACCCCGACACCCCGGTCCGCGACCGTCACCGCCGGGCCCCGCACCGTCACGTCCACCTCGGACCGGTCCATCGGATCACCCGGGGTCCGTCCGTGCCGCAGCGCGTTGGCCAGCAGATTGCGCACCGCGATCCGCACCAGCTCCGGGTCGGCCGTCACCACCGAGGCGTCGAGGTACAGGGTCACCGTGTGCCGGGACGGCGGCAGCTCCTCGCAGACCTGCTCGACCAGCTGGTCCAGCCGCAGCGGCACCGGCCGGAACGTGCTCGACGCCTGGAGCCGGCCCCGCGTGAGGATGTTGTCCACCACGTCCGTCATCCGGTCCGTGGCCCGCCGCAGCCGCGGCAGATGCGTGTGCAGATCACCCGGATCGGCGTCCGCGATGTCCACCGACCCCCGCATCACCGCCACCGGGGTGCGCAGCTCGTGCGCCGCGTCCGCCAGCAGCCGCTCCTGCGCGTCGAGCGCCTCCCACGCCGGACGCAGACTCCGCCCCGACAGCACGTACCCGGTGGCCGCCGCCAGCAGCACCAGCAGCCCCGAACCGGACAGCACCGCCACCACCAGCCGATGGTGCTCGGCCCGCCCCTTCGTGGGGTCGCCGATCACGACGACCGCGCCCGACGTCTTCTGCGTCCAGTCGTGGTAGAAGGGCATCGCCAGCAGGTACACGGGCTGCCCGGAGCGGGTCCGGCCCTCCGCGCGCACAGTGTCGTCCCTGGTCATCGCCGCCCGCGCCACCCGCCCCACGGCCTCCGCGTCGGCGGCCCCGGACGCCTTCGTGGCGCCGCGCGAGGTGAACACCCGCCGCAGCCGGTCGCCGCGCGCCTGGAGCACCAGCACCTGCGACCGCCCGCTCGTCGCCTCGTCGTCGTACAGCCCGTCGAGCTGGATACCGGCGTCCGTGTAGTAGATCAGCGACGTCGTCACCGCGGCCTCGCGGCGCATCTCCTCGTACTCCGCCGACTGCCACGACCGCCCGTCCGTGCGGATCACCAGCCACGACAGGGCCCCCACCCCGGCGAGCGTGATCAGCGTGTACGCGAGGGTCAGCCGCCGCTGGAGACGCCCGAGGCGCCGCCGCGCCGGGGACGGCCGTACGCCCCGCGGCGCGCCGTCGGCCCGGCCGCGCCGCAGCCGCGCCGGACGCCGCACGAGGCGCCGCCGCGGCGCCCGGCGCGCCCTGCCGCCGGACCGCTCCCCGTCCGGGGGACCGCCCGTCACGACGGGTCCGCGCCGACGGTGAGCCGGAACCCGTGCCCGCGCACCGTCTGGACCAGCGCGGGCGGACCGAGCTTGCGCCGCAGCCCCGCGACGACCGCGTCCACCACGTTGGAGACGGGGTCCGCCATCTCGTCCCAGCAGTGCTCGATCAGCGCGCTGCGCGTCACCACGTCCTCGCGGTGCAGCAGCAACTGGCGCAGCACCGCGTACTCCTTCGGCGTCAGCGACAGCAGGATTCCGGCGCGGCGCACCTCGCGCCGCGCCTCGTCCACCTCGACGTCGGCGTGGCGCAGCACGACCGGCAGCCGCTCCGGCGCCCGCCGCGTCAGGCTGGCGACCCGCAGCACCAGCTCCTCCATGGCGAACGGCTTCGCCAGGTAGTCGTCGGCGCCGGAACGGAAGCCGTCCACCCGGTCCGGCACCTCGTTGAGCGCCGTCAGGCACAGCACCGGCGTCGTCCAGCCGCGCTGCCGCCGCGCCCGCAGCGCGTGGAGGGTGTCCCCGGACGGCACCATCCGGTCCAGGACCACGCAGTCGTACGGCACCAGGTCGAGCATGACCTCGGCGTCCGGCCAGTCGGGCACCGCGTCGACGGCGTATCCGGCGTCCCGCAGTCCGGCCGAGATCACGTACCGGAGGTCTTCTTCGTCCTCGAGCAGGAGCACGCGCATGGTTCTGATTCGTCCTTGGGGCTCGGGCCGGCGCGGGGAACGAAGGGACGCGCCGGGGCCGCGGATCGGTGTGGGGACCGGGGAGACGACATAGTAGACAGCCGCGCCGCGGAGCCGTCGGCACGGTCCCGACCGGCCGGTAACCGCAGGTCGGCGCCAGTACGGGCGGTACGCGGCCCTCGCCCGGCCCCTCCTCTCGCATCCACCCTGTGCTGTGGTGCGGGTCACCGTCGCGTCCGTCCTGTTCGCCCGGGTCCGGGCGGGATGCGCACCCGCCGCCCTTTGACAGTTCGTGACCCGCCACGCCAAACTGAAATGAAAATTCACTTCCTCAAAGCTGGGAAGTGGTGCGGCGCCGACCTCCGCCCGGTCCGTCCGGGTGCCGCGGCCCCGACCGCGGGGACACCCGACCGCGGGACCCGGCCCCCACCACCGGCTCAGTCACCCCGGAGCACGCGTTCTCCGGATCTCTGGACGGGATCGTTCTCATGGCGAAACTCCTCTACCGGCTCGGCCGCTGGTCCGCGCGGCGAAGTCTCACGGTGCTGTTCGGCTGGCTGGTCCTGCTGGCCGTCGCCGTCGCGGCCGTCGTCGCCGTCGGGGACGGGACGGACGAGGAGTTCACCATCCCCGGCTCCGAGTCGCAGCAGGCCCTCGACGTCCTCGCCGACACCTTCCCCGCCTCCAGCGGCACCTCCGCCCAGATCGTGTTCACCGCGCCCGACGGCACCCGGCTCACCGGCCCGGCCGAGCGGGAGGCGGTCGGCGAGGTCGTCGCCGACGCGCGGACCGCGCCCGACGTCGCCGCCGTCATCGACCCCTACACGGCCGGGACCGTCTCCGAGGACGGCACCACCGCGTTCGCGCAGGTGCAGTACGCCGTCCCCGTCGGCGACGTCACCCGGGCCGAGGCGGACGCCCTCCGCGACACGGTCGACGCCGCCGGGCAGGCGGGCCTCGACACCGCCGTCGGCGGCGACGTCTTCAAGTCGCGCGGCGCCCAGGTCAGTCCGGTCGAACTGGTCGGCGTGGTCGTCGCCCTGGTCGTGCTCCTGGTCACCTTCGGCTCGGTCCTGGCCGCCGGACTCACCCTGCTGCCCGCCTTCATCGGCCTCGGGGTCGGCCTCGCCGCCCTGCTCTCCCTCACCGGCCTGGTCGCCGTCTCCTCGACGGCCGTCACCCTCGCCCTGATGCTCGGCCTGGCCGTCGGCATCGACTACGCCCTCTTCATCATCTCCCGCCACCGCGCCCAGCTCGCCGAGGGCGAGGGCGTCCTCGAATCCGTCGGACGGGCCACCGGGACCGCGGGCGGTGCCGTCGTCTTCGCCGGACTCACCGTCGTCGTCGCGATGACGGGCCTCGCCGTCGTGCGCATCCCCTTCGTCACGGTGATGGGCCTCGCCGCCTCCCTCACCGTCACCGTCGCCGTCCTCGCCGCGATCACCCTCATCCCCGCCCTCATGGGGCTCGCCGGGCAGCGGATGCGCCCCCGCCCGCCGAGGAAGCGGCGCGAGCGTCCCCCCTTCGGCCGCCGCTGGGTCGGCGGCGTCGTCAAGCGCCCGGTGAGCGTGGTCCTCCTCGTCGTCGTCGGCCTCGGCGCGCTCGCCGTACCCGCCGGGGACCTCGCCCTCGCCCTTCCCGACAACAGCACCGCCGCCCCGGACACCGGCGAACGCGAGGCCTACGACCTCGTCGACACCCACTTCGGCCCCGGCTTCAACGGCCCCCTCCTCCTCACCGTCGAACCCGGCTCCCACGACGCCACCCCCACCGCGGAGCGGCTCCGCGAGGAGGCCGAGGAGGTCGGGCGGGCCGTCGCCGCGACCGACGGCGTCCAGGCCGTCTCGCCGCCCCAGGTCAGCCCGGAGGGCGAGGTCGCCGTCCTCACCGTCGTCCCCACCACCGGGCCGATGGACGAGGCCACCACCGACCTCGTCACCACCCTGCGTGACGACGCCGACCGCCTCGGCGCCGACACCGGCACCGTCATCGCCGTCACCGGCGCCACGGCCGTCGCCATCGACGTCTCCGACCGGCTCGGCGCCTCCCTCGTCCCGTTCGCCTGCGTGGTCGTCGGCCTCGCCCTCGTGCTGCTCCTGCTGGTGTTCCGCTCCGTCGCCGTCCCGCTGAAGGCCGCCGCCGGGTTCCTGCTGTCGGTGGGCGCCGCGCTCGGCACCGTCGTCGCCGTCTTCCAGTGGGGCTGGGCCGCCGATCTCCTCGGCGTCCACACCACCGGCCCGGTCGTGAGCTTCCTGCCGATCATCGTGCTCGCGGTGCTCTTCGGACTCGCGATGGACTACGAGGTCTTCCTCGTCTCCGCGATGCGCGAGCAGTACGTCCACAACGGCAACCGGCCGCGCGAGGCGGTCACGGAGGGCTTCCGGCACGCGTCGAAGGTGGTCACCGCCGCCGCCCTCATCATGTTCTCCGTCTTCGCCGCGTTCGCCACCAGCCACTCCCCGGTGGTCAAGCCGATGGCGCTGGCCCTCGCCGTGGGCGTCCTCGTCGACGCCTTCCTCGTCCGCATGACGCTCGTCCCCGCGGTCCTCGCCCTGCTCGGCAGGCGCGCCTGGTGGCTGCCCCGCCGCCTGGACCGCGTTCTGCCCGACATCGACGTCGAGGGTTCCGCCCTCGCCCGCGCCCCCCACGACGGCACCGACGACAAGGCCGACGGCGAGGCGGCCCTCACCCGCTGACCGAGCCCGCCCAAGACAGGTGCCGTTAACCGCACCGTGACGGCAAACGTCCCGTTCTCCGTACCGCGCGGGAGTCCCGCGGGCGGTGACCCGGTGGTCCGCGGACCCCGCCCGGTCACCGCCCGCGGCACACCCCCCCTTTCCCTCTGGAGCCGCACATGCACCTCGCCGCCATCGTCGTGTCGCTCACGATCTCGGCCGCGGGCCTGTTCCTCTTCACCCGCGCGACCGTCCGCATCTGCCGCATCGTGCTGCTCGGCCAGCCGGTCCCGGCGGGCACCCGCACCGACCACCCCTACAGGCGCTCCGTGACCCTGACGCGCGAGTTCCTCGGCCACACCCGCATGAACCGTTGGGGGATCATCGGCTTCGCGCACTGGTTCGTCGCGGTCGGCTTCCTCACCCTGGTCCTGGCCCTCGTCCAGGCGTACGGCCAGCTCTTCCGGGCGGACTGGACGCTCCCCGTCCTCGGCACCTGGCCGGTCTACGAGGTCTACGTCGAGCTGATGGGCCTGATGACGGTCGTCGGCATCCTGGTCCTCATCGTCGTCCGGCAGCTCGCCAACCCGCGGCGCGCGGGCCGCAAGTCCCGCTTCGCGGGCTCCCGGACGGGTCAGGCGTACTTCGTCGAGACGGCGATCCTCGTCATCGGCCTCGCCATCCTGATCCTGCGCGGACTGGAGGGCGTCCTGCACCACGTCGACCACTACCAGGTCACGTACTTCGCCTCGTATCCACTGGTCCTCGCCTTCGACGGCCTGTCCGCCACCACGCTGGAGACCCTGGTGCACACGGTGGCGGCGGTGAAGATCAGCACGTCGCTGCTGTGGATGGTGGTCGTCGGCCTGAACACCAACATGGGTGTGGCGTGGCACCGTTTCCTGGCGTTCCCGAACATCTGGTTCAAGCGGGAGGCGTCGGGCGGGACGGCGTTGGGCGGGCTGCTGCCGATGACGTCGGGCGGGAAGCCGAT
>NZ_JBIVUY010000002.1:551722-980202 GCF_044757425.1 Streptomyces sp. NPDC091281 | reverse complement strand
CGGCGTGCCGGGCGTGGACCCTCGTACTGGACGTACTCGGGTCTGCGCCCGGTGCGGCGGGAGTGCGTGCATGGCGTCGCGCGGCAGACGGGAATTGTCAGACAGGCCCTAAGGCGTCCCCGCGCCCCGCTCCCGCGTGAGCGCCCACCCGTGGTCCACGGGCCCGATGCCGCCGCCGAGCCGGAACCCGGCCGCGATCGCTCCGGTGACGTAGGCCTTGGCCGCGGTCACCGCCTCTGGCACGGACCGGCCCAGGGCGAGGTACGACGCGATCGCGGAGGCGAGCGTGCAGCCGGTGCCGTGGGTGTGCCGGTTGTCGTGCCGGGGCGCGCGCAGCCAGTGCTCCTCGCGTCCGTCGGTGAGCAGGTCGACGGCCTCGCCGGAGAGATGCCCGCCCTTGATGAGCGCCCAGCGCGGCCCGTACGCCAGCACGGCCGCCGCGGCCTCGGGGAGCTGCGTCTCCGACACGACGCGTACGCCGGTCAGTTGGGCCACCTCGTCGAGGTTGGGGGTGGCGACGGTCGCCACCGGCAGCAGCCGGGTGCGGACCGAGTCCAGGGCGGACGCGGCGAGCAGGGGGTCGCCGTGCTTGGAGACGCCCACCGGGTCGACGACGGCGGGCGCGTCGGTGCCCGCGATCAACTCGGCGACCGCCTCGACCAGTTCGGCGGTGGCGAGCATGCCGGTCTTGACGGCCTGGACGCCGATGTCGTCGACGACGCTGCGGTACTGCGCTCGCACGGCCGCCACCGGCAGCTCCCAGGCGCCCTGCACACCCAGGGAGTTCTGGGCGGTGACCGCGGTGAGGACGCTCATGCCGTGCACGCCGAGCGCCAGCATGGTCTTCAGGTCGGCCTGGATGCCCGCGCCGCCCCCGGAGTCGGACCCGGCGACGGTCAGCACCCTCGGCGGCGCCACCCGCCCCGCCCGCCCCCCGGCCCCGGTCGGCGGGGGCGTCCCCGGTGCCGTCACGACTCGATGCCCCCGTCGTCGCCGTCCCCGAAGTGGTCCCAGCCGCCCTTACTGGTCCACGGCGCCCCGTCGACCGTCACCTGGGGCAGCGCGGACGGGTTGAGGACCTCACCGATCACCTTCCAGCGGGCCGGGAGCTTCACGTCGGGCGGGAACGTCGCCACGATCGCGTGGTCCTCGCCCCCGGTCAGCACCCACTGCACGGGGTCGACGCCGACGGCCTGCCCGATGTCGTTCATCTGCGAGGGCACGTCGATCGCGCCGGAACGGATGTCGATACGGACCTTGCTGGCCTCCGCGATGTGCCCCAGGTCGGCGATCAGCCCGTCGCTGACGTCGCACATCGCGGTCGCGCCCAGCCGGGCGGCGGCCGGACCCGCGTGGTACGGCGGCTCGGGGCGGCGGTGGGCCTCGACGAACGCGCGCGGCGAACGGAAGCCGCGCGAGAGGACCGCGTACCCGGCGGCGGACCAGCCGAGCCAGCCGGTCACGGCAACCAGGTCGCCGGGCTGGGCGCCGGAGCGGGTGATCGGCTCCTGGTTGCGCAGATCGCCGAGCGCCGTGATCGACACCATGATCGTGTCGCCGCGCACCACGTCCCCGCCGACCACGGACGCCCCCGCGACCTGGCACTCGTCGCGCAGGCCGTCCATCAGTTCGGTGGGCCAGGTCACCGGCAGCTCGGCGGGGACGACCAGGCCGAGCAGCACGGCGGTCGGCACGGCGCCCATCGCGGCGATGTCGGCGAGGTTCTGCGCCGCCGCCTTGCGGCCGACGTCGTAGGCGGTCGACCAGTCCCGCCGGAAGTGGCGGCCCTCCAGGAGGATGTCGGTGCTGGCCACCACCCTGCGGTCGGGCGCGGCGACCACCGCGGCGTCGTCGCCGGGGCCGACCCGGACCGCCGGCGTGGTGGTGAGACGGGAGGTGAGCTCCCGGATGAGCCCGAACTCACCTAGCTCACCGACAGTGCCCTTCATCGCCCTCGATCCCCTTCTGTACCTGAGCCCGTACGTGAGCCTGTGCCTGAGCCTGTACCTGACCGGACGCCTGAGCCCGCCCCCGCGCCTGACCCTGCGCCCGAGCAGACCTCCGAGCCTGTGCCCGCGCGCGTACCGACGGCCCTCCCCCCGGCCGTGCTCCCCCGGGCCCGGTCGCGCGGCCCCCGCGTCGCCGCTACGGTCGTGAGGACCGTCGGCTTGTGCCGTGCCCGCGTCCCGGCGCGTGATCCGCGGTTTCCCCAGGTCTCCCCGCGGCACGCGGCGACGCGATACCGTGGCGTTCCTTCTCCCCACATGATCCTCGTGGCCGCCCTGGAGGTTCCGTGGTACAGGCGTACATCCTGATCCAGACGGAGGTCGGCAAGGCGTCGACCGTCGCCGAGATGATCAGCAAGATTCCCGGAGTCGTCCAGGCCGAGGACGTCACCGGTCCCTACGACGTGATCGTGCGGGCCCAGGCCGACACGGTCGACGATCTCGGTCGCATGGTGGTCGCCAAGGTCCAGCAGGTGGACGGCATCACCCGTACTCTGACCTGCCCGGTGGTGCATCTGTAGCCCCCGTCTACCCTGGGCCGGTGATTGCGTTGCGTGTCCGGCCCGCCGCCCTGCCCCCGCTCGCCCTGCTGCTGGCCGCGGTGGGCTGTACCTCGGCGGACGGTGACGCGTCGGTGGCGGTTCCCCGTGCCTCGGCTCAGGTGACCGGAGTCTGCCGGGACCTGGACGACGCGCTGCCGTCCGGCGTGGACGACCTGGACCGCCGCGATCCCTCGCCCGCGTCCGCGTTGACCGCGGGCTGGGGGAACCCGGCGATCATACTGCGCTGCGGGGTCGAACGGCCCGCCAGGATGAACGATCTCGACGCCGACGGGGTCGAGGTGGACGGCGTCGGCTGGCTCCTGGAGAAGCGGGACGACGGGTCGTTCCGCTTCACCACGGCTCTGCGCCGCGCGTATGTCGAGGTGACGATCCCGAAGGCGCGCACCGCGCACGGCATGGCGCCCCTCGTCGATCTGGCCCCGGCCGTGAAGAAGGCGGTCCCCGAAGGGATCGCCGACTGAGGCACACCCGCGCGAACCGACCGGGCAGCACCACGGCCCGGCAGGACCGGAGGCCGTGACGGCGGCCGGTCCCGCCCGGCGCACGGCGCCCGCTAGCGCAGCCCGGTGGAGCGGCGCAGCGCCGCCTGCACCAGGTTCTCGATCAGCTCGGCGTACCCGACGCCGCTCGCCTGCCACATCGCCGGGTACATCGAGATCGGGGTGAAGCCCGGCATCGTGTTGATCTCGTTGATGACGAAGTCGCCGTCCTCGGTGAGGAAGAAGTCGGCGCGGACCAGGCCCTCGCAGGAGGCGGCCTCGAAGGCGTCGACCGCGAGGCGCCGCACCTCGGCGGTCTCCTCCGGCGTCAGCGGCGCGGGCACGATCCCCGGGGTGGAGTCGATGTACTTGGCCTCGAAGTCGTAGTAGGCGTGCGCGTCCGGCGGCGGGATCTCCGCCGGGAGGGAGGCGCGCGGGCCGTCCTCGAACTCCAGCACCCCGCACTCGATCTCGCGGCCCCGCAGCGCGGCCTCGACCAGGATCTTCGGGTCGTGGCGCTGCGCCTCGGCGATCGCCTCGTCCAGGCCGCCGAGGTCGTCGACCTTGGTGATGCCGATGGAGGAGCCCGCGCGGGCGGGCTTCACGAAGAGCGGCCAGCCGTGTTCCCCGGCGAAGTCGACGATCCTCGCGCGGGCGGCGGACTCGTCGCGCTCCCACTCGCGGGGCCGGATCACCACGTACGGGCCGACCTTGAGCCCGAAGGAGGTGAACACCCGCTTCATGTACTCCTTGTCCTGGCCGACGGCCGAGGCGAGCACGCCCGAACCGACGTACGGCACACCGGACAGCTCCAGGAGGCCCTGGAGGGTGCCGTCCTCGCCGTAGGGGCCGTGCAGGACGGGGAAGACGACGTCGACCTCGCCGAGCGCCTTGGGCACCGAACCCGGTTCGCTGTAGACGACTTCGCGGTTGGCGGGGTCGACGGAGAGGACGACACCGCCCTCCTGCGCGTCGGCGAGTTCGTCGACGGCGGGGGTGCGGCGCTCGGTGATGGCCATCCGCTCCGGCTCGTCGGCGGTGAGCACCCACCGGCCCTCGCGGGTGATGCCGATCGGCAGGACGTCGTAGCGGTCCCGGTCGATGGCCTTGAGGACGGCGCCCGCCGTGACCGTGGAGATCCCGTGCTCGGAGCTGCGCCCGCCGAACACGACGGCCACACGCGGCTTCCGGGACGGCTGCTCGGGGCTCTGGGGAAGGTTCTCGGTGCTCATATCGGTGTGAGGGTACCCGGTGGTACCGGCCCGAGACAGCGCCGACTCAGGGGTCCTCGCCCGACGTCACCGGTCCGGCGCCGCACCGCCCCGGCGGCCGTCGCTCAGCGTCGTTCGGGCTTCGCGCTGCGCGACATCAGCTCCTTGAGCGCGACCACCGGGGGCTTGCCCTCGTGGACGATGCCGACGACCGTCTCGGTGATGGGCATGTCGACGCCGTGGCGGCGGGCCAGATCCAGCACGGACTCGCAGGACTTGACGCCCTCGGCGGTCTGCCGGGTGACCGCGATGGTCTCCTGGAGGGTCATGCCCTTGCCGAGGTTGGTGCCGAAGGTGTGGTTGCGGGAGAGCGGCGAGGAGCAGGTCGCCACCAGGTCGCCGAGTCCGGCGAGCCCGGAGAAGGTGAGCGGTTCGGCGCCCATCGCGAGGCCGAGCCGGGTCGTCTCGGCGAGCCCGCGCGTGATGAGGGAGCCCTTGGCGTTGTCGCCGAGGCCCATGCCGTCCGCGATGCCGACGGCGAGCCCGATGACGTTCTTCACGGCGCCGCCGAGTTCGCAGCCGACGACGTCGGTGTTGGTGTACGGCCGGAAGTACGGGGTGTGGCAGGCCTCCTGGAGGCGCCGGGCGACACCCTCGTCGGTGCAGGCGACGACGGCGGCGGCCGGCATCCGGGAGGCGATCTCCCGGGCGAGGTTGGGCCCGGTGACGACGGCGATCCGGTCGGCGCCGACCCCGGCGACGTCCGCGACGACCTCGCTCATCCGCATGGTGGTGCCGAGTTCGACGCCCTTCATCAGGGAGACGAGGACGGTGTCCGGGGCGAGCAGCGGCCGCCAGGCGGCGAGGTTGGCGCGCAGCGTCTGCGAGGGGATCGCGAGGACGGTGAAGTCGGCGTCGCGCGCGGCCTCGGCCGGGTCGGCGGTGGCCCGCAGGTTCGCGGGGAGTTCGACGCCGGGGAGGTAGTCGGGGTTGGTGCGGGTGGAGTTGACCGCGTCGGCCAGCTCCGGGCGGCGGGCCCACAGCGTCACCTCGCACCCGGCGTCGGCGAGCACCGTGCCGAAGGCGGTGCCCCACGATCCGGTGCCGAAGACGGCCGCCTTGACGGGCTTGCTCACGTGGTGCTCTCTCCCTCGGGGCTGGTGCGCGCCCGGGTGCGGCCGGGGCTGGTCTGCGCCTCGGTGCGGCGGCGCTGCTCGATCCGCTCGCGGCGCGGGTCGTAGGGCGTGTCGGGCGCCTTCTCGCCGCGGATCTCCTCCAGGAGGCGGGTGATGTCGGCCATGATGACCTCCGTCGCCTCCTTGAGCAGTTCGGGCGTCATCTCCCGGTCGTAGAACCGGTCGAGGTCCACCGGCGGCCCGGCCAGCACGTGGTGGGTCTTGCGCGGCAGCAGGTCGGGCTTCCTGGCGTACGGCGGCAGGAGTTCGTTGACGCCCCACTGGGCGACCGGGATGACCGGGCAGCGGGTCTGGAGGGCCACGCGCGCGGCGCCGGTCTTGCCGGTCATGGGCCAGCCGTCCGGGTCGCGGGTGAGGGTGCCCTCGGGGTAGAAGGCGACGCACTCGCCGCGCTCCACGGCGTCGATCGCGGCCCGGAAGGCGCTGAGCGCGTCGGTGGACTCGCGGTAGACGGGGATCTGGCCGGTGCCGCGCATCGCGGCGCCGACGAACCCCTTCTTGAACAGGCCGCTCTTCGCGAGGAATCGCGGCACGCGTCCGGTGTTGTACTGGTAGTGCGCGTACGCGAAGGGATCGACGTGTGAATTGTGGTTCACCGCGGTGATAAAGCCGCCCTCAGCCGGAATGTTCTCCATTCCACGCCAGTCCCGCTTGATCAGAGCCACCAGCGGCGGTTTGCACAGGACCGCTGCGAAGCGGTACCAGAAGCCGATTCTGCGGCGGGGCACGCGGACACCTTCCTCTAGGACTTCCCTGACAACCCTGACTTCCCTCCGGGGCCTGGGGGCCGCACAAGTGTGTCCCCGCTCCGCCGGTCTGTCGAGAACACCGTACGCCCCGACCGACGTGGTGCCGGAAGGCGCCGGGTGACAATGTCCGCGACGAGAGAGAGACGGTACGCCGGTGCAGTGGAGCTTGGTCATCCCCCTGAAGCCCTTGGCGCTGGCCAAGAGCAGGCTCGCGGACACCGCCTCCGACGGGTTGCGCCCGGGGCTTGCCCTGGCCTTCGCGGCGGACACGGTGGCGGCGGCGCTGGCCTGCGCGGCGGTACGGGATGTGGCCGTGGTCACGGTCGACGCGGTGGCCGCGCGCGAACTCGCCGCGCTGGGGGCGCGCGTCGTGCCGGACGAGCCGCGCGCGGGACTGAACGCGGCGCTGGCCCACGGGGCGGCCGTGGTCCGCGCCCGCCGCCCGCACGGCGCGGTGGCGGCGCTCAACGCCGATCTGCCCGCGCTGCGTCCGGCGGAATTGGTGCGTGTACTGGATGCCGCCGCGGAATTCCCGCGCTCTTTTCTCCCGGACACGGCAGCTATCGGCACGACCCTGCTCGCGGTCGCCCCCGGCGAGGAATTGCGCCCCGCATTCGGAACGGATTCCCGCTCCCGGCACCGCGCCTCGGGAGCGGTGGAACTCACGCCGACGGGGGTGGATTCGGTACGGCAGGACGTGGACACCGGGGACGACCTGCGGGCGGCGCTGGCGCTCGGGGTGGGTCCCCGGACGGCCGCGGCGGCCGCGCGGCTGCTGATTCCGGGGCAGTAGGCTGCCGTTCATGCAGGCCACCGCATACACGTACGACGCCGGCACCCGCAGCGGGCAGGTGCTCCTGGACGACGGCACCCCGCTGCCCTTCGACGCGCCGGCGTTCGACGCGGGCGGGCTGCGGCTGCTGCGCGCGGGCCAGCGGGTGCGGATCGAGACGGCCGGGGAGGGCGCGCAGCGGCGCGTCACCCTGGTGACGCTCCAGACGTTCTGAGGCCGCGGGCCGGGTACGGCCCCCGCGCGGTCCGGCGGCGCCGGGGTGGCGCCTCTTCGCGGTGGGAAAACGCCGCGGGCCGGACTCCGAGGGGAGTCCGGCCCGGCGCGTGAATGCCGTCGAAGCTGTGCTGTGCCTGCGCGCCTAGCGGGCGGTGGTCTTCTTGGCGGTGGTCTTGCGGGCGGTCGACTTGCGGGCCGGGGCCTTCGTGGCGGTCGCCTTCTTCGCTGGGGCCTTCTTGGCCGCGGTCTTCTTGGCGGTGGCCGTCTTCGCCGTGGTGGTCTTCTTCGCCGCGGCGGTGGTCTTCTTGGTGGCCGACTTCTTCGCGGCGGCCTTCTTGGCGGTGGCCGTGGTCTTCTTCGCGGTGGCCGTGGTCTTCCTCGCCGGGGTCGCCTTCTTCGCGGCGGCGGCCTTGGTGGTGGCCTTCTTCGCCGCGGCCTTCTTGACCGTCGCGGTGGCGCCGCCGGTGAGGCTGCCCTTGGGGGCCTTCTTCACGGCGACCTCGCCGCCGCGCGGCAGCTTCTTGGAGCCGCTGACCAGGTCCTTGAAGCCCTGACCGGCGCGGAAGCGCGGGACGGAGGTCTTCTTGACCCGGACCCGCTCGCCCGTCTGGGGGTTGCGGGCGTAGCGCGCCGGACGGTCGACCTTCTCGAACGAGCCGAAGCCGGTGACCGAGACCCGGTCCCCCGCGACGGTCGCGCGGACGATGGCGTCGAGGACCGCGTCGACCGCCTCGGCGGCCTGCTGGCGGCCGCCCACCTTGTCGGCAATCGCTTCTACGAGCTGCGCCTTGTTCACGTCTTCCCCTTCGGAGACATTGCCCGAACGAAATGTTCAAGCGTTTTCGCACGTTAGGCAGATATATACCGCAAATCAAACACGAAACGGGCTAATCACCCTTGTGCCGCAACGAACTCGGCTGCCGCGGAGGGGGTCAGCGCTCCTCGTCGGGGATACGACCCGCGTCGAGGTCCGCCATGAACCGCTCCAGCCGCCTTGTCGCGTCGGCGAGATCGTGCTTGGCCGCGGCCGTAATGACCAGCAGCTTCCGGGTCAGCGCCATCCGTACGCCCTCCGGGACTTGCAGTGCGCGCACTCTTGTGTGCGCTTCCTTGAGTTGGTCCGCGACCGCCGCATAGAGCTGGAGTTGGCCGTCGTGTTCCATGCACAGATTGTGCCATCTGGGGCGAGTTGTCGCCCGCCCAGGGGGCAACTGCCGCCTCAAAAGGCCTTACGGGCACCTCGGGAGGTGACGTGCCCAGGGGGCGCTTACCCCAGCAACCACCGCCGTAACGTGGGAAGTTGGGAGATATGGCGAAGACCCCGGGGGCCGAACGGGTGCAGACACGGCCGTACCCCCGATCGGGCCGATCGGGGGTACGGAGGGGGTGTCGCGGTGGCCGGATCTCGACCGGTGCCGGGGTGATCCGGCGCGGTGCGGGGTGCGGCGGGGCGGGGTCAGACCGGAAGCGTCCTCGGCTTGTAGGAGGGGCGCTTGGTCTCGTAGGCGGCGATGTCGGCCTCGTTCTGGAGCGTGATGGAGATGTCGTCGAGCCCGTTCAGCAGCCGCCAGCGGGAGTTCTCGTCCAGTTCGAAGGCGGCGGTGACGCCCTCGGCGCGGACCTCGCGGTCCCGGAGGTCGACGGTGATCTCGGCCTGCGGGTCGTCCTCGACGAGGTCCCACAGCGCGTCCACGACCTTCTGGTCGAGGACCACCGTGAGCAGGCCGTTCTTCAGCGAGTTGCCCCGGAAGATGTCGGCGAACCGGGAGGAGATCACGGTCTTGAAGCCGTAGTTCTGGAGGGCCCAGACGGCGTGCTCGCGGGAGGAGCCGGTGCCGAAGTCGGGTCCGGCGACCAGGACGGAGGCGCCCGCCCGCTCGGGGCGGTTGAGGACGAACTCCGGGTCCTTGCGCCAGGCCTCGAAGAGCCCGTCCTCGAACCCGTCGCGGGTGACCTTCTTGAGCCAGTGGGCGGGGATGATCTGGTCGGTGTCGACGTTGCTGCGGCGCAGCGGGACGGCCCGGCCGGTGTGCGTGGTGAAGGCTTCCATGGCTGATCAGACTCCAGCGGGCGTACGGGTCTCGGCGTCGGACAGGTCGGCCGGGGAGGCCAGGTGGCCCAGGACCGCGGTGGCGGCCGCGACCTGCGGCGACACCAGATGGGTGCGGCCGCCCTTGCCCTGCCGTCCCTCGAAGTTGCGGTTGGAGGTGGAGGCGGAGCGCTCACCGGGGGCGAGCTGGTCGGGGTTCATGCCGAGGCACATCGAGCAGCCCGCGTGCCGCCATTCGGCGCCGGCCTCCTTGAAGACGAGGTCCAGGCCCTCGGAGACGGCCTGGAGGCCGACCCGCGCGGAGCCGGGGACGACCAGCATCCGTACGCCGTCGGCGACTTTGCGGTCCCGGACGATGTCGGCGGCGGCCCGCAGGTCCTCGATGCGGCCGTTGGTGCAGGAACCTACGAAGACGGTGTCCACCTTGATGGAGCGCAGCGGCTGTCCGGCCTCCAACCCCATGTATTCCAGGGCCTTCTGGGCGGCGAGGCGCTCCGAAGCGTCTTCGTACGAAGCCGGGTCGGGGACGTCCGCCGAAAGGGGCGCGCCCTGGCCGGGGTTGGTGCCCCAGGTGACGAACGGGGAGAGCGCGGCGGCGTCGATGACGACCTCGGCGTCGAACTCGGCGTCGTCGTCGGTGCGCAGCGTCCTCCAGTAGGCGACGGCGGCGTCCCAGTCCTCGCCCTTGGGGGCGTGCGGGCGGCCCTCCAGGTAGGCGAAGGTGGTCTCGTCGGGGGCGATCATGCCCGCGCGGGCACCGGCCTCGATGGACATGTTGCAGATGGTCATCCGGGCCTCCATCGAGAGCTGCTCGATGGCGGAGCCGCGGTACTCCAGGACGTAGCCCTGGCCGCCGCCGGTGCCGATCCGGGCGATGATCGCGAGGATCAGGTCCTTGGCGGTGACGCCGTCGGGGAGTTCGCCGTCGACGGTGATCGCCATGGTCTTCGGGCGGGCCATCGGGAGGGTCTGGGTGGCGAGCACGTGCTCGACCTGTGAGGTGCCGATGCCGAAGGCGAGGCCGCCGAAGGCGCCGTGGGTGGAGGTGTGGGAGTCGCCGCAGACCACGGTCATGCCGGGCTGGGTCAGGCCGAGCTGCGGTCCGACGACGTGCACGACGCCCTGCTCGACGTCGCCGAGCGGGTGCAGCCGGACGCCGAACTCGGCGCAGTTCTTGCGCAGGGTCTCCAGCTGGGCGCGGGAGACGGGGTCCGCGATGGGCTTGTCGATGTCGAGGGTGGGGGTGTTGTGGTCCTCGGTGGCGATGGTGAGGTCGAGGCGCCGCACCGGGCGGGCGCTCTTGCGGAGGCCGTCGAAGGCCTGCGGGCTGGTCACCTCGTGCAGCAGGTGCAGATCGATGAAGAGAAGGTCGGGCTCGCCCTCGGCGCGCCGGACGACGTGGTCGTCCCAGACCTTTTCCGCGAGTGTCCTACCCATCGCTTTCCCTCCGGCCGGCAGTGGTCGCGCCGGCCCAACTAGAGATCTTGTGGAGGCGGCCCCCGCGTGCCGGTACCGGGCACCCGCCGCCCGGCCCGTCGGTCAGCGGGCCGCTGTGTGTCCAAGGGTTGCGCGTCTCACGGAAAATTGAACTTGCGTTTCACAGAGTGAGACGGGAATATCGTTTCATGGACAACAGTAGCGGCGTCGGCGTCCTGGACAAGGCAGCCCTTGTCCTGAGCGCCCTGGAGTCCGGTCCGGCCACCCTCGCGGGTCTGGTCGCGGCGACGGGACTGGCACGACCCACGGCTCACCGGCTGGCCGTGGCCCTGGAACACCACCGCATGGTCGCGCGCGACATGCAGGGCCGGTTCATTCTCGGTCCCCGGCTGGCGGAGCTGGCCGCGGCGGCGGGCGAGGACCGGCTGCTGGCGACGGCGGGCCCGGTGCTCACGCATCTGCGGGACGTGACGGGCGAGAGCGCGCAGCTCTACCGCCGCCAGGGCGACATGCGGATCTGTGTGGCCGCGGCGGAGCGGCTGTCGGGTCTGCGGGACACCGTTCCGGTGGGTTCGACGCTGACGATGAAGGCGGGTTCGTCGGCGCAGATCCTGATGGCGTGGGAGGAGCCGGAGCGGCTGCACCGCGGCCTCCAGGGCGCCCGTTTCACGGCGACGGCCCTGTCGGGGGTGCGGCGCCGGGGCTGGGCCCAGTCGATCGGCGAGCGCGAGCCGGGTGTCGCGTCCGTCTCGGCGCCGGTGCGCGGCCCGTCCAACCGCGTGGTGGCCGCCGTCTCCGTCTCGGGTCCGATCGAGCGCCTGACCCGGCATCCGGGCCGGATGCACGCGCAGGCGATCATCGACGCCGCCGGGCGTCTCTCCGAGGCGCTGCGCCGCACGGGCTGACGTCGTACGGGAGCGGGGCCGGCCCCAACGCCGCGGCAGGCCCCCTCCCCCACGACATCCGCGTACGCCGCTCTGCCCTGTGCCGGGCCGCTCTCCCGAACTGCCCGTCCGGGAACGCCGAAAGCCCCCCACCGAAGTGGAGGGCTTTCGTCTGCTGTACCCCCGACCGGATTCGAACCGGCGCTACCGCCTTGAGAGGGCGGCGTGCTAGGCCGCTACACAACGGGGGCCTGGACACTGCGTTTCCGCAGGTCCGAGCTGGTCTACCTGGACTCGAACCAAGACTAACTGAACCAGAATCAGTCGTGCTGCCAATTACACCATAGACCAATGCGGCTTAGACCAGTTCGTACCCCCGACCGGATTCGAACCGGCGCTACCGCCTTGAGAGGGCGGCGTGCTAGGCCGCTACACAACGGGGGCCCTAGCGATCCTGCGTCAAAGTCGGCGGGAGCTACCCGAACCGTCCTCGCGGGAAGGATCTGTACCCCCGACCGGATTCGAACCGGCGCTACTGCCGTGAGAGGGCAGCGTGCTAGGCCGCTACACAACGGGGGCTTTGCAGATGAAGCTCTGCGAGCTGGCCTACCTGGACTCGAACCAAGACTAACTGAACCAGAATCAGTCGTGCTGCCAATTACACCATAGGCCACTGGAACGCAAGCCCCGAGGGGCTTTCTGTTCTAGCTTGCTCCCCCGGTTCCCGGCCTTTCGGCCCGCTCCCCGGCGGCGCAGGAAGAACATTACCCGAAGGTGGACCGCGCTCCAAAACGGGTATCCGCGCCGAGCAGCGCGGGCAGTTCGGCGAGGCCGACGATGCGGTGGCGGCCGGTGGGGAGGTCCACGGCGGCCGTGGCACCGGTCCGGTCGATCCACACCGAGAGCAGTCCGGCGTCGGCCGCGCCGCGCCCGTCGATCTCCGGGTGGTCGCCGACGTAGGCCACCTCGTGCGGGGGCAGGCCGAGGGCTTCGCAGGAGGCGAGGAAGGCGGCGGCGTCCGGTTTGGAGACGCCCAGTTCGACCGCGCACAGGATCGACTCGAAGCGGTCGTGGACGCCGAGGGCGCGCAGTTTGTGGTCCTGGACGGGGAGCGAGGAGTTGGACAGGACCGCGTGGCGGTGGCTGTCGGCCAGGGCGTCGAGGACGGGCAGGACGTCCGGGAAGAGGGACCAGGCGGTCTCGTAGTGGACGAGATAGCGGGCGAACCAGGTGTCGGCCTCGGCGTCGGTCAGGTCGCGGCCGGTGAAGATCCGTACCCGGTCGCGGCGCTGGTCCTCGAAGGTGAGGCCGCCCTCGGCGAAGCGGGCCCACTGCTGGTCGGTGACCTCGCGCCAGTGGGCCAGGCCCTCCTCGGCGCTGCCGTAGCGGGCGAGCATGTCCTCGGCGGCGAGGTGGGCGCGCATGCCCTCGCGGTCGGCGGTCGTGTAGTCGAAGAGGGTGTCGTCCACGTCCCAGACGACGGCTCTGATCACCATGGGCCGACCGTAACCCGCCCGGCGCGGGCGTGTCCGGCCGAACGGCGAACGGCGGGCCGGTGGGGGGCCGAAACGGCTGTGAGGTGCGGCACCGTGCTCGGGTGCCGCACCTCACAGGGCGTACGGGGTCAGGCGGCGAGGCGGGCCAGCGCGGCGTCGACGCGGGCCAGCGCCTTCTCCTTGCCGAGGATCTCCAGCGACTCGAAGAGCGGCAGGCCGACGGTGCGGCCGGTGACGGCGACCCGGACCGGGGCCTGGGCCTTGCCGAGCTTGAGGCCGTGGGCCTCGCCGGCGGCCAGGACGGCCTCCTTGAGGGACTCCGGGTCGGACCAGTCGGCGGCGGCGAGCTTCTCGCGGGCGGTGGTCAGCAGGGCGTCGGAGCCCTCCTTCATCGCCTTGGTCCAGCTCGCCTCGTCGAGGACCGGCTCGGGCAGGAAGAGGAAGTCGACGTTGTCGGTGATCTCGGAGAGGACCTTGAGGCGGGTCTGCGCGTGCGGGGCGACCGCCTGCCACTTGGCCTCGTCGAACTCCTCCGGCGCCCAGGGGGCGGCCGGGGCGGTGAGCCAGGGGCGGCAGCGCTCGGTGAAGTCCTTCACGTCGAGCAGCCGGATGTGGTCGGCGTTGATCGCCTCGCACTTCTTGAGGTCGAAGCGCGCCGGGTTGGGGTTGACGTCGGCGATGTCGAAGGCCGCGACCATCTCCTCGATCGAGAAGATGTCCTGGTCGGCGGAGAGCGACCAGCCCAGCAGGGAGAGGTAGTTGAGCAGGCCCTCGGGCAGGAAGCCGCGCTCGCGGTAGAGGTTGAGCGAGGACTGCGGGTCGCGCTTGGAGAGCTTCTTGTTGCCCTCGCCCATCACGTACGGCAGGTGGCCGAAGGCGGGGATCTCCTTCGCCACGCCCAGCTCGATCAGCGCCTTGTAGAGGGCGATCTGGCGGGGGGTGGAGGAGAGCAGGTCCTCGCCGCGCAGGACGTGGGTGATCTCCATCAGGGCGTCGTCGACCGGGTTGACCAGGGTGTACAGCGGGGCGCCGTTGGCGCGCACGATGCCGTAGTCCGGGACGTTCTCCGGGGTGAAGGTGAGGTCGCCGCGGACCAGGTCGGTGAAGGTGATCGTCTCGTCGGGCATCCGGAAGCGGACGATCGGGGCGCGGCCCTCGGCGCGGTAGGCCTCGGTCTGCGCCTCGGTGAGGTCGCGGCAGTGGCCGTCGTAGCCGGAGGGGCGGCCGGCGGCGCGGGCGGCCTCGCGGCGGCTGTCCAGCTCCTCCTGGGAGCAGTAGCAGTGGTAGGCGTGCCCGGCGTCCAGGAGCTTGGCGGCGACGTCCCGGTAGAGGTCCATGCGCTGCGACTGCCGGTACGGGGCGTGCGGGCCGCCGACCTCGGGGCCCTCGTCCCAGTCGAAGCCGAGCCAGCGCATCGCGTCGAGGAGCTGGGTGTACGACTCCTCGGAGTCGCGGGCCGCGTCGGTGTCCTCGATGCGGAAGACCAGCGTGCCCTGGTGGTGCCGGGCGAACGCCCAGTTGAACAGGGCGGTGCGGACCAGGCCCACATGGGGGTTGCCGGTCGGCGAGGGGCAGAAACGGACGCGGACGGGGGAGGCGGGTGCGCTAGCCACGCTTGACAACCTTGTTGGTGAGAGTGCCGATGCCTTCGATGCTGACGGCGACCTCGTCGCCGACAGCGAGGGGGCCGACCCCTGCCGGGGTGCCCGTGAGGATGACGTCGCCGGGGAGCAGCGTCATGGCCTCGGTGGTGTGGACGATCAGATCCTCGATGGTGTGGATCATCTCGCTGGTGCGGCCGAGCTGCCGCTGCTGTCCGTTGACGGTGAGCTGGACGGTGAGGTCGGCCGGGTCGAGGTCGGTCTCCACCCAGGGGCCGAGCGGGCAGGCGGTGTCGAAGCCCTTGGCGCGGGCCCACTGCTTCTCGCGGCGCTGGACGTCCCGTGCGGTGACGTCGTTGGCGCAGGTGTAGCCGAAGATGACGTCCTTGACGCGTTCGCGCGGGACCTCGCGGCACATGCGCCCGATGACGACGGCGAGTTCGGCCTCGTGGTGGACTTCGTCGGAGAACGACGGGTACTGGATGGCGTCGCCGGGGCCGATCACCGAGGTGGACGGCTTGAAGAAGGCGAACGGGACGTCGGGCACCTCGTGGCCGAGTTCGCGCGCGTGCTCCGCGTAGTTGCGGCCGTAGGCCACGACCTTGTTGGGGAGGACGGGCGGCAGGAGCCGGACCTTGCTCAGCGGCACCTTGGTGCCGGAGAGCTGGTGTTCCGTGAACGGGATGCCCTTGATGATGTCGAGGACGAGTTCGTCGGGCTGGTCGCCCTCGACCGCCCCGAAGGCGACGTTCCCGTCGATGGAGAACCTGGCGATGCGCACGGGTGGATCGGCCCCTCGCTGAACTGGCTGGACTCGGACGCCCCAGGCTAACGCGGAAGGGCGCCCCCGACCGGGGACGCCCTTGACATCCGGTGCCGCCGCGGTGAGTACGCGGCGGGCCTCGTCCGTATCTTCCCGCGTGACGGTGTGGGTGACGGAGTGCGTGAGGGTCCGCGGCACGTGCCGCGGGAAGTTCCGCGCGCGGATGCGCGTAGATCTCCGCGCGGCGGGGAAGGAAGTCGTTCGGCTACGGGGCGACGGGCTGCGCGACGGCGGCCGCGGCGACCTCGACGCTCTCCGGGACCACCATGAGGACGGTGCGGCGCGGGTTGGCGGTGGTGGCCGGCAGGGTGACGGAGTGCTCCGGCTGCTCCGGGAGCCGCAGTTCGCCGGCGTCGGTGAGGTGCGCCAGGGTGGTGCGGCGGGGGTTGGCGATCTTGTGGAACATCGTCGTCGTCTTCACTGTTGTACGGAACCCTGTCGTCTCGGGGCGCCGGCCGGGCGGGGACCCGGGGCGCGCGTCTTGTCGGATGTGCCGTCCGTGTAAAGCGTCAGGCTAAACACGCGATTCCCGGGGATCGCGTGCAGGTCTCATGACGGTCGTGTGAGTTTGCTCACGAACGCGCGCCCAAACCGGTCAATCCAGACCCTCGGCCGACCGTCACAATCACGGCATTTCACCCCTGAAGCTGTTATTCCGCTCCTGATCATGGCGACTGGGACACGCGCCCAGGCCGGACGCTTCGCCCGTTTATCACCGGATTGCGCTTGATCACTTTCTACGACGGGTAGCACGTCACTCACCGGCTGTCACGGATGTCACAGCCCGGCCAACAAGCCTTGTTGGAGATCCTGCACTGTGCTGGAATTCCACGGACCGCCGCGGGATCGAGCCGGCGCGCAGGGGCGCACAGCAGCGCCGAGCGGCGGCGAGAAGGGGGAGCCAGCGCCGGTACTCACGACCAATTCGGGGGGCGTAATTCAGGACGCCCCTCAAGACACCGACACCGCCCTTCCGTTCACCCGGAAGAGCGCCTGGTCCAGAGGTTGCGACGCTAGTGCAGGGACGTTTCAAGAGGGATGGCAGCGCTTCGGCAGAGCCGGAGCCGCACGGCGGGACCGACCGCGGTTCCTCGCCCCAGCACGCCCAGAACCCGGGCCCGGCAGCGTCCGGCGACGGCGGTGAGCGCCCTGGGCGCCCCGGCGTGTCCGCGTCGCCGAGCGGCCCCCCGAGCCCCACGGTCAAGTCGTCCGGCGCCACCGGCCCCGGCCCGCGCGTGGCCCTGCGCAACTGGCGCATCTCCACGCGCCTCGTGGCGCTGCTGACGCTTCCGGTGGTCGCGGCCACCACGCTGGGCACGATCCGCATCAACCAGTCGATGGAAGACATCCAGCAGCTCGACAACATGAAGCTGCTGACGGAGATGACCGATCAGGCCACCCAGCTGGCCATGCGTCTCCAGGACGAGCGCGACATCTCCGCCGGTCCCATGGCGCACGGCAAGAGCGCGGCGGACCTGCGGGTCAAGGGCGCCCGTGAGAAGACCGACCAGTCGCTGACCATCTTCAGCGACGCCTCGGAGGAGATCGACGCCTCCAGCGCGGACGGCAACCTCCAGGGCGTCCGCGACAGCCTCGTCGGCCTCCTCAGCGACCTCGGCAACCTGGCCAAGATCCGCAAGACGGCGTACGACAAGGACGGCAACTCCACGCAGACCGTGGAGGCCTACCACCGGCTGATCACCCACCTGCTGGACCTGTCGCAGGACATGGCGCAGGCGACCAGCAACCCGGAGATGATCCAGCGGACCCGCGCGCTCGCCGCGTTCTCGTCCGCCAAGGAGTACGCCTCCGTGCAGCGCGCGACCCTCTCGGCCGCGCTCCCCGTCAGCAACGACGTGTACGGCGAACTGTCCGAGAACGACCGGCAGTACGCCGAGGCGGCGCTGGAGAACGAGCAGTCCGAACTCGCGAGCTTCCGCAGCATCTACGGCGACGAGACCGCCGAGGAGCTGCTGGCCCCGATCCAGAAGGGCAGCCCGACGATCGAGGACGCCGAGACGTACGCCACGCGTGCGCTCGGCTCGGCGGCCGGTCTGACCTCACTGGACAAGCGGTCCTACCAGGACTGGTTCGACGCGAGCACGACCAAGATCCGCCAGATGAAGAACATCGAGAGCACGCTCCTGGAGGACATGGAGCAGAAGGCCCGCGAGCTGCGCTCCGAGTCCGAGCGCGAGGCGATCATCTCCGGTGCGCTGATCCTGCTCGTCCTCGGTGTCTCGCTGGTCGGCGCGTTCATCGTCGCCCGGTCCATGATCCGCTCGCTGCGCCGCCTCCAGGAGACCGCCACCAAGGTCGCCCAGGACCGCCTGCCCGAGCTGGTCAAGCAGCTCTCCGAGTCCGACCCGCAGGACGTCGACACGTCCGTGGAGTCGGTCGGTGTGCACTCCCGGGACGAGATCGGCCAGGTGGCCGCGGCCTTCGACGACGTGCACCGCGAGGCCGTCCGCCTCGCCGCCGAGCAGGCCCTCCTGCGGGGCAACGTCAACGCGATGTTCACCAACCTCTCGCGCCGCTCCCAGGGCCTCATCCAGCGTCAGCTGTCGCTCATCTCCGAACTGGAGTCCCGCGAGGCCGACCCGGACCAGCTCTCCTCGCTGTTCAAGCTCGACCACCTCGCGACCCGCATGCGCCGTAACGGCGAGAACCTCCTCGTCCTCGCGGGCGAGGAGCCGGGCCGCCGCTGGACCCGTCCGGTCCCGCTGGTCGACGTGCTGCGCGCCGCGGCCTCCGAGGTGGAGCAGTACGAGCGCATCGAGCTGGCCTCCGTGCCGACCACCGAAGTGGCCGGCCGGGTCGTCAACGACCTCGTGCACCTCCTCGCCGAGCTGCTGGAGAACGCCACCTCGTTCTCCTCGCCGCAGACCAAGGTCAAGGTCACCGGTCACGCCCTGCCCGACGGCCGGGTGCTGATCGAGATCCACGACACCGGCATCGGCCTCTCCCCCGAGGACCTCGCCGCGATCAACGAGCGGCTCGCCTCGCCGCCCACCGTGGACGTCTCCGTCTCCCGCCGCATGGGCCTCTTCGTGGTCGGCCGCCTGTCCCAGCGACACGGCATCCGCATCCAGCTGCGCCCGTCCGACTCCGGCGGCACCACCGCGCTGGTCATGCTGCCGGTGGACGTCGCCCAGGGCGGCAAGAAGCCGCAGCCCAAGCCCGGCCAGCCCGGTGTCACCGGCGGTCCCGCCGCCGCGCAGGCCGCGGCCGGTGCCGCCGCCGCGCGCCGCCAGGCCGGACAGGGCGGTGCCCCGCTCGGCGCCGGAGCCCCCGGCGGCGGTGCCCTCGGCGCGGCCCCCGGCAACGGCGGACGGCTCGCCGCGGGCCAGGGTCCCCGGGCCGCGCTGCCCGGCCGTGACGGCGCGGGCCGTCCCGGCGGCGCGCCGCGCGGGCCGCAGGGCCAGCCCGGTCAGCAGCAGGGCCGTCCGGCGCCCGCCGGGGCGGGCAGCCTCTTCGGCGCACCGCCCACCGCCTCCCCGCAGCAGGGCTTCCCGGCCGGGAACGGCACGGGCGGCCAGGGCCAGGACCTGTTCGGGGCCGGGCGTCCGCCCGCCCCGCGCCAGAACGACAACCGGGGCGAGCAGGGCGGCCGCGGCCGTCAGCCGCAGCTCCCGCCGCGCGGTGGCGCGCGCGCCGAGCTGCCGGGCGGCAACCCGCAGCAGCGCCAGACCAGCTGGGGCGACGAGAACGCCCAGCCGCCCGTGCCGCGCACCCCGCTGGACGCCCCGCGCGGCCACGAGGAGCCGGACGCCGCGCAGACCTCGCGGATGCCGCGCGTCGACGACCGCCAGGGTCCGGGCGCGACGGCCGAGATACCCGTGGTGTCCGACGACCGGCAGGGCCGCGGCGGACCGGCGGACTTCGCCCGTCCCGGCATCGGCGGCCCGGCGTCGACGGGTCAGTTCCCGGCCGTCAACGGCAGCCAGAACAACGGCCGTCACCCGGTCTCCGACGGCGGCCAGGACACCGGCCAGTTCCCCGGCGCGGGCGCCCGGCAGGACTCCTTCGTCCGCCCGGACGTCTTCGGCACCCCGGGCGGCCAGAACGCCCCCGCGGGTCCGGGCCGGTTCGCCCCGCAGCCCCAGCAGGGCTACGACAACGGCTCCACCGGTCAGTTCCCGGTGCCCGGCCAGGGCGGTTCCGGCACCGGTCAGCACGCGCTGCCCGGCCGCCAGGACCCGTCGTCGACCGGCCAGTTCGAGCGGCCGCAGCCGTCCGACAACGGCGCCGGCTACGGCTACCCGCAGCAGCAGCCGCTGCCGCCGCGTCCGGCGTCCCGCCCCGAGCCGGAGGCGCTGCCGCCGGCCGGTCCGGGCGACGGCCGCACCCCGCTCTACGACACGCTGGAGACCAACTGGTTCCGCGGACAGCAGGCGGGCGGCAACGGCGCGGTCACCAACGGCGACGGCAACGGTGTCCACGGCGGCAACGGACTCAACGGCAACAACAGCGGCAACGGACTCAACGGCGCCAACGGCGCGGCCCCCGTGCCGCAGCAGCCGCAGCACCAGCAGGCTCCGGCCGCCCCCCAGCGTCCCGCGGCCACCGGCGCCTCCTGGCGCACGTCGCCGAACGACGAACTCGTCCGTCAGGCCGAGCGCGTCCGGCAGCCGGCCGCGGGCGGCGTCACCACGTCCGGCCTGCCGCGCCGGGTCCCGCGGGCGAACCTCGTCCCGGGCACGGCTCAGCAGCAACAGCACCAAACCGGTCCGCAGGTCTCGCGTGCGCCTGACGACGTACGCGGGCGGCTGACCAATCTCCGTCGGGGCATCGCGCAGGGTCGTCAGGCCGGCAACGGTCAGACCGGCAGTTTCCCGAGCCCCACTCACCAGCAGGAGCGTTAGTTGAGTCAGATGAGCCAGGCGGCACAGAATCTGAACTGGTTGATCACCAACTTCGTGGACAACACCCCCGGGGTGTCCCACACCGTCGTCGTGTCCGCCGACGGTCTCCTGCTGGCGATGTCCGAGGGCTTCCCGCGCGACCGGGCCGACCAGCTCGCCGCGGTCGCGTCGGGGCTCACCTCGCTGACGGCCGGGGCCTCCCGGATCTTCGAGGGCGGCAGCGTGGCGCAGACGGTCGTCGAGATGGAGCGGGGTTTCCTGTTCCTGATGTCCGTCTCGGACGGTTCGTCCCTGGCCGTGCTCGCCCACCCCGAGTGCGACATCGGCCTCGTCGGCTACGAGATGGCGCTGCTGGTCGACCGTGCGGGCGCCGTGCTCACACCCGACCTGCGTGCCGAACTCCAGGGCAGTCTGCTCCACTGATCCACCCGGTACCACCCGCCTCACGACATCACCGTCCGGCCGACACACTCCCCCCACCGGCCTCGACGGACGGCACGACTGACCGAGACTTGCTGTCCCGCCCGGAGGATTCATGACCCCGCCCACCGCCTCTCATGATCCGTACGCGGAGCCGTACGGGGACGAGGGCGACCAGCCGCTGGTTCGTCCGTACGCGATGACCGGCGGCCGGACCCGGCCGCGCTACCAGCTCGCCATCGAGGCGCTGATCAGCACCACGGCCGACCCGGCAGCGCTCATGGGGCTGCTTCCCGAGCACCAGCGCATCTGCCACCTGTGCCGCGAGGTCAAGTCGGTCGCGGAGGTCTCGGCTCTGCTGGCCATGCCCCTCGGCGTGGCCAGGATCCTCGTGGCGGACCTCGCCGAAGCCGGACTGGTGGCCATCCACCAGCCGGGCGGCGACGAGAACAACGGCGGCGCACCGGACGTGACGCTGCTCGAAAGGGTGCTCAGTGGACTTCGCAAGCTCTGACGGAGGGCGGGCCACCACCTCCGCGAAGATCGTGGTGGCGGGTGGCTTCGGCGTGGGCAAGACCACGTTCGTGGGCGCCGTCTCCGAGATCAACCCGCTGCGCACGGAGGCCGTGATGACGTCCGCGAGCGCGGGCATCGACGACCTCACCCACACCGGGGACAAGACCACCACCACGGTGGCGATGGACTTCGGCCGTATCACGCTGGACCAGGACCTGATCCTGTACCTGTTCGGTACGCCGGGCCAGGACCGGTTCTGGTTCATGTGGGACGACCTGGTGCGTGGCGCGATCGGCGCGGTCGTCCTGGTGGACACCCGCCGCCTGGCGGACTGTTTCCCGGCGGTGGACTACTTCGAGAACAGCGGTCTGCCGTTCGTCGTCGCCCTCAACGGCTTCGACGGGCAGCAGCCGTACCAGCCCGAGGAGGTGCGCGAGGCGCTCCAGATCGGGCCCGACACCCCCATCATCACGACGGACGCCCGGCACCGGTCGGACGCCAAGTCGGCGCTGATCACGCTGGTCGAGCACGCCCTGATGGCCCGCCTGCGCTAGCGGTCGGGGGACAGAAGTACAGCGGTGTACGGCGGTTGCCGTAGGCCCTCCGGAGCCGGTCGTGGCCTTTGACACGGCCGGCTCCGGTGTTCATAACGTTTCGGCAGAGGAATCCCCGAGGGCGGCAACGCGTCGCGGTCAGATCGTCTCGCTGCGCGCACGACGGCCCCGTCTTTTGACGGGGCTCGCTCTTTTTGACCGTTTTATCTGGGGCTTACATCACGCCGAACCAGCGCTTCCGACTGTTTGGAAGTGCACCAGTCGTCATGCTGGAATGCCTGAACTGCCCAATAGTCAATGACGTACTCATGGTCGATGACGTACCGGGCTCTGAGACACTGCGGCACGACGATGGTGCCGACCGCCGAGAGGTTGTTGGTCGAGTGAGGCGAAGCAAGAAAAGTCCCGAGCCGGCGGCCCGGGGCAACTTCACCCCGCCGCCCCGCGGCGCGGCGTCCGGCCCGGTGCCCCCCGCGGAGCCCGCGGCGGCTCCCCCCAAGAGCGGCGGGCGGCTCTCGCCCCGCAACTGGCGGGTGCCGACCCGGCTGAACGCGATCCTGCTCATACCCGTGCTGGTCGGCCTGGTCATGGGCGGCTTCCAGGTGAAGGGCTCCATCGACACCTGGCAGGAGGCCGAGGACGCGCAGAACACCGCGCGCCTGGTGCGGGCCTCCCTCGTCTACGCGGACGCGCTCTCCAACGAGCGTGACATGACGGCGGCCCCCCTGCTGCTGGGCCGCAAGGACGACGCCACCGTCACCGCGGCCCGCAAGGCCACCGACGACGCGGCCGACGCCTTCGACGAGGCCGCCAAGAGCATGCCCGCCAAGCCCGGTCTCGAACGCCGGCTGCGTCTGTTCCGCGAGGCCGAGCCCAAGCTCCAGGCGCTGCGCGACGCCGCGTACACCTCGAAGCTCAAGGGGGTGCAGACCGAGGAGGGCTATGTCGACGTCTCCCACCCGCTGTCCGAGTTCGCCAACGAACTCGGCCTGGGCACCGGGAACATCACCGCCTACGGCCGGACCGTCTACGCGATCTCGCTGACCAAGGCGGCGCTCTCCGTGGAGCGCGCCATCGGCATGCACCTGCTGACCAAGCCGGGTCCGGGCGACGAGGACTTCGGCCGCCAGCGGATCGCGCTCTCCTCGTACGCCTACCTCGAAGGCATCGCCATCGAGGAGTACATCGCGGGCGGCACCGAGTCGGACGCGCAGAAACTGAAGGCCGCCGAGGCGGACATCAAGACCAAGGGCGCCGCCCAGGCCGCCGAGGCCAAGGCGAAGGACCCGGACTACGTCCCGCCGCCGTCCGACCCGACCAAGATGATCGGCGCGCTCTCCACGATGCCGAGCACCTCCGCCGAGGTGCGGGCCGGTCTCGCGGCGAACGGCATCAGCCGGGACAACTGGTGGGCGGTCACCACCCTCAAGTACGACGCCTACCGCCAGATCGAGGCGGACATGGCCGACAAGGCCGTGAACGAGGCCTCGGTCATCGCCGACGACGCCCGTACCGACGCGCTCATCACCGGCGCCGCGGTCGTCATCGCGCTGCTGCTGGCGTTCGTCCTCGCCGGTACGGTGGCCCGCCAGATGAGCCGCTCGATGCGCCAGCTGCGCAACGCGGCCTTCGGCATTGCCGAGCAGCGGCTGCCGATGCTGGTCGACCAGCTCTCGCGCACCGACCCCGGCCGGGTCGACACCCGGGTGCAGCCCATCCCGATCACCACCCGCGACGAGATCGGCGAGGTCGCCCGCGCCTTCGACCAGGTCCACCGCGAGGCCGTCCGGCTCGCCGCCGAGCAGGCCCTGCTGCGGGGCAACATCAACGCGATCTTCACCAACCTCTCTCGCCGCAACCAGTCCCTGATCGAGGGCCAGCTGACCCTCATCACCGACCTGGAGAACAACGAGGCCGACCCGGACCAGCTGGAGAACCTCTTCCGTCTGGACCACCTGGCGACCCGTATGCGCCGCAACGGCGAGAACCTGCTGGTCCTCGCGGGCGAGGAGCCGGGCCGCCGCTGGGACCAGCCGGTCCCGCTGGTCGACGTGCTGCGCGCCGCCTCCTCCGAGGTGGAGCAGTACGAGCGCATCGAGCTGTCGGGCGTGCCGGAGGCCGAGATCCACGGCCGGGCCGTGACCGACCTCGTGCACCTGCTGGCCGAGCTGCTGGAGAACGCGACGACGTTCTCCTCCCCGCAGACCAAGGTGCGGGTGACCGCCACCCGGCTGCCCGACGGCCGCGTCATGATCGAGATCCACGACAAGGGCATCGGCCTGACCGCCGAGGACTTCGCGGACATCAACCACAAGCTGGCCAACCCGCCGACGGTGGACGCCGCGATCTCCCAGCGCATGGGCCTGTTCGTGGTCGGGCGGCTGTCCGACCGGCACGGCATCCGGGTGCAGCTGCGCCCCTCGGGCGAGCAGGCGGGCACGACCTCGCTGGTCATGCTGCCGGACGCGATCACCCACGGTGGCGGCGGCGAGCAGCCGGGCACCCCGCGCGACGAGTTCACCGTCTCGCAGATCATCCCGGAGCAGCAGTTCGGCGGCGGCGAGGACTTCAACCAGCTGCCGATGCGGACGGCGGCGGAGCTGGGCTTCGACGACAGCCGGTACTCGGAGGTCCCCGACGACCTGCGCGACCTGGACCCGGTGAGCCGTTCGCTCACCCGGGAGGACCGCAAGGCGGCCCTGGAGTCCCCGGCGGCGCCCGCCGCGCAGCAGGCTCCGGAGGCACCGGCCTACGCCGACGGCTTCGACGCCCCGCAGCAGCAGCCCGCGTTCGACGCCTCCCCCAACAACGGCTACGCGGGTGCGCAGAACGGCTACGCCGACGGCACGACCGGATACCCGGAGCAGGGCGCGGGGTACGACGGTCAGCAGGCGTACGAGGAGCAGCGGCGGACCGCGTACGAGGACCCGTACGGCGCCGGGCAGGGCGCGGGCCAGGGGGCCGCGGCGCCCGGCGACGGCTTCACGGCGAACGGCGACGGCTTCGCGGCGAACGGCACGGCCGGGCAGAACGGTTCCTTCGGGGCGAACGGCGGCTATCCGGAAGCGGCCTACGCGGAGGTCCCGGCGGAGAAGCGGACGGCGGAGCAGCCGCCCGCGGCGGAAGGCTTCGCTCCGTACCAGGAGCAGCCCTACCAGGACGACTGGCCTCAGCAGAGCGGCTATCAGAACGGTTATCCGGACCAGTACGCTCCGGAAGCGGAATCCGCGCAGCCCGCTGACGCGGGTGAGCGGAACAGCGTAGGCTTCGACCGTCCGGGCCCGGAATCCGCCACCCCCGCTCACGCGCTGACCGACGCCGGACTTCCCCGGCGCGGCTCCCAGACGGCGAGCGGTGCGAACGGTGCCCGGCCCGCGCAGCAGCAGGACACGACGGCCCCCGGCTCCGAGGGCGGTCCGGACTGGCGTTCGGCGAACGACGAGCGCTGGCAGCAGGCCTCGCAGCTGCGCAAGCCGAAGGCGGGCGGGGTCACCTCCTCCGGTCTGCCGCGGCGGGTGCCGAAGGCGAACCTGGTCGAAGGCGCCGCCGAGACCACCCCCCAGGGAGGCCCCCAGGTCTCCCGCGCCCCGGAGGACGTCCGAGGCAGGTTGAGCAACCTGCGTCGCGGGGTCCAGCGGGGACGCAACGCAGGCAGTGAAACGAACGGCCAGGGCCTCGGTCCTGACAGCACCTACCACCAGGAGCGTTAGTGTGAGCCCGATGAGCCAGGCGGCGCAGAACCTGAACTGGTTGATCACCAACTTCGTGGACAACACCCCCGGGGTGTCCCACACGGTGGTGGTCTCCGCCGACGGACTCCTTCTGGCGATGTCCGAAGGCTTCCCCCGCGACCGTGCCGACCAGCTCGCGGCCGTCGCCTCCGGTCTGACGTCCCTCACGGCGGGCGCCTCCCGGATCTTCGAGGGGGGCAGCGTCAACCAGACGGTCGTGGAGATGGAGCGCGGCTTCCTCTTCCTGATGTCCATCTCGGACGGTTCCTCGCTCGCCGTCCTCGCCCACCCCGAGGCCGACATCGGTCTCATCGGGTACGAGATGGCCCTCCTGGTGGACCGTGCCGGCACGGTCCTGACCCCCGATCTGCGGGCCGAGCTCCAGGGGAGCCTGCTCAACTGACAGACGGACGGTGCGTTTTGGCGTCCCGAGGCCGTAGGGTTTCGGGACGCGGCTTCCACGTGATAGGTGCCAGGCACAGTCGGAGGAGGAGAGAAAGTGGCAACACCCCCAGGCGGTTCCCATGCGGGCAACTGGTCCTACGGCCCTGGCCAGGGCCAGGGTGACGGTTCGCAGAACCCGAACCGTTACAACTTCCCCTCCGCTCCGAGCAGGCAGCAGCAGCCGTACGCGCCCCAGAACCCGCAGGGTCCCGGGCCGTCGCCGTACGACCAGCCGCACGCGCCGCGCATCCAGCCCGTGCAGCCGCACCGCCGTTCGCCGGAACCGTCGCCCGCCGGGGCGTCGCACAACCCGCTGGTGCGTCCGTACGCCATGACCGGTGGCCGGACCCGCCCGCGGTACCAGCTCGCCATCGAGGCGCTGGTGCACACCACCGCGCAGCCGCACCAGATGCAGGGCCAGTTGCCCGAGCATCAGCGGATCTGCAATCTCTGCCGGGAGATCAAGTCGGTCGCCGAGATCTCGGCGCTGCTGACCATCCCTCTCGGTGTGGCCAGGATTCTCGTCGCCGACTTGGCGGAGGCGGGACTGGTCGCCATCCATCAGCCCGGCGGCGACGAGAGCGCCGGCGGCCAGCCAGACGTGACACTGCTCGAAAGGGTGCTCAGTGGACTTCGCAAGCTCTAGCGGCGGTCCTTCCCGCTCCACCACCTCGGCGAAGATCGTGGTGGCGGGTGGCTTCGGCGTGGGCAAGACCACGTTCGTCGGGGCCGTCTCGGAGATCAACCCGCTGCGTACCGAGGCCGTCATGACGTCTGCTTCGGCAGGCATCGACGACCTCACCCACACCGGGGACAAGACGACCACCACGGTCGCCATGGACTTCGGCCGCATCACGCTGGACCAGGACCTGATCCTGTACCTCTTCGGTACACCCGGCCAGGACCGCTTCTGGTTCATGTGGGACGACCTGGTGCGCGGCGCGATCGGCGCGATCGTGCTGGTCGACACCCGGCGTCTCGCCGACTGCTTCCCGGCGGTCGACTACTTCGAGAACTCGGGCCTGCCGTTCGTGATCGCCCTCAACGGCTTCGACGGCAACCAGCCGTACAACCCGGACGAGGTGCGCGAGGCGCTTCAGATCGGGCCGGACACCCCGATCATCACGACGGACGCCCGGCACCGGTCGGACGCCAAGTCGGCGCTGATCACGCTGGTCGAGCACGCCCTGATGGCGCGCCTGCGGTAGTCGGCGGAACGAATCTCCCCGGGCGGGCCCCGCACCTGAACTCTACGTCGGTGATCCGGCGCGGTGCGGGGCTCTCCCGTTTCCGGGGTCAGGTGTGCCTCTTCGGGCACGCGCCGGGCAGGTCCGCGGCCCCGGTCGCCGGGCACGGCGAAGGCCCTGGCCGCCCGTCGCGGGCGGCCAGGGCCTTCGTGCGTGCTTGCCGTGCTGCGGGTCAGCGCCAGCTGTGCGGGGCGCGGAAGCCGGGCTCGCGCTCCAGGCGGCGCCAGCCGGCCCGGGGGCGGCCGCCGAGGTCCTGGGCGGGCTCGGCGGAGCGGGCGGCGGCGCGGGCCAGGAGGACGGCCGTGATGGCGGCGACCTCCTCGGGCTCGGCGTGGCCCTTCTCGACGCGGATGTCGGTGGTGTTCATGGGTCTCATTCTCCGTGAGAGAGGTTTCCGCGAGTGGTGCGCGGAAAGTCCGCGGGGTTACTGCGGGGGGTTGCCGTGCTTGCGGGACGGCAGGTCGGCGTGCTTCGTCTGGAGCATCGCCAGGGAGCGGACGAGGACCTCGCGGGTCTCGGCGGGGTCGATGACGTCGTCGACCAGGCCGCGCTCGGCCGCGTAGTAGGGGTGCATCAGCTCGGACTTGTACTCCTTGACCATGCGGGCCCGCATGGCCTCGGGGTCCTCGGCACCGGCGATCTGACGGCGGAAGATGACGTTGGCGGCGCCCTCGGCGCCCATCACGGCGATCTCGTTGGTCGGCCAGGCGAAGGTGAGGTCCGCGCCGATGGACTGGGAGTCCATGACGATGTAGGCGCCTCCGTACGCCTTGCGCAGGATCAGGGAGATCCGGGGCACGGTCGCGTTGCAGTAGGCGTAGAGGAGCTTCGCGCCGTGGCGGATGATCCCACCGTGCTCCTGGTCGACGCCGGGGAGGAAGCCGGGGACGTCCAGAAGGGTGATGATCGGGATGTTGAAGGCGTCGCACATCTGCACGAAGCGGGCGGCCTTCTCGCTGGCCTCGATGTCGAGGACACCGGCGAGGGACTGCGGCTGGTTGGCGACGATGCCGACGACCTGGCCGTCGAGGCGGGCCAGGGCGCAGATGATGTTGCGCGCCCAGCGCTCGTGGACCTCCAGGTAGTCGCCGTCGTCGACGATCTCCTCGATGACCTTGGCCATGTCGTACGGGCGGTTGCCGTCGGCGGGGACCAGGTCGAGCAGGACGTCGCCGCGGCGGTCGGCGGGGTCGCTCGCCTCGGCGCGGGGCGGGTTCTCGCGGTTGTTCTGCGGCAGCAGCGACAGGAGGTAGCGGACCTCCGCGATGCAGGTCTCCTCGTCGTCGTACGCGAAGTGGCAGACGCCGGAGGTCTCGGCGTGCACGTCGGCGCCGCCGAGGCCGTTCTGGGTGATCTCCTCGCCGGTGACGGCCTTGACGACGTCGGGGCCGGTGATGAACATCTGCGAGGTCTCACGGACCATGAACACGAAGTCGGTGAGGGCGGGGCTGTAGGCGGCGCCGCCCGCGCACGGGCCGAGCATCACGCTGATCTGCGGGATGACACCGGAGGCGCGGGTGTTGCGCTGGAAGATGCCGCCGTACCCGGCGAGGGCGGAGACGCCCTCCTGGATACGGGCGCCCGCGCCATCGTTGAGGGAGACCAGCGGCGCGCCCGCGGCGATGGCCATGTCCATGATCTTGTGGATCTTCGCGGCGTGGGCCTCGCCCAGCGCGCCGCCGAAGATCCGGAAATCGTGCGCGTACACGAAGACCGTCCGGCCCTCGACCGTGCCCCAGCCGGTGACGACACCGTCGGTGTACGGCTTCTTCGCCTCCAGGCCGAAGCCGCTGGCGCGGTGCCTGCGCAGCTGTTCGACCTCCTGGAAGGAGCCCGGGTCGACCAGCAGCTCGATGCGCTCCCGGGCGGTGAGCTTGCCCTTGGCGTGCTGCGCCTCGGTCGCCTTCTCGCTCGGCCCGGCCAGCGCCTGCGCACGGATCACGTGCAGCTCGGCGACGCGCCCGCGCGCGTCCGTGGGCTCCGCGGCCGGCTCACCCGTCGTCTCTTCCAAAACGGTCATGTAGCGACCTTACGAAGACGAGCCCGGTCGGCGAGACGTCGACTCCGTACAGTCTCCGGAGCGTTTTCCTGGTACCCCTGAACAGAAGGGGGGCGGAGTGAGGGCATTCCGACTGCTCAGACCCGGTATGGCTTGTGGGGGTCGGACAAAGGGGCCCGATGAGATCCACTTCACATTGTCGCCCGGCAGGCGCCGCCCAGTGGAGTGACGCGGGGCCGCGCCGGGCCGTCGTTCAGCGTCCTTCGAGTTCCCCGCGGACGGTGGCGGCGAGGCGGGTGAGGGCGGTCTCCAGGTGGCGGCGCTGCGCGGCGGTGAGCGGGTCGAACACCAGCCGCCGGACCAGCGCGACGTGCTCGGGGGCGCTCTCGGCGAGTTTGCGCCGCCCGGCGTCGGTGAGGGTGGCGAGGGTGTAGCGGCCGTCGTCGGGGTCGGGCCGCCGGGTGACCCAGTCGCGGGCCTCGAAGCGGTCCATCAGTTTCGACAGCCGGGGCTGGGTGCTGTCGCAGAGCCGGGCCAGGTCGCTCAGGCGCAGGGTGTCCCCCTCCGACAGGGAGAGCCGGGCGAGGACGCCGTACTCGAAGTTGGAGATGCCCGCGTCCCGCTGGAGCTGGCGGTCGAGGGCCGCCGGGAGGGCGATGACGACCGTGAGCAGCGCCTGCCACAGGTCCTGCTGGTCGGCGTCGAGCCAGGGTGACGGGGTGTCCATGGCGGTCATCCTACGTGCTCAGCGGCCCTGGATCACTTGACCGGACAAGTCCCGTAGCGCAGCCCGTCCGTCGCGGACGTGCCCTCCATGACTTGCCTGGGCAAGTCATCGGGAGTAGCTTTTCACTTGCCTGGGCAAGTCAATGGGGCGGTCCGGGCAGGTGAAAGGAGCTGATCCGGATGACCTCGACACCCGCGGCACCCGCGACGACCGCGGTGACCTCACGGCCCGGACCCCGGCCCGGACCCGCCGCGGCCTACGACGCCCTCCTCGCCCGGGTGCTGCCCGAGGCGCGCGAGCAGCGGGCGTGGACCCCGTCGGACGGCCCGCTGCCGAGCCTGTTCGTCAGCCACGGCGCGCCGTTCACCCTCGACGACCCGCGCTGGCTCGACGACCTGTACGCCTGGGGCCGGTCACTGCCCAAGCCCCGCGCGGTGGTCGTCGTGTCGGCCCACTGGGAGTCGGCCCCCGCCGCGCTCTCCTCGACGGCCGCCGGGACCCCGCTCCACTACGACTTCAGCGGCTTCCACCCCCGCTACAAGACGCTGCCCTACGCGACGCCGGACGCCTCCGCCCTGGGGCGGCGGATCGCCGGACTCCTCGGCGGGGCTCCGGTGCACGAGCACACCGACCGCGGACTGGACCACGGTGCCTTCATCCCGCTGATGGCGATGTACCCCGCCGCCGACGTCCCGGTCGTCCAGCTGTCGATGCCGGGCCTCGACCCCGGCGCGCTGCTCGCCCTGGGCCGACGGCTGCGGCCCCTGCGCGACGAGGGCGTCCTCGTGCTCGGCTCCGGGTTCATGACCCACAGCTTCGCCGTGTTCCACCAGCCCCGGCTGGCCGCCGCCACCGCGGAGTTCGACGCGTGGGCGGTGGACGCGCTGGCCCGCGGCGACGTCGACGCCCTCAGCGACCACCGCCGGGCGCCCGGCGCGGCCGTCGCGCATCCGACGGCCGAACACTTCGTGCCGCTGCTGCTCGCCGTCGGCGCCGCCGACGACCCGGCGAGCGCGGTCAGCGCCCTCGACCGGACGGTGCTCGGCAACTCGACGCGGTCGGTGCAGCTGAACTGAGCCCCCGCACGCGCTCCCCCTCCCTTCCCCCCTTTGTTCCGCCCCCCTTTTTCTTCCTTTCTTCCGCCCGTCGCGGTGTGCGGCGGTGCGGACCGTGTGCAGGACCGATTCCGAAGGACACCGTCATGACAGTGATGAAGGCAGTGCGTTTCCACACGTTCGGCGGCAGCGACGTGCTGCGCTACGAGGACGTCGACCGTCCGGTGCCCGGCGCCGGTGAGGTCCTCGTACGGGTGACGGCGACGTCGTTCAACCCGGTCGACGACCACCTGCGCTCCGGCGTCCTCGCCGAGATGATCCCGGTCGCCCTCCCCTACGTGCCGGGCATCGACCTGGCGGGCACCGTCGCCGCGCTCGGCGCGGGCGTGACCGGGCCCGAGGTGGGCGCCCCGGTGGTGGCGATGCTGCCCCTGGACTCGGCGGGCGGCGCCGCCGAGTACGCCGTCGTCCCGGCCGGATCGCTGGCCCCGGCGCCCCGTACCACCGAGCTGGCCGACGCCGCCGCGCTGCCGCTGACCGGCCTGGCCGCCTGGCAGACCGTGTTCGAGCTGGCGGGCCTGAAGTCCGGGCAGACCGTGCTGGTCAACGGCGCGGGCGGCGCGGTGGGCAGCCTCGTCGTGCAGCTCGCCGTGGACGCCGGGGCCCGCGTCACGGCCGTGGACGCCCCGCCGCACGCCGAGCGGCTGCGCGGCTACGGCGCCGAGCGGGTCGTGGGCCCGCTGGACCTCGCCGCGGGCCCGGCCGCCGTGGGCGGCCCGTTCGACGCCGTCGTCAACCATGTGCGGGTCGCCCCGGAGGACCTCGCCCGGCTGACGGCGTACGTCGCCGACGGCGGGGTCGCCGCCAGCTCGGCCGGACCGGTCCCCGAGGCCCCCGAGCGGGGGGTGCGCAGCGCGAACCTCTGGGTGCGCAGCGACGGGGCCCAACTGGCCGAGCTGGTCGCCAAGGTGGACGCCGGGGCGCTGCGGCTGCACGTCGCCGACCGTCGTTCGCTGGCCGAGCTGGCGGACGTGCACGCCGACGCCGGGGCCGGCCGGCTGTCCGGCAAGACGGTCGTCCTGGCCCCCTGAGCCGGACGGGGGCGGGGGCGGGGACGGGGACGGACCAAGGCCCCGGACCCCCGGGCCCCGGTCCGGTCTCCGGACCCCGGACTCCGGACCGGGAGCGGCCCCCAAAGCGGCATCGGCATCGGTATCGGCATCAGACCCGAGGAGGTGCGTCGTGGACCAGACCGGGCGGCGGGCGGCGCGGCGGGAGTGGGTGCTGCGGCTGGCTCCGCGGGGCGAGGTCGGCCTGGACCGGGCCGCGGGTCCGCGCGCGGTGGTCGAGGAGGCCGTCGCGCGGGCCGGTGCGGCGCCCGTGCGGTGGGCGATCGAGCAGGGGGACGCGGTCGTCCGGCGGATCGTCGACGAGGTGCCTGCCCTCGGGGGCGGCCCGGCCGCCGTCGAGATGCTGCGCCGGGGCAACGAGGCGACCACCCTGCGGGCCCTCGTCACCCTGCTGGACGGCCCGGCCGCCGCACCGCCCCTCGGCGAGGCGACCCTGGAGGGCATCCGCGAGTTCGTGCACCGCGCCGTGCCGCTGGAGGAGGTGCTGCGGGGGGTGCGGGCGGGGCACGCGGCGACCGCCGAGGCGTTCCAGCGGGCCTGCGCCGACCTGGTCGGCCCGGCACGGGCGGCCGAGGAGGTCACGGCGGTCTCCCGCGATCTGTTCGCCTACGTGGACGACCTCTCGGACGCCATGATCCGGGCGTATCTCGCGGAGCACGAGGCGTGGAGCACCAGCGCCGCCGCGGCCCGCGCCGACCTGGTGCGGACCCTGCTGGCCGACCCGGCGGCGGTGGACGTCGGCGCGGCGTCCCGGCTCCTCGGCCTCGACCTGCGGCGGACGCAGGTGGCGGCGGTGGTGTGGTCGGACACGCCGGACGGCGGCCCCGCGCTCCAGGCGGCGGCCGTCGCGGCGCTGCGGGCGCGGGGCGCCACGGCGACCCTGACGGTGCCGGTCACGTCGGGGACGGTGTGGGCGTGGGGCACGGTGGCCGGGAGGGACGGGCCGGGCGGCACCGTGGGGGCCGGTGCCGTGGCGCAGGCGCGGCGGGCGCAGGTCGCGTTGGGGACGCCGGGCGCCGGTGTCGCGGGCTTCCGCCGCTCGCACCGGGAGGCCCGGCGCGCGGCGGAGGTCGAGCGGCTGCGCCGGGCCGCCGGACGGGACGCGCGGCCCGTCACCGCGTACGCCGACATCGCGGCCGTGGCGCTGGCCGCGACCGACCTCACGGCGGCCGGGGACTTCGTGCGCCGGGAGCTGGGCGGGCTCGCCGCCCCGGGCGCGGCGACGGAGGCCCTGCGCGGCACCCTCCTCCACTACCTCGACGCCGAGCGCAGCCTGTTGGTGGTCGCCCGGCGCCTGCACGTGGCCCGGGGGACGGTGACGTACCGGGTGAAGCGGGCCCAGGAGTTGCTGGGGCACGGCCTGGACGACGGGCGCCGCCTCGCCCTGCACACCGCCCTGGCCCTCGCCGAGGAACTGGGAGACGCGGTCCTGCTGCCGCCGGATTCCGCCACGGCGAGCGGGCCGGACCGACCGGCGAGCGCGACGCACCGACCGGCGAGCGCGGCGGACGAACCGGCCGGCTTGCCGGACCGGCCCTGAGCAGACGGCGCGGAGCGGCGAGCCCCGCGAACCCTCCGGCCGACGTGACACACCGACCGCGAGCAGGCCCGCACGGACCGACGGGACCGGCGCACCGACCAGCGAACGCGCCGGACGAACCGGCCGCCACGATGCACGGCCCGTGAGCAGGGCACGCCGACCGGCGAGCGCGACGGGCCCACCGGCGATCGTGCCGCACCACCCCTGCGCGAGGCGCACGGGTCGGCGATCCCCGCCGACCCACCGGCGAGCGGGTCGGACCACCCGTGCGCAGGGCACCCCGCCCGGCGAGCGCGGCGGACGAACCGGGCGCCCCTGACGGACCTGCCGTGAGCAGCGCCCACCGACCGGTGCGCGACGCCCCCCGTAAGCAGGGCACCCCGACCGCCGAGCCCCACAGCCCCCTCACGCCCTCACGCCCCCACCCCCCGATGAGTGCCGCAGACCAACCCAGGCCCGGGACTCTCGGCTCGGGGACCAAGCGGGCTTCGGGTGGCGGAAGTTGACTGGAGTCACGCCGGACGAGCCACCGTACGCACGGGTGTCCGGCCTCCACCCCCGCAGTCCGAGCCCACGGGAGGCTACCCATGATCGACCGAGCGACCTTCGTCGAACTGATGAGCGGGGTGTGCGCCCCGGTCACGGTGGTGACGGCGACGAGCGACGACGGGCACCCGCACGGCAGCACCGTGTCCAGCTTCGCCTCGCTCTCCCTGGACCCCCCGCTCGTGAGTTTCGCCCTGGACCGGGCCTCGGGGCTGCTGCCCCACCTCCCGCCGGGCGGCCGGGTGGGGATCAACATCCTCGGCGCCCACCAGCGGGAGCTGGCCTCGGTGTTCGCCCGCCGCCGGCAGGGCCCGGGGTCGAAGTTCGACGGCGTCGGGTGGACCGTCCGCGCCGGGCTGCCGCACCTGCCCGAGTCGGCGGGGTGGACGGCGGGGCGCGTGGAACGCCATGTCGACGGCGGCGACCACGTCCTGCTCGTCGTCTCCGTCGAGGAGGCCGAGCCGACGCCCGCCGCCCCGCTGGTCTACGCGCACCGCACATTCGGCACGCACTCCGCGCTCGCCGTCGCGAGCTGAGCCCCGCCCCCGCGCGGGCACCGCCCACGGCACCCACCCGACCCCCCACCCCGACCGGACGGAACGACGATGAGCCTCCTCACCAACGGCGCGACCGGCACCACCACCACGGCGCCCGCCCCCGCACCCGCCCCCCGGACCCTCCGCTCCCCCGACGCCGCCCGCGCCCTGCGGGCCGAACTCGTCGAGCGGGCCGCCGCGTTGCGCCCCCTGATCGCGGGGAACGCCGACCGCACCGACCGGGAGCGCGGGGTGCCCGCCGAGAACGTCGCCGCCCTGGCCGGGGCCGGTCTGCTGGCGCTGACCCGGCCCGCCCGGCACGGCGGCCTCCAGACCGACTTCCGCACGGTGCTGGACGTCGGCCGCGAGATCGGCCGGGCCTGCGGCTCCACCGGCTGGGTGGTCTCGCTCCTCAACGCCAACGCGTGGTTCGTCGGCCTCTTCCCCGCCCGCGCCCAGGACGACGTGTGGGGTGCCGCCCCCGACGCCCGGGTGGCCGGGGTCGTCACCCCGTCGGGCACGGCGCGCGCGGTCGAGGGCGGCTACCGGGTGAGCGGGCGCTGGGCCCCCGCCTCCGGGTGCGCGCACGCCGACTGGGCGGTCCTCGGGGTGACCCGGCCGGACGCCGAGGGCACCCCGGACGGGGTCGGCATCGTGCTGGCGCCGATGGCCGAACTGACCGTCGAGGACACCTGGTTCGTGGCCGGGATGCGCGGGACCGCCTCGCACACCCTGATCGGCGAGGACCTGTTCGTCCCCGCGCACCGGTTCCTGTCGGTGCCCGAGGCCGTCGAGGGCCGGGTCGCGACGCCGTTCACCGACGAGGCGCTCTACCGGGCGCCGTTCGTGCCGGTCGCCGCGCTGGTGCTGACGGGGACGCAGCTCGGGCTCGCCACCGCCGCCGTGGACCTGCTGCTGGAGCGGGCCCCCGGGCGCGGGCTGACCCTGACGGGCTACCGCTCCCAGGCCGAGGCGCCGACGATCCAGCTCGCCGCCGCGCAGGCCGCGTCCGTCGCCGACTCCGCCCATCTGCACGCCCACCGCGCGGCCGCCGACATCGACGGGGCGGCGCGGACCGGGGTGTTCCCGTCGTACGACGCGCGGGCGCGCATCCGGATGGACACGGCGGTGGCGGCGGTGCACGCGCGGGAGGCGGTGCGGATCGTGTGCTCGGCGCAGGGCGCGTCGAGCTTCGGCGAGTCGAACCCCTTGCAGCGCGTCTGGCGGGACATCGAGACGGGCAGCCGCCACGCGGTCCTCGACGCGGGCGTGGCCGCGCAGATCTACGGCACCTCGCTGTTCGGCATCCGCGGCACGGTGTCCGCGCTGGTGTAGGCGCGCGCGACGGCAGGGCGGGTCTGGCGGGAGCCCGGCCCACGCAGGAACAGCGAGAAGAAGAACAAGAAGAAGAAGGAGGAGGAGTCGTATGTCGGTGTCCAGCGTCGGCGCGCTCGCGGGAGCGTCCGCCGTGCACGAGGTCCCGGAGCGGGAGCCGGATCTGGTGTCCGCCGGGGGCAGCCGGACCTGGTCGCTGCGCGGCCGGAACTTCGCGGTGGCGATCACCCGGCTCGCGGTGGGCGACCGGCTCGCCGAGCGGGACGTGCCCGACGAGTACGTCCTGCTCGTGCCGGAGGAGGCGGTGGTGGACGTGGCCCACGGCGGGCGGGCGTACACGACCGTGGCCGGGCCCGCGCTGGTCGTCGTGCCCGCCGGGACCAGTGTGGTGCGGGCGACGGCGGCGGCCACCGTCGTCCGGGTGTTCAGCGCGCGCTGCCCGGAGCAGACGGGCCGGGCCGTCAACCGGGACCGTCCGGCCGACCCGCGCACGGCACCGCTGCCGGGACCGGCCGCCGCCGGGCGCGCCGGGACGGAGAGCGGGGTCGGCCGGGTGCGGGTGCACCGGCTCACGGACGTGCCCGAAGAGGAGGGGCGGCTCGGCCGGATCTTCCGGACGGGTTCGCTGATGGTCAACTGGTTCCCGGTGCGGGAGGGCCCGCGTGACCCCGAGGCGCTGTCGCCGCACGCGCACGCCGACTTCGAGCAGATGTCGGTGACGCTCGCCGGGGACCACGTCCACCATCTCCGGGTCCCGTGGACGCCCCGGATGAGCGAGTGGCGCGACGACGAGCACGTCCGGGTCGGGAGTCCCTCGATGACGCTGATCCCGCCGACGGTCGTGCACACGACGCGGGCGGTCGGTGCGGGCCCGCACACCCTGATCGACGTCTTCGCCCCGCCGCGCGCGGACTTCCTCGCCGCGGGCTGGGTCCTCAACGCCGCCGACTACGACGACCACGCCGCCTCCCCCGACCGCGGCCACGACGGCCGCGCGGAGGTCCGGGCATGACGGCCGCCGCCGCTCCCCTTCCCCGGCTCGGCGCGTGGGTGAAGCTGCCGGTGCCGGAGAGCGTGGAGCTGCTGGCGCTCGCCGGGTTCGACTTCGTCGTGATCGACGCCGAGCACGCCGCGATCGACGTCCGGACGATGGCGACGATGATCGGGCTGGCGCGCGGCTGCGGGGTGGCGCCCTTCGTGCGGGTGGCGGGCACGGCGCCGCGCGATGTGCAGGTGCCGCTCGACGCGGGCGCGGCCGGGCTGTTCGTCCCGCGGGTCGAGGACGCCGGGGCGGCACGGGACGCCGTCGACGCGACCCGGTTCCCGCCGCTGGGCCGGCGCGGGGCGTCCCCTTCGGGGCGGGCGGGCCGCTGGGGGCTGGACGGCCTGGCCGCCTATCTGCGGTCCGGTGACGAGGAGGTCCGGCTCGTCGTCCAGGCCGAGAGCGTCGGCGCGCTCGCGGCGATCACCGAGATCGGTACGGTGCCCGGCGTCGACGCGGTCTTCGTCGGCCCGACGGACCTCGCGGTGTCCGCCCGGTCCACCGGCCGGGAGGGCCGGACGGCGGACCTCGTCACGGCCGCCGAACGGCGCTGCGCCGACCGGGGCGTCCCGCTGGGCACCACCGCCGCCACCCCGGCCGAGGCGCGGGAGCTGCTCGACCGGCGGGGCTACGGCTTCCTCGTCCTGGGCGCCGACAGCACCCTGCTGCGGCAGGGCGGCCGGGCCCTGGTCGACGCCGTACACGCCACGTCAGAGGCGGGCGCGCGATGAGCGCCGGCGCGCGGACCGCGCGGTCGGACGGGGCCGACGGGCACGTTCTGCTGCGGGCCCGGCTGGAGGCGCTGGTGGTCGCGCTGTGGTTCGAGATCGACCACGGCGACGGCTCGGCGGCCTCGGGGTTCTTCACGCCCGACGCCGAACTGACCTTCTCCCGGCGGACGTTCCGGGGCACGGCCGCCATCGACGGCGTCTACGCCGACCGTGCCGCGCGGGGCCCGCGCGTCTCCCGCCACCTCGCCTCGAACCTCCACGTCCTGCGGCACGGGCCCGACGCCGTCGAGGCGGTGTCCGTCCTGGTGCTGCACGCACGCGACGGTGTGCCGCCGGTCCCGACGGCCGTTCCGGTGCTGGTCGCGGACGTGTACGACCGCTTCGTCCGGGTCGGGGGACCGGACGAGGCCTCCCGCCGCTGGCTGATCGCCTCCCGGCGGATCGAGAACCGTTTCCTCGCCCCCGGCGACGTGCTCGCCGTACCCACGGAGTAGGTGACCGATGTCCGAGCAGCGACCGGGGGACGCGTACCCCCTGCCGACCGCGCGCGGCGATCTGCCGATCGTCGACTCCCACCTCTACGACGACCTGCTGCCCCCGGAGGCGGCGTACGAGCTGACCGCCGGGCTGCGCCGCCATCTGGAGCCGTTCGTCGGCGTCACCGAGGACGGCACCCCGCGCCCGGGGCTGTACCGGCTCGACGGCTCGGGCACCTCCCCGCGCTCCGCCGTGACGGCCGCCCGCGCCTACCTGGACGGGCTGGCTCCGTACCAGCGGGTGGTGGGCGCGCTGCCGATGGACGCCCCGGAGTGGCGGCTGTGGACCAACGCGGTCCCGACCTGGCATCCCAAGGGCATGCGCCTGGACCGGCTCGGCGACCGGGACCGCGAGCGGGCGCTGGCCGTGGTCGCGGCGAGCCTCAGCCCGTCCGGTTACGCCTCCGTACGGGCGGCGATGGCGCTCAACCAGAACCTAGGCGAGCTGATCGACGACTACCGGGACACGCTGACGGAGTTCGCGTACTGGTTCACCGTGTTCGGGACGCCGTCGGCGGACACCCCGTGGGGCTGGCAGCTGATGGGGCACCACGTCGACCTGCACTGCGTGTTCGTCGGCGGCCAGACCGTCCTCGCCCCGGTGTTCCTCGGGGCCGAGCCGACCACGGGGTCGGGACGGTACGAGGGCGTGCACGCGCTGCGCGACGAGACGGAGGTGGCGCTGCGGTTCCGGCGTGCCCTGGACCCCGGCCGGGCGGACGAGTTCCTGATGGGGCCGTCGCTGCGGGCGGCCGACCTCCCGCCCGAGCTGGCGGGCCCGTGGAACGGGCGGCACCTCGCCGGGGCGGGCGCCGACAACCTGGTCCTGCCGCCCGAGGGCGTCGTCGCGGCGAGCCTGTCGGCCGACGAGCGGGACGGTCTGCTCGAACTGGTCCGGGTCTATCTCGACCGGCTCCCGGCACCGCAGGCCGAACGGGCCCTGGCGCTCTTCCGCGAGCACCTGGGCGAGACCCGGTTCGCCTGGCGCGGCGGCCACGACGACGTGTGCGCCTTCTACTACCGCATCCACTCCCCCGTCCTGCTGGTGGAGTACGACAACCATCCCGGCGTCTTCCTCGCCAACCCGGAGCCCGCCCGCTACCACGTGCACACCATCGTCCGGGCACCCAACGGCAACGACTACGGCCGCGACCTCCTCGCCCAGCACTACCGGCGCCACCACGCCGGCCCGGCGCCGGTCGGCCCGTAGCCCGGCGTCCGGCCGGGCGCGGGGTCCGACGCGGAGCCGGGCGCGGGGCCGGGCGCGGGGTCCGGCCGGTCGGACAGGCGGAGGCGGGTGACCGCGAGTAGCGTCGTGAACACACCCGTCGATGAAGTTGAAACTTGAACGGAATAGGTCTACGGTCTCCCGTGTTGGCCTCGTTGAACATTCAACATCAACGACCGCCGCGCACCGCACCACCGCGAGAACCGCCGCACCGCACCACCGCGCGGCACCTCCCCCACTCGCCTCGATCCGTCCCCAAGGAGCACACGTCATGGGCATCTTCGGCCGCAAGAACAGCAGCGAGTCCACCGAGACCGCGACCGGCGCCGGGGCCGTCAGCGCCGACCTGGCCGCCCTCACCGGTGAGTACACCCTCGACCCGGCGCACACGACGATCGGCTTCGTCGCCCGCCACGCCATGGTCACCAACGTCAAGGGCTCCTTCACCGACTTCAGCGGCACGCTGCACCTGGACGGCGCCGACCCGTCGAAGTCGACCGCGTCCCTGGACGTCACGATGGACAGCATCGACACCGGCTCGCCCGACCGCGACGGCCACCTCAAGAGCGCGGACTTCTTCAAGACGGACGAGTTCCCGAAGATGACCTTCCGCTCCACCTCCGCCGAGGCCCTGGGCGGCGACGACTACCGCATCACCGGCGACCTGACCATCCTCGGTGTCACCAAGCCGCTCACCATCGACCTGGAGTTCAACGGCGCCGCGAAGGACCCGTTCGGCAACGAGCGCGTCGGCTTCGAGGGCAAGGCCCAGATCGAGCGTTCCGCGTGGGGCCTGACCTGGAACGCGGCGCTGGAGACCGGTGGCGTCCTGGTCTCCGACAAGATCAAGCTGGCCTTCGACATCTCGGCGATCAAGCAGGCCTGACCCCGGCGGGCGGGTCCGCGTGACGTCCCGCCGACGGCTCCCGAGCGCGCCCGTCCTCCCCGTACGGAGGGCGGGCGCTCGGCGTTCCCGGGCTCCGGCGCGTCGCCCCGGCGCGTACGGCCGCCCGGCGCGAGCGCGCACGCCTCCCCGCCCGGCGCGCTTCCGGACGCGGACGCGCGCCCCCCTCGGCGCGCGACGGGGCGCGGTGCCGGTCGTTCAGCAGGGTGCCCCGGCCGAGGACGCGGCCCGGGAACCCCCGAGCGAGGAGGCGCCATGAGCCCCAGGACCGGCCCGCAGCACTATCCGGGCGCGCACCGCGACGCGTGGTACCAGGACGACTTCGGCGGCGACCGGATGGAGGTCAACGTGGTGGTCCTGCACACCACGGAGGGCCGGTCGCTCCCCGGCTACCAGGGCGGGGCGACCGCGCCGAACCTGACGGCGGTGCCGGACCTCGGCGCGCGCAAACTGACCTGGTACCAGCACTTCGACATCGACATCTCCTCGCGCGCCCTGCGCAACCGGCCGGGCGGGGTGGAGACCAACACCCTCAACGTCTGCCAGGTGGAGCTGGCCGGGACCTGCGACCCGGAGACGCACACCAAGTGGACCAACGCCGGGAAGGCGCACGTGTACTGGCCGAAGGCTCCCGAGTGGGCGCTGCTCGGGGTGGCCCGCTTCCTGGCCTGGGCCCACGAGCGCCACGGGGTGCCGCTGCGCGGTCCGGCGCTGTGGCCCGCGTATCCGAGGTCGGCGGGGAACGCGGGCGGGCAGCGGATGAGCGGGGCCCGCTGGAACGGGTTCCGGGGCGTCTGCGGGCACATGCACGTGCCGGAGAACGACCACGGGGACCCCGGCGCGATCGACTTCGAGACGCTGATCCGGATGGCGCGGGAGGCGGCCGAGGAGGGGTGAGGCGCGGTGGGACGCGGTGAGGCGGGCCGCGCGGGCGGGTCGGCGGGGGCGCACCGGCCCGGCCCGTACGGCCCGCCAGCCCAGCCCGCACACCCCGCCGCCCCGGCCGGCACACCCTCACCGCCCCCGTTCCCGCACCTCCGCCGAACCGGCCGGATCACGTCCGGATCTCGTCCCCCGTGGCCGGATTCCTCCCTTGTGCGAAAGCTTGCGGCGTCCTCATAATCCAGCAACAGATTTGACCTGCTCATGCCAGCACATGGGCAATCATTTGTTGGCATCCCCTTGTTGCTCTGCTGTCATGCGCACGTCAACTTCGTGTTTCTTCCCGCCAGGTTCCCCACCTGGTGTCACCCCCCACGGAAGGCATCACGCAGATGAGACTCCTCACCGCGCTCAAGAGACTCGCCGCCGTCGGCGCCACCGCGCTGGCGATCGCCAGCCTCCAGCCGGTCTCGGCCGCGCAGGCCGCCCCCTCCCCGGTCGTCGGCGGCTCCCAGGCCGCGCAGGGCGAGTTCCCGTTCATGGTCCGGCTCTCGATGGGCTGCGGCGGCGCGCTCTACACCCAGCAGATCGTCCTCACCGCCGCCCACTGCGTCTCCCGGACCGGCCCGAACACCAGCATCACCGCCACGGCCGGGGTCACGGACCTCCAGTCCACCAGCGGCCGCGTCCAGGTCCGCTCCACGTACGTGTACGTGGCCCCCGGCTACAACGGCACCGGCAAGGACTGGGCGCTGATCAAGCTCGCCCAGCCGATCAACCTGCCGACGCTGAAGATCGCGACGACCACGCAGTACAACACCGGCACCTTCACCGTCGCCGGATGGGGGGCGGCCCGCGAGGGCGGCGCCCAGCAGCGGTACCTGCTCAAGGCCAGCGTGCCGTTCGTCAGCGACGCCACCTGTCGCTCGTACAGCGGTTACAGCGGGCTGGTCGCCTCCGAGGAGATCTGCGCCGGTCTGCCGCAGGGCGGGGTCGACACCTGCCAGGGCGACTCCGGCGGCCCGATGTTCCGCCGCGACGCCTCGAACGCGTGGATACAGGTCGGCATCGTGAGCTGGGGCATCGGCTGCGCCCGGCCGAACGCGCCCGGCGTGTACACCGAGGTCTCCACGTTCGCCTCCGCCATCGCCTCGGCGGCGGCCGGACTCTGACCCACCGCGCGTCCCCCGCGGACGCGCACCCGTACCCGCACACTCACGGGCCCGGCGGCTTCCGCGCCGGGCCCGTGCCCGTGTGCGTACCCGTACTCGTGCCCGTGCCCGTACGGTCCTCGGGTCGTCCCCGGCCGGGTCAGAACCCGCCGCCGAAGTCGCCGCCCCCGCCACCCCCGAAGTCACCGCCGCCTCCGCCGAAGTCGCCGAAGCTGCCGGGGTCGAAGTCGGCGCCGGAGACGTCGCCGCCCTCGTAGCCGCCGCCGAAGTCGCCGTAGCCGCCGCCGTAGTCGGAGGCGTAGGACGGGCCCGCCATCAGGCCGCCGAGCATGGTGCCGACGAGGAGGCCGGGGAGCAGGCCGCCGCCGAAGTAGCCGCCCGCCCAGGGGCCGTAGGCCGGGCCCGCCTCCCAGTAGGGGCGGCGGCCCTGGTCGGTGTCGACCTCGCGGATCACCGGGTCGCGGCCGTCGGCGAGGCGGGTCTGGTCGGCGGCGCAGACCGGCACCTCGCGCGGGGCGCCGCCGGGCGGGGTCCAGGACGCGTCGGCGACGGACGGGCCGTGCCGGGGGTCGAAGAAGCAGGGCGGGCGGCGCTCGGGCAGCGGTTCGCCGTGGCGGCGGGCGGCGAGGCGGACCAGCGCGAACCGGCCGTCCTCCAGCGCCTCGGTGACACCGCGCACGTCCTCGGGCCGGGTGGCGGCGGCCATCTGCGACTTCGCGGTCTCGTAGGCGTCGAGGGCGTGCGCGTAGTCGTCGCGCATCGCGTCGTCGGCGCCCGGTTCGCCGGGGTGGAAGTCGAGCCGGTCGAGTTCCTCGCCGTACGCGGTGATGTCCTCGTCGACGACGACCCGCAGCCGGTCCAGGGCGGCCCGCTGCTCGGCCTCGCGACGGCGGCGGTTGCGGCGGACCAGGGTGTACGCGCCCGCGCCGCCCGCGACGAGGACGACGCCCGCGGTGACCAGGGCGCCGGTGGAGACCCCGCCGCCGGTGTCCGCCGCGCCCCAGCTCGCGGGGGCGGAGCCGCCCATGTTGGCGACGGCGCGGTCGGTGAAGTCGTCGAGCTGCGCCTTGGCGTCGGTCTCCCCCCGCACACTCCCGACGAGGTTGCGCACGGCCGCGGCAGGCAGGACCGAGGCGTCGGCGCGGGCGTCGAACCGGTCGCCGAGCCGGATGGCGTACAGCCCGGTGACGCCGGTGGCGGTCCGCAGGTCCGTGAAGAGGTTCTCGGTCGGATACCCGGCGGGCAGCACCGCGACGAACACCGGCTTGTCGGCCCCCTCGATCCGCTTCTGGAGCGCGTGCGCGTCGGCCTGCGACAGCTGCCCGGAGGCGGCGGGATCGACGTAGACCGGACTCTCCCGCAGGCTCGCGGCGATGGCGGACACACTGGTCTCGGCAGCCCGCGGCGCGGCGGAGGCGGAGGCACTGCCGCCCGCACCCCCGGCCAGAACCGGCGCCAGCACGGCGAGCACCCCGGCGGCGAGCAGCGCCACGAGGGCGGGGACACGGGTCGTACGGGCGACCGTCATACCTCGAAGCTACCCCGAAAGGGTAGGAAACGGGGCACGTGGCCGGTGCGCGGGCGGCCGGGAACGCCGTGCCGCCCGTCGCCCCGATGCGGGTCCAGGGCGACGGGCGGGTGGGGCCGGCCGGGCTGAGCGGCGGTGGAGGGCCCGGCCGGGGCGAGGGCCTGTCCGACCATTCCCGTCGTCGCCCGGAGCGCGGCAGGAGGGAGTGTCAGACAGGGCGTAGGAGGGTCAGGACTTGCGGTAGGCCTCCGTCAGTTTGCGGATCGCGTCGGCGTAGCGGCCCTTGAGGAGGAGGTGGTCGGCGTCGGCGAAGGGGGCGGAGACGGCGGCCGTGACGTGCTGGCCGATCTTCTGCTGGACCAGCAGGCGGGCCTGCTTCACCAGCGTCTTGCCGAGGGTCCCGGCGCCGAGGCGTTCCGCCGCCGTCGCCGCGAGGGTGAGCGCCTGGAGGGTGGCCGTCCCGCCGGTCGGGATCTTGGTCCCGGTGGTGAGACCCCAGCCGTACGGGTACTGCGGGTCGTACGCCGTGTCGCCGACGTTGATCGGGAGCTGGGCCTCGCTGCGCGGCCAGGTCACCGGGAGCTGGCCGGTGAAGGGGCGCCTGCCGTAGAGGACGTCGGCGACGCCGCCGCCCTCGGTGCCGGGCAGCCAGGAGGCGACCAGGGCGTCGATGGCGCCGAGGCGGTCGCCGATGAGCTGGGGGCGCCCGGAGACGATCAGGACCGCGCACTTCATCGCCGCGCAGACCTTGTCCACGGCGGCCTGGTCGGCGGCGGACAGGGCCAGGTCGTGGCCGTTGCCGACGTCACCGACGCCCTCGGCGTACGGGGTCTCGCCGACGACGACCACGCCGACGTCGTGTCCGGCGAGCGGCGCGGAGGCGTCCTTGCTGTAGGTGACGGGCGCGCCGGTGTCGCGGATGCCCTTGAGGACGGTGGTGCCGGGGGTGATGGCACCGGAGGAGCCCTGCCAGGTGATGGTCCAGCCGCCGGCCTGGTTGCCGATGTCGTCGGCGTTGGACCCGGCGACGTAGACCTTCTGGGACTTCTTCAGCGGGAGGAGGCCGCCCGCGTTCTTGAGGAGGACCTGGGACTGGGCGGCGGCCTCGCGGGCGACGGCCCGGTGCTTGGCGGAGCCGATGTCCTGGGCGCCCTTGGTGTCGGCGTAGGGCTTCTCGAAGAGGCCGAGGCGGAACTTCTGGGTGAGGATGCGGGACACGGCGTCGTCGATCCGCCGTTCGCTGATCCGCCCGGCGCGGACCTCGGCGACGAGCGCGGTGCGGAAGTCCTGGTAGGTGTAGGGGACCATGATCATGTCGAGGCCCGCGTTGACGGAGGTCCGTACGTCGCTGGCCAGGTCGCCGGGGAGCTGGTCGATGGCGGCCCAGTCGCTGATGACGAACCCGTCGAAGCCCATCCGGTCCTTGAGCACGCCGTTGATCATGTCGGCGCGGGCGTGCATCTTGACCGGTCCCTGGCCGTCCCCGGCGATGTCGAGGGAGGAGTAGGACGGCATGACCGTGCCGACGCCCCGGTCGACGGCGTCCTGGTAGGGCGCCAGGTGGACGGCCTCCAGCTCCTTGCGGGTGACCTGGGTGATGCCCTGGTCGATGGTGTAGGTGCCGGTGGTGGAGGACCCGTAGGTGGTGCCGCCGTCGCCGACGAAGTGCTTGGCGGTGGCGAGGACGCGGTCACGGTCCTTGAGGTCGCTGCCGTCGGGGTCGCCCTGGAGGCCCTGGATGACCGTCTCCAGCGACTCGACCAGCGCGGGGTCCTCGCCGAAGGCCTCGTAGGAGCGGCCCCAGCGTTCGTCGCGGGTGACGCAGAGGCAGGGCGCGAAGTCCCAGGGCACGCCGGTCGCGCGGACCTCGGCGGCGGTGACCTCGCCGGTCCGCCGGGCGAGCGCGGGGTCACGGGTGGCGCCGATGCCGATGTTGTGCGGCATGACGGTGGCGCCGACCAGGTTGTTGTGGCCGTGGACGGCGTCGACGCCGTAGATCAGCGGGATCTGGTAGCGGCCGGCCCGCGCGCGCAGCTGGAACCCGTCGATCATCTTGGCCCAGGCGGCGGCGGTGTTGGGGGTGGGCGTGGAGCCGCCGCCGGAGAGCAGCGAGCCGAGGCCGTACGCGGCGATGTCGCCCGGAGTGGCGGTGACGGCGCCGCGCTCGGCCTGGGTCATCTGCCCGGCCTTCTCCTCCAGCGAGAGCCGCCCGACCAGGTCGGCGACGCGCTTCTTCACGGGCAACCGGCTGTCCAGGTACGGCAGTCCGTGCGCGTCGACCACGATCTGCGGGGTCTCCGCGGGCGCCTTGGCGCCGGTCACCGTCAGTTTCAGCGGGACGGTCTCGGCGGCCTCCGCCGACCGGTCCTTGAGGGTGGGCACGCGCACGGTCCGGGTGGTCCCGGAGGGGGTGCCCGCGGGGAAGGTGAGGGTGCCGGAGACCGGGGTGTAGTCCTTGCCCGCCTCGGCGGTGCCGCCGGAGGTCTCGTAGGCGACGGTCACGGGCTCGTCCACGGGCGCGGAGCCGGTGGTGGCCAGGGTGACCTTCACGGCCGCGGTGCCGCCCTCGCCGACGGGGTAGACGGGGGCGTCGGTGGTGACGACGGCACGTCGGGCCTGGTCGGCGCGGCCGTACAACTCGACGTGGTCGAGGGCGAATTCACCGCTGGTTCCGGCGGGGAGGGTGACGGCGTAGCCCCACATCTCGGTGAGGCCGAGGACCTGGTCGATGCCGCCGACGGGCTGGTAGTCGGTGCGGTAGACGAAGTCCGTGAAGGGGATCTCGATCTGCCGCCAGCCGGTGGAGTCGTCGGCGAAGGACGTCGTCCACAGCTCGGAGGCCTCGCCGTGGGCGCCGCCGTCCTTGATCTCGACGGCGATCCGGCGGCCGGTGCCGTGCCCCTCCCACCAGAAGCGCAGCCCCTTGTGGCCCGACCAGTCGTGGGCGGGCTCGTTCGCGGCGTAGTCGTGGGTGAAGCCGCCCCAGCCGCTGATGTCGTAGGTCCCGGCGAGGACCTTGGCGCCCTCGGGGGCGTCCGGGCGGTCGGCGAGGCGGAGGGTGGGCGGGTCGTCGCTGTCGCTGCCCCAGGTGAAGATGCCCTCGGCGGGCTGGGCGGCGAAGGGGACCTCACCCTCGAAGCGGTCGACGGCGGTGGGGGCCGGGTCGGCCGGGTCGTCGGCGGCGCGGGACACGGACAGGGGCAGCAGGGTGGCGAGCACGGTGGCGGAGACGAGCAGGGCGGTTCTTCGCATGGACCTTCCCTCGGCTCAGAAACTCGGTGGCGTGGCGTTCCTGGGGTTCCTGCGGGGCGCGCGGTTCGTCGGTCGGCTCCGGGGCGGCGGCTGCCCGGTTCTCGGCTCTGCGGGTCCTTCCGCCCGGTGATCTCTCACGACTTAGATCATTACGTGAGTTAAATGGCAGGTGAGTGCGCCGTCAAGAGTTCGAACCGGAACCGGTACAGGGGCAACCACCGGCCGGACATGGGGCGTTGCGCGTTCAAAGAGTGAATGCGCAACCTCTTGACGCGGCTGTCCGGCCGTCATTTACTCACGGCTCGCACGCCCCCATCCCCCACCCAGAAGGGCGGCGCTCCATGACAGGACGTCTCCGGGCGGCCCGGCTGCTGCTGGCCGGACTGCTCACCACGGCCGGGCTCGGCGCCGTGGCGACCCCCACGGCGCACGCGGCAGGCGAACAGGTCACCGCGTACCTCACCACGACCGACGACGCGGGCGGCCGGCACGTGGTCCGCGGCCTCCAGGCGCAGACGCCGTTCGCGTTCCAGGCGGGCGCGGGCGGCGGCGGCGAGAACATCACCGTGGACGAGAACACCCGCTACCAGACCTTCACCGGCGGCGGCGCCTCGTTCACCGACACGGCGGCCTGGCTGATGAACAGCAGCGGCGCGTTGTCGCAGGCCACGCGGGACGCGACGATGCGGAAGCTGTTCTCCCCGACGGAGGGCATCGGCCTGTCCTTCGTCCGCAATCCGATGGGCGGCTCGGACCTCGCCCGCTTCGGCTACACCTACGACGACGTGCCCGCCGGGCAGACCGACCCCACGCTGGCCCGTTTCTCCCTCGCCCACGACCAGGCGGACGTGCTGCCGCTGACCCGGCAGGCCCGCCAGCTCAACCCCGACCTGACGGTGGTCGCCTCGCCGTGGACGGCCCCGGCGTGGATGAAGGACAACGGTCAGCTCAACGGCGGCTGGCTGAAGGCCGAGAACTACGGCGCGTACGCCTCGTACTTCGTGAAGTATCTCCAGGGCTACCGCGATCAAGGGGTGCCCGTTCAGTACGTGACCGCGCAGAACGAGCCGACGTGCTGCGGCGGTTACCCCTCGATGAGCTGGAACGCGTCGGGTCTGGCCTATTTCACCAAGAGCGAGCTGCTGCCGAAGCTGGCGGCGGCCGGGCTCTCCACGAAGGTGCTGGCGCACGACTGGAACTGGGACACCTACGACGCGTACGCGGCGCAGACGGTGAACGACCCGGCGGTCCGCTCCCACCCCAACTTCGGCGGGATCGCCTGGCACGGCTACGGCGGTGACGTCGCCAAGCAGACGACGGTGCACAACCAGTACCCCACGCTGGACGCGTTCGGCACCGAGCACTCGGGCGGCACCTGGATCGCCAACCAGCAGCGCGAGGACATGCTCAACATCGTGGACTACACCCGCAACTGGGCGAAGTCGGTGACCAAGTGGTCGCTGGCCGTGGACCAGAACCGGGGCCCGCACAACGGGGGTTGCGGCACCTGCGACGGCCTGATCACCGTGCACAACGGGGACTCCCGGCACGGCCAGGTCGACTACATGATCGAGTACTACACGATGGGCCACCTCACGAAGTTCGTCCGGCCCGGCGCCACCCGGATCGCCTCCACGGCGTCCTCGGCGGTGCCGAACGTGGCCTGGCGCAACCCCGACGGGTCGAAGGCGCTGATCGCCTACAACGACTCCTCGGCGGCCCGCACGGTCACCATCAACTGGGGCGGGCAGCACGCCACGTACTCCCTCCCCGGCAAGACCTCGGCCACCTTCACCTGGTCCGGCACCCCGTCCGGCGGGGGCGGCGGCACGTCCGGCTCGCTGGTCGGTCTCGCGGGCAAGTGCCTGGACGTGGCGGGCGGTTCGACCGCCAACGGCACGGCGGTGCAGCTCTACGACTGCAACGGCTCGACGGCCCAGCGGTGGACCGTCCAGGCCGACGGCTCCCTCCAGTCCCTCGGCAAGTGCCTCGACGTGACCGCCGGTTCGACCGCCGACGGCGCCAAGGTCCAGCTCTACGACTGCAACGGCTCCGGCGCCCAACGCTGGTCCTACAACGCGGGCACCGGCGACGTCGTCAACACGGCCGCGAACAAGTGCCTCGACGTCACCGACAACTCGTCGGCGAACGGCGCGAGGGCACAGATCTGGGCGTGCACGGGGGCGGCCAATCAGAAGTGGCGGCTTCAGTAGGGGCGCCTTAGGAAGGGGCGGCCTCGACGGGGGCGGCCCGGTGCGAGCGTGACCGGGCGGGCCCTCGGCTCGGCGCTGGGATCGACGCGGTGCGCCGGGGTGCCCGTACGGGGCTCACGCCCGGAGGTGCCGGGGCCCACATCCCTCTGGGAACGTGGCAGACGGGGACCCACCCCACCGACCGCCCCCTTCCCGCCTTCCCGCTCCGCCGATCGGCGGAGAAGCGCACGCCATCCCGGTCACGGGCCGGAGTCCACCGGCCCGCGGTGCCCGCCTCCGGGCAAGGATCGCGGCCATGAGAATCCTCGTGCTGGGCGGAAGCTGGTTCCTCGGTCGCGCGGTCGCACGGGACGCCCTGGACCGAGGCTGGGAGGTGACGGTCTTCCACCGGGGCCGCTCCGGGACCGCGCCGGCCGGGGTCCGCACGGTGCACGGGGACCGTACGGTCGCCGCCGACCTCGCGCGGCTCGCCGGGGCGGGCCGGTGGGACGCCGTCGTGGACACGTCCGCCTCCGAGATGGCGCCCCGTGACGTCCTCGCCGGCGCCCGGCTGTTGAGCCCGGTCGCCGAACGGTACGTGTACGTCTCCACGGTGAACGTCTACCGCGGCTGGCCCGGGGAGCCGGTGACGGAGGACGCGGTGGTACTGGACGGGCCGCCGGACGCGGACGCCGGGTACGGCCTGCTCCCCGCGGGCCCGGACGGCGCGGCCTGGCACTACGGCCGTCAGAAGGCGGGCGCGGAGCGGGCGGTCGTCGCCGCCTTCGGTGAGGACCGGGCGGTCGTCCTGCGGCCGGGCGTCATCCTCGGACCGGGCGAGTACGTCGGCCGACTGCCGTGGTGGCTGAACCGGGCGGCCCGGGGCGGACGGATGCTCGCTCCGGGCGCTCCGGACCGGACCGTGCAACCCGTCGACGTACGTGATGTGGCCACGTTCGCCCTCGACCGGGGCACGGCCGGTGGGGGCGGCCCGTACAACTGCGTGGCGCCGGCCGGCCGGGACACGATGAGCGACTTCCTCACGGCCTGCGTGACGGCGACGGGCGGCGACGCGGAGCTGATCTGGGCACCGGACCGGCTGCTCCTGGACCACGACGTGCGCCAGTGGACGGAACTGCCGCTGTGGCGCACCGAGCCGGGCACCTGGCAGGTGGACGCGACGCGGGCGCGGACCGCGGGGCTGCTGTGCCGCCCCTTGGCGGAGACGGTGGCGGACACCTGGGCATGGCTCCGCGCGGGCGGGAAGCCCGTGGAGCACCCGCGCCGGACCGAGCACGGCATCGCACCGGAGAAGGAGGCCGCCGTCCTGTCCGCGCTCGGCCGGTAGCGGGTCGGGCGCGGATCACCGGATGTCAGGGGCTCCCGTCCGCCCGAGCGTCTTGAACGCGCACCAGACGATCTTTCCGGGGTGGCGTTCGCGTACGCCCCAGTCGTCGGAGAGGGCGTGGACGAGACCGAGTCCACGCCCTCCTTCGGCGTCCGGACCCGGCTCGCCCGCCCGGACCGTGCCGTCCCCGCTGTCGTGCACCTCGATCCGGAGGACTCCGTCGGCGCCGAGTTCCAGCGCGAGCCGGAAGAGGCGGTTCCGCGGGACGCCGTGCAGCAGGGCGTTGGTGGCCAGCTCGCTCACACAGAGCAGGACGTCGTCCGCACGGTCGAGCGCGTCCCACTCGACGAGCGCGGCACGGGCCAGTTCCCGCGCGGCACGGACCGAGCGGCGGTCCCTGGGGAAGACGGCGGTGCGGGGTGGGGGCGTCGGGGCCGGTGGGGTGGGTGGGGTGGGTGCTGGCGGGGTGAAGGTTTCCATGGTCCGACTGTCACAGGTAGTCACTATCGTGGAGCAGTGAGTGAGTTCGTAGTTCGTTTTCCTACGACCTCACTACGAGGAGTCGGGGTGCCCAAGGGGGAAAGGAACTGCCATGCAGACGGTCAGGAAGCCAAGGAAGCCCAGTTCGTGGCGTGCGGTGGGGGCGGTGCTGGCGCACTGCCGCAAGAAGGCCGGACTCACCCAGGAACAGTTCGCCGACCAGGCGAAGATCAGCGTGGACACCGTCGGTTCGATCGAACAGGGCCGCCTGGCCCTCCAGCCCGACCGCGCCGTCGAGTTCGACCGCATCCTCGGCACGGGAGGCGTACTGACGGTCCTCGTGGCCGAGATGCCGGTACGGGAGAAGGTGGTGCAGTTCGCGCAGGGGTTGGTGGATCACGAGCAGGAGGCGGTGAGTCTGTTCTCGTATCAGACGCAGCTGATCCCCGGTCTTTTGCAGACTGTGGAGTACTGCCGCGCCTCGTTCGACTCCCGCTATCCCGCGCTGGGTAGCGAAACGGCCGAGCAGTGGGTGGACGCGCGCATGAAGCGGCAGTTGGTGTGGCAGCGCGAGGTGCCTCCTGTCGGCCATTTCGTTCTGGAGGAAAGCGTGTTACGACGGCAGGTGGGTGGTCCGGAGGTGATGCGTGGTCAGTTGCTCCGGGTCTTGGAATACACCGAGCCGATTCACATGAGCTTCCAGATCATGCCCATGGATCGCATGCCGCACGCCGGTCTCGCGGGCCCCATGACCCTGCTGGAGACCCCCGAGTACGAACGGCTCGTCTACCTGGAAGTACAGCGTGCGAGTTTCCTCGTGGATGATCCCGACGAGGTCGCCGACTATCACCACAAGTATGGAATGCTGCGGTCTCAGGCCCTCTCTCCCGAAGAGAGCGTGCGCTACCTACACGGACTGCTAGGAGACTGATGAGCACCGCACTGCACTGGGTGAAGTCCAGCTACAGCAGCAACGAGGGCGGCGATTGCATCGAGGTCGCCACCCAGCCCACGGCCGTCCACGTCCGCGACTCCAAGAACGTCCCGGCCACCGGGCCGGTTGTTCGTGTCGCCCCCGCCGTGTGGGCCGCGTTCCTGGGGCTTGCCCGCGAGGACGTCCAGTTGTAGTAGGCACCGCCGACACCAGGTGGCGCCCCGGCGCCACCTCCACGGACTACCAGGAGGCCCGATGAGCACGGCACTTCAGTGGTTCAAGTCGAGTTACAGCAGCAGTGAGGGCGGCAACTGCGTCGAGGTCGCCGCCGGGCGCTTCGCGGTCCACGTCCGCGACTCCAAGGACGTCCCGTCCGCCGGGCCCGTTCTCCGGGTCGCCCCGACCGCGTGGGCCGCGTTCCTCGGGCTCACACGCGAGGACGGGCGGCGCCCCTCGGCATGACCGGCCGGTCAGCCCGTAAAGTGCGCGGGATGAACACTGCCCCCGCACTCCCCCGCTCCTTCCGGCTGATCGTGACGGGCGGAGGTACCGGCGGTCACACCTATCCGGCACTGACCGCGATCCGGACCTTGCAGAGCCGTCTGGTGGCTGCGGGCGGCACGCTGGACGTGCTGTGGATCGGGACGGAGGACGGTCTCGAAGCGCGGGTCGCTCCCGCTGAGGGAATCGCGTTCAGGACGGTCGCCACGGGCAAGATCCGCCGGTCGTCGAATCCGCTGAAGATGCTGTCCGCCGCGAACGTGAAGGACATGGCGCGGGTGCCGCTCGGCGTGGCGCAGGCCCGCTCCGTCGTGTCGGGGTTCCGGCCGGATGTCGTCCTGGCGACGGGTGGGTACGTCGCGGTCCCGGCCGGGCTGGCCGCGCGGCTGTGCCGCGTTCCACTCGTGCTGCACGAGCAGACGGTCCGGCTCGGGCTGGCCAACCGTAAGCTCGCGAGTTCGGCGACGCGGATCGCGGTGTCCTCGGACTCCTCCCTCCCCCTGCTGCCCGCCGAGGTGCGTGAGCGCGCGGTCGTCACGGGGAACCCGGTACGGCCCGAAGTCCTCGGCGGTCACGCGGACAAGGCGGTGGAGGCGCTGGGCCTGTACGGGTTCGACCGGCGTCTGCCGACCGTCTACGTCACCGGCGGCGCCCAGGGCGCCCAGCAGATCAACGGTGTGGTGCGGGAAGCGCTGCCGTGGCTCCTGGCGCACGCGAACGTCATCCACCAGTGCGGTCCGGCGAACGTGGACGGACTCCGGTCGGCCGCGGCCGGACTGGACCCCGCCCTCGCGGGCCGCTACCACCTGACGGGGTTCCTCGGGGCGGAGCTTCCGGACGTGCTGGCGCTGGCCGATGTCGTGGTGTCCCGCAGCGGCGCCGGGACGCTGGCGGAGCTGACCGCGCTCGGCAAGCCCGCGGTGTTCGTCCCGCTGGCCACGTCGGCCGGGAACGAGCAGGCGCACAATGCCCGGCACCTGGCCGACGCGGGCGCGGCCCTCGCACTGCTCGGCGAGGTCACCGGCTCCGCTCTGCGCGACGCGGTGGGGCCCCTCCTGACCGACCCGGCTCTGCGGGCCGCGATGGCGGAGCGGGCCCGGACCTACGGGCGGCCGGACGCGGCGGACAGGCTCGTGGACGTGGTGCTGTCCGCCGCGTCCGGCTGATCGGCCGGGCCGCGGGCCACGTCTCACCGGGGCGCGGCGTGGAGTCCGACCCCTCACCGGCCCAAGTACACGGTCAGCGAACGACGTTGGACTCTTCCGAAGCGTCAGCGTTCGTCACCCTGGGTATGGAATGCTGCGGTCCCGGCGCGCCCTCAGCCCTTGAGAGCGCGCTGTCCGCACGGTCTACCGGGAGGCCCCTTGAGCACCGCACCGCACTGGGTGAAGTCCAGTTACAGCAGCCCCGAGGGCGGCGACTGCGTCGAGGTCGCCGCCGAACCCTCGACCATCCACGTCCGCGACTCCAAGAACCTCCCGGCCACCGGGCCCGTTCTCCAGGTCGCCGCCGCCACGTGGGCCGCGTTCCTCGGGCTCGCCCGTCGGGACGGGCGGCTGTAGAGACACAGTGAGCAACGGGGGATATCACTGGCGGTACGGGGAGCGGGCCGTCTACGAGCAGGCGGTGCGAGCCTGCCTGGGCGACCGGCGGTTACGTGAGCTGTTGCGGCGGCGGCCGTACGTCACGGAGGAGTCCGTGGTCGACGCCATGTGTGCGCCGCCGGTGGTCAACCGGGTGCTGAGCCAGTCCGATTCACGGTTGGGCCATCGGCTGCATCTGCGGGTCGGGCGCCTGCACGAGCGTTCACGCATCAGGCCGGGACCGATCGTCCCGGAGGCGTTCGGTGGCTGGCTCACCGTGAGTGTGGTCCTGCTCGGCCTGCTGAGTGACACGAACCTGCCCCTGCCCGTCACGGTGGCGACCGCTCTGACCCCCGCCCTCGGCGTCGGGGCGTACACGTACGCCCGGAGCACTCTGCTGCCTGCGGCGCCCGTGACCCCACGGGCCATGTGGCGGTCCTGCGTCGTCGCCCTGCCCTTGATGCCGGTGGTGATCGCCCTCTGGGTGATGAAACAGCTCAGCACGACGCTGTGGACCCGTGAGCTGCGGCGGGCCGGGCTCGCGGACGAGGTCTCCCGAGCGGTCGAGGAGCTGCTCGGTGACGAGCGCGGCACCCTGCTGATCACCAGCAGCCACGAGGGGTTGCGCGCACCCCGGCAGCGGTCGTACTTCGTGGCCAACGGCTCGGCAGCCGAACTCGACCGCAAGATGGGACAGTTGGACGGCGGGGTGATAGCCGTCAGCGGACCGCGCGGCGTCGGCAAGACGAGCCTCATGGAGAACTGCGTCCGCGAGGACGACTTCGCCGTCTTCGCGCACGCGCCCGCCACGTACGCGCCGCACGACTTCCTCACCTCCCTCTTCGTCTCCGTCTGCCGGACCTACATCACGCGCGCGGGCTTCGACGCCCCCGAGTTCGTCCGGCTGTCGTACCTGCGCCGGGTGACACGCGCGATGTCCCGGCCACTGCGCTACCTCGGCCGACGGCTGCTCTTCGCGGTGCCCGCGGTGACGCTGGTCGCGGTCGGGCTGTACGCCACCGAACGCTCTCTGGAACGGGACCGCCTGCCGGATGTCGAGCGGCACGTCGCGGACTACACGGGGCGGGGAACCGGGTTCGTGGCGGACGTGCTCGGAGGACGGGAGCCCGAGGCCGCGTTGGCCCTCGCCGCCGCCGGGATCGTCCTGTGGTTCCTCCGGGACAACCGAACCCTGGCGAAATGGGCGCGGCTCGTCTCCAGCGTGCTCTTCGGCGTGACCGTGGCCACTCTGCTGTGCGGCCCGTTCCTGTCGCTGCTCTGGGACGAGCAGCTGCGGCAGCACGCCCCGGCCCTGGCCAACCTGTGGTTCGTGCCCCTGTTCGCACTCTGGTTCGCGTGCGGCCTCGGCATGTCCGACGTCAACGAGAAGGGCCCCACCACCAGGCTGCTGTGGTGGCCCGCCAAGCGCGCCTACGTCTACGGCCTGCCCGCCAGGTTGCTGCCCCTGGTGATCCTCGTCCTGGTCGGGGTCGACGAGCGGACCCGGCCCCTGCTCACCGACCCCGACCACGCGGTCCGGGTCGGGGTGTTCGTCCTGGGCTTGGTCCTGCTCAAGCTCGGCAGCAGACCCTGGTCGTTCCTGCGGCCCGCCCCGCGGCTCGTGACCGACTGCCGGGATCACCTCTACCGGCTCCAGACCGTGCAGAGCGCCAGTGCCGCGCTCAACTCGGGTGCCGCGCAGGTGCTGACGCTCGGCACCGCGCACACCACGACCCTGACCAGCGTGCCACCCAACTACCCTGCTCTGGTGGACGACTTCCGGGCGCTGCTGACCCGGATCGCGAGCTACGAGCACGGGCGCAAGCACCGTGTCGTCATCGTCATCGACGAGTTGGACCGCCTCGGCTCGGACACCAAGGCCCTCGCCTTCCTCGCCGAGGTCAAGGCGATCCTGGGGGTGCCCCACGTGCACTACCTCGTCTCCGTCGCGGAGGACGTCGGGGCCGCGTTCGTGCGGCGGGGGCTGCCGTACCGGGACGTGACCGACAGTTCGCTGGACGACGTGCTGCATGTGCGGCCGGGGACGGCGGCGGACGCGGTGCGGATGCTGGGCGTGCGGGCGCCGGGCATCGGGGAGCCGTACGTGCTGCTCGCGCACGCGCTGTCCGGTGGGCTCCCGCGCGACCTGGTGCGGTACGCGCGCCGCCTGCTGGAGATCAAGGCCGCCACCGAGCAGGTCGAACTGCCGGACGTGGCGGGGCTGTTGATCCTGGAGGAGCTGGCGGAGACCCTGGCCGGCTTCCGGACGCTGCTGGCGAAGCAGCCGTGGACGGCGGGCGACCCGGATGTGCTGGGGCTGTTCCGGGACGCCGCCGCGCATCTGCGGACCGCCTGCCCGTGCACGCTCCCGATGCGGGCGCTGCGCCCGGCGCTGCTGCGGCTGGCGGTGCCCGGCACGACGGGGCTCGCGGAGGAGCCGCGGCGGCTGGTCGACGAGGCCGCCGCGTACGTCTCCCTCGCGCTGACCCTGCTCGACGTGTTCGGGCCGCCCGACTTCAACCGGCGGCGCGCCGACGCCGAGGCCGCCTCGCCGGACGGCGGCCCCGACGCGCTCGCGGAGGCCCGGCAGGAGCTGGCCCTGTCGCCGTACACCGCGCGCACCGTGATCGACGCGGTACGCCGGGCGTGGGGCCTCGCCCCACTGACCGCCCCGGCGGCGGCCGTCCCCCCACAGCGCCGCCCGCCCTGCGCACGGCATCCCCGCCGCACCGCACCGGTCGGCTGAACCCCCGTACGGCCAAGGCCCCCCTACTCCGCCGGCTTCACGCCCGCCCGCAGCAGGCCGTAGGCGTACGCGTCCTCCAGGGCCTGCCAGCTCGCGGCGATGACGTTCTCGGCGACGCCGACCGTGGACCACTCGCCCGCGCCGTCGGAGGTGGAGATGAGGACGCGGGTGGTGGACTGGGTGCCGTGGACGCCCTCCAGGATGCGGACCTTGTAGTCCACCAGGTCCAGTTGGGCGAGCTGGGGGTAGATCTTCTCCAGGGCGACGCGGAGCGCGCGGTCCAGGGCGTTGACCGGGCCGTTGCCCTCGGCGGTGGCGACGATCCGCTCGCCCTTGGCCCACAGTTTCACGGTGGCCTCGTTGGCGTGGGTGCCGTCGGGGCGGTCCTCGACGATGGCCCGCCAGGACTCGACCTCGAAGTACTTCAGCGGGCGGCCCTCGGCCTCGGCGCGCAGCAGCAGTTCGAAGCTGGCGTCGGCGGCCTCGTAGGTGTAGCCCTTCAGCTCGCGTTCCTTGACGCGGTCCACGACCCGGCCGACCAGTTCGCGGTCGCCGCCGAGGTCGACGCCGAGTTCCTTGCCCTTCAGCTCGACGGAGGCGCGGCCCGCCATGTCGGAGACCAGCATCCGCATGGTGTTGCCGACCTGCTCGGGGTCGATGTGCTGGTACAGGTCCGGGTCGACCTTGATCGCGGAGGCGTGCAGGCCCGCCTTGTGGGCGAACGCGGAGACACCCACGTACGGCTGGTGCGTGGACGGGGTGAGGTTGACGACCTCGGCGATGGCGTGCGAGATCCGGGTCATCTCGCGCAGCCGCCCCTCGGGCAGCACCCGCTTGCCGTACTTCAGCTCCAGCGCGGCGACCACCGGGAACAGGTTGGCGTTGCCGACCCGCTCGCCGTAGCCGTTGGCGGTGCACTGGACGTGGGTGGCGCCCGCGTCGACGGCGGCGAGGGTGTTGGCGACGGCGCAGCCGGTGTCGTCCTGGGTGTGGATGCCGAGCCGGGCGCCGGTGTCGGCGAGGACGGTCGAGACGACGGCCTGGATCTGCGCGGGCAGCATCCCGCCGTTGGTGTCGCACAGGACGACGACGTCGGCGCCCGCCTCGGCGGCGGCCCGGACGACGGCCTTGGCGTAGGCGGGGTTCGCGCGGTAGCCGTCGAAGAAGTGCTCGCAGTCCACGAAGACCCGGCGGCCCTGGGAGCGCAGGAAGGACACGGTGTCCGCGACCATCGCGAGGTTCTCGTCCAGCGTGGTGCGCAGCGCCAGCTCCACATGCCGGTCGTGCGACTTCGCGACCAGCGTGATGACGTCGGCGCCGGAGTCCAGGAGGGCCTTGACCTGCGGGTCCTCGGCGGCCTTGGCGTTCGGGCGCCGGGTGGCGCCGAAGGCGACGAGCTGGGCGTGCCGGAAGGTGATCTCGTCCCGGGCGCGGGCGAAGAACTCCGTGTCGCGGGGGTTGGCGCCGGGCCAGCCGCCCTCGATGAAGCCGACGCCGAACTCGTCCAGGTGCCGGGCGATCGCGAGCTTGTCGGCGACCGTGAGGTTGATGCCCTCACGCTGGGCGCCGTCGCGCAGGGTGGTGTCGAAGACGTGGAACGAGTCGTCGGGCTCGCTGGTGTCCGTCATGGTGTCAAGGCTCCTGTTTTGGATCTCGGTCTGACCGGAATGACCGGCTCCACCGTCCCTCCATGGTCCCTCGCGCTCGTCCCCCGGCTACAGGTGGGCCAGGAAAACGAAAAACCTCTCGCGGGTGCGAGAGGTCTGCGCGCGGGTCGAGGACGACGATGGCCGCCCGTACCTGGTCGTACGTGGCGGTCACTGCGGACCGGCGCGCCTGCTGCCAATAATCGTGGCGAACGAGAGCACGGGGGGATTTTGGCACACTCCCGGCGGCCTGCCGGGGGTGTCTCACGATGCGGTCCATGATGTCCGGGAATCGTGCGGAGCCGGTCCGCGAGGCGGGACGTCCGGAGGGGGCCGGCCCGGACGGCCTGCGGCGCCCGCGGGCCGCCTCGCCTCCCCCTCACCCCGCCGCGTCAGCCCTCCCGCGCCAGTCCCCCGTCCAGGAACTCGCGGACGTGCCCGATGATCTGCTCGCGGTCGGTGCCGCGCAGGCCGACGGCCACGTTGATGGAGAAGCCGTCGAGCAGGGCGCGCAGCCGGGCGGCGTAGCGGTCGGGGTCGACCGGGCGGAACTCGCCCCGTGAGACGCCCTCGGCGAGCAGGGCGACCAGGTCGCGGTGCCAGGCGCCCTCGATGGCGGCCTGCCGGTCGCGGGCGTCGCCGTCGGCGGTCTGGGAGCGGTTCCAGACCTCCAGCCAGAGGGTCCAGTGCGGGTCGCGGTGGCCGTCGGGGACGTACAGGTCGACGTAGGCGTCGAGCCGTTCGCGGGCGGTGGCGCCCCGGGTGAGGAGGCGGCCGCGCTCCACCCCGAGGCGGCCCTCGCTCCACTCCAGGGTGCGCAGCAGCAGCTCGTCCTTGGTCCCGAAGTAGTACAGGAGGTGGCCGCTGCTCATCCCGACCTCGCGGCCGAGCGCCGCCATGGTCAGCTTCTCCAGGCCGCGCTCGGCGATCATGGCCATGGCGGCGGCGAGGACGTCCTCACGGGGCGGGGCCTGCCTGCGCGACGCCGCGCCCCGGCCCGGGGCGGCCTCGGGCGGGGCCTCCGAGGGCGAGGCCGCCCTGCCGGGTGCCTCCTCGCCCCGTGCCTCCTTGCCCCGTGCCTCCTTGCGCGCGCCTGCCATGGGACTCCTCAGACCTTGGGCTGCTGCTGGGTGATGCAGTGGATGCCTCCGCCACCGGCGAAGATCGTACGGGCGTCGACCAGGGTGACGGTCCGTTCCGGGAAGAGCCTGCCGAAGATCCCGGCGGCGGTCTCGTCGCGCGGGTCGTCGAAGCCGCAGAGGACGACGCCGTCGTTGCAGAGGTAGTGGTTGATGTACGAGTAGTCGGCCCAGTGGCCGTCGGCCTCCAGGACGGTCGGGGCGGGCACCTCGACGACCTCCAGGCGGCGCCCGCGCGCGTCGGTGGCCGACCGGAGCAGCCCGATGACCTCCTTCGTCACCTCGTGGTCGGGGTGGGCCGGGTCCGGCTGGTGGTGGGCGACGACGACGCCGGGCCGGGCGAACGCGGCCACGATGTCGACGTGCCCGAGGGTCCCGAAGCCGTACGGCGGGTAGTCGCCGGTGAGGCCGCGCGGCAGCCAGATCGCCGTGCGGGTGCCGAGGTGGGCGTGGATCTCCGCCTCCACCCGCTCGCGGCTCCAGCCGGGGTTGCGTTCCGGGCCGAGCTGGACGGTGTCGGTGAGCAGGACGGTGCCCTCGCCGTCGACGTGGATCGCACCGCCCTCGTTGACCAGCGCGGAGGCGTACGTCCGGGCGCCCGCGAGCGCGGCGACCTCGCCGCCGATCCGCGCGTCGTGCTCCCAGCGGGCCCAGCCCTGCGCGCCCCAGCCGTTGAACGTCCAGTCCACGGCGGCCAGTTCGCGGCCGTCGGTGAGGAAGGTGGGGCCGATGTCCCGCATCCAGGCGTCGTCCAGGTCGCGTTCGACCGTGTCGATGCCCCGGCCGAGCAGGCGGGCCGCCTCGGCGGACTGGCCCGGACCGCAGACCACGGTGACCGGTTCGAAGCGGCGGACCGCGCGGGCCACCAGCGCCCAGGCGTGCCGGGCCTCCGCCAGTTCCTCGGCGCTGTCGAAGGTGGGGTTGGGCGACGGCCACGCCATCCAGGTCCGCTCGTGCGGGGTCCACTCGGCGGGCATCCGGAACCCGTCGGCGGCGGGCGTCCCGGCGGGATGCGGGGCCGGGGCGGGGGCCGACACCGGCGAGGGGGCCGGCACCGGGGGCGGGGTCTCGGCGAGGGCCGGGGGCGGGGTCTCGGCGGGCGGGGTCGAGGCCGGGGCGGAGGTCATGGCGGGCACCTTCGGTGAGTGGGGCGGCGGGTTCACGGCGACGTCACAGGAAGTAGAGGCGGTTGAGGGAGACCGAGTCGGCCGGTTCCGAGCGCAGCGGTTCGCCGTCGAGGGTGACGAGACCGGTCCGCTGGTCGACGTCGACCGCGCCCGTACGGGAGTTGAGGCGCAGGTCGGCCGGGCCGATGCCGCGTGTGCCGCGCACGGCGACCCGGCGGCGGCGGGTGGGCATCGTGTCGTTGCCCTGGTCGAGGGCGGCGCGGGCGACGAACGCCACCGACAGGTCGGCCGGGGTGGCGCCGTGGCCGCCGAACAGCGGCCCCAGCACGAGGGGTTCGCAGGTGTCGGTGGCCGCGTTGGGGTCGCCGGTGACACCGAAGGCGGGGAAGCCCGACTTGAGGACGAGCTGCGGTTTGGCGCCGAAGTACTCCGGCCGCCACAGCACGATGTCGGCGAGCTTGCCGACCTCGATCGAACCGACCTCGTGGGAGAGGCCGTGCGCGATGGCCGGGTTGACGGTCAGCTTGGCGATGTAGCGCAGGACGCGCTCGTTGTCGTCGCCGTCCGGGGCGCCGAACTCGGCCTTCATCTTCCCGGCCATGGCGAAGGTGCGGCGGACCGTCTCGCCCGCGCGGCCCATGCCCTGCGCGTCGGAGGAGGTGATGCCGATCGCGCCCAGGTCGTGCAGGACGTCCTCGGCGCCCATCGTCCCGGCGCGGATGCGGTCGCGGGCCATCGCCGCGTCGCCGGGCAGGTCGGTCTTGAGGTCGTGGACGGAGACGATCATGCCGTAGTGCTCGGCGACCGCGTCCCGGCCGAAGGGCAGGGTGGGGTTGGTGGAGGAGCCGATGACGTTCGGGACCCCGGCCATCTTCAGCACGTTGGGCACGTGGCCGCCGCCGCAGCCCTCGATGTGGAAGGCGTGGATGGTCCGCCCCTCCAGCACGCGCAGGGTGTCCTCCACCGACAGGCACTCGTTCAACCCGTCGCTGTGCAGGGCCACTTGGACGTCGTGTTCCTCGGCGACGCGCAGCGCGGTGTCCAGGGCGCGGGTGTGGGCGCCCATGTCCTCGTGGACCTTGAACCCGGACGCGCCGCCCTCCGCGAGCGCCTCGACCAGCGGGGCCGGGTCGGAGGACGAACCCCGGCCCAGGAAGCCGATGTTGACCGGCCAGGCGTCGAAGGAGTTGAACGCGTGCCGCAGCGCCCAGGGCGAGTTCACGCCGACGCCCCAGACCGGGCCGAACTCCTGCCCGATGATCGTGGTGACGCCGGAGGCGAGGGAGGCCTCCATGATGCGCGGCGACAGCAGGTGGACGTGGGTGTCCACGGCCCCGGCGGTGGCGATCAGGCCCTCGCCGGAGACGATGGAGGTGCCGGTGCCGACGACCACGTCGACGCCGTCGAGGGTGTCGGGGTTCCCGGCCCGGCCGATGCCGCAGATCCGGCCCTCGCGGATGCCGATGGAGACCTTGCGGATGCCCTGCACGGCGTCGATGACCACGACGTTGCTGATGACGACGTCGCAGGTGTCGCGGACGGCGGCGGCCTTGAGGTGCAGTCCGTCGCGGGCGGTCTTGCCGAACCCGGCGAGGAACTCGTCGCCGTAGGACTGGGAGTCGGACTCGACGCGGATCACCAGACCGGAGTCACCGAGCCGGACGCGGTCGCCCGCGCGGGGGCCGTGGGTGGCGGCGTACTCGTACGGGCTGAGGGGGGTGCCGGGGTTCACCGGGCCGCTCCTGTCTCGGCGGGACCGCCGTCGCTGGGGGTGTCCGCGCGGCCGGGGCCGGTGGAGATGTCCGCGCGGCCGGGGCCGACGGGGGTGTCCGCGCGGTCGGCGGTCACGCCGAGGTAGCCGCAGGCGGCCGCCCTGCGCAGGGCCTCCGCCTTGGCGCCGGGGGCGTCGAGGGGGCCGTCGACCAGGCCCGCGAAGCCGATCGCGACGCGGTCGCCGCCGAGGGGCAGCAGGCCGACCTCGCCGCTCTCGCCCGGCCCGAAGCGGACGGACGACCCGGCGGGGACGGCGAGGCGCATGCCGTAGGCGGCCGAACGGTCGAAGTCCAGGCGGGGGTTGGCCTCGAAGAAGTGGAAGTGGGAGGTCACGGAGACCGGCACGGTGGACGTGTTGGTGACGGTCAGCCGGAGCACCGCCTCGGGTTCGCGGTGCGCGGGGCCCGGCAGCAGGGCGCCCGGCGCGGCGTCGGCGAGGCCGCCGCCGATCGGGTCGCTGACCACCGCGAGCCGGGAGCCGTCGTCGAAGACGGCCTCGACGTGCACCTCGGTGACGACGTCGGCGACGCCGGGGAGCACATCGGCCGGGCCGAGCACGGTCCGGGCGCGCTCGATCGCCTCGGCGAGGCGGACCCCGTCGCGGGCGGCCTCGCAGACGGTGTCCGCGATCAGCGCGGTCGCCTCGGGCACGTTCAGCCGGAGGCCGCGGGCCCGGCGGGCGCGGGCCAGCTCGGCGGCTCCGAAGAGCAGCAGCCGGTCACGTTCCGTGGGGGTGAGTCTCATGCTGCGGTACCTCCCTTGTCCTCCACGGGTTAGAGCATCACTCTAAACATGGGCTTCACGCAACCAAAACATTGACGGGCCACCTTGAGCGGGCTTAGCTAAGTTCACATTGAGTGCCGCTCTAATCGAGACCAGGCCGCTCACCCCACCCTCCCGCCCGGCGGCCGATCGAAGGAGACCAGCCCCATGCCGATGGAACAGCGCGGAGTCGACACCATCCCGGACGAGGAGCGCACCAGCGGGCCGCGCGATCTCGTCTCGATCCTGCTCGGCTCGAACCTCTGCCTGGGCGTCATCGTCTTCGGCTGGCTGCCGCCGTCCTTCGGGCTCGGCTGGTGGGCGTCGGTCAGCGCGATCGTGGTCGGCACCCTGGTCGGCACGGCCCTCACCGCCCCGCTGGCGCTGATCTCGCTGCGCACCGCGACCAACCTGTCCACCTCCTCGGGCGCCCAGTTCGGCGTGCGGGGGCGCCTGGTCGGCTCGGTGGTCGGCCTGCTGCTGGCGCTCGGCTACACCTCGCTGACCGTGTGGATCGGCGGCGACGTGATCGTCGGCGTCCTCGGCCGGATGGTGGACCTGTCCGCGGACGGGCTGTCGTACGGGGTCGTCTACGGGCTGCTCGCGGCGGCGACGGTGGCGGGCGCGGTCTACGGCTACCGGGTGCTGCTGGCGATGAGCCGGGTGCTGGCGTTCGGCATGACGGCCCTGCTGCTCCTCGGCCTGATCGCGTACGCCCCCGACTTCACCACCGCCGCGCTCCCCGACGCCGGGGGCTATCTGCTGGGCGGGTTCTGGCCGACCTGGCTGCTCGCGGCCGTCGCCGCGGGCCTGTCCGGGCCGATCGCCTTCATCACCCTGCTCGGCGACTACACCCGCTACATCTCCCCCGCCCGCCACACCTCGCGCGGCGTGCTGCGCGCGACCTGGCTCGGGCTGATCGTCGGCCTGCTGGTCCCGCAGCTCTTCGGCACCTTCACGGCGTACGCGGCGGGCGCGGCCCTCGACTACGCGGGGCCGCTGGTCGACGCCTCCCCCGGCTGGTACCTGCTGCCGCTGCTGCTCGCCGCGACGGCCGGATCGGTGGGCAACGCGGGCCTGATGCTGTACTCCATGGGCCTCGACCTGGACGCGATCCTGCCGCGCGCCTCCCGCGCGGCGGCCACCTGCGCCGTCGCCGTGGTCGCCACGGCCTGCGTCTTCGTCGGCCACTACGCCTCGTCCGCGCAGGACGCCATGACCTCGTTCGTGCTGCTCCTCACCGCGATCGGCACACCGTGGGCGGTCATCACCCTCATCGGCTTCGTCCGCTCCCGCGGGCACTACGACGCGGAGGCCCTCCAGGTCTTCAACCGCCGGGCGCGGGGCGGGATCTACTGGTTCCGGGCGGGCTGGAACATCCCCGCCACGGTCGCCTGGGCGGCGGGCGCCGCGGTCGGCCTGCTCGCCGTCTCCCTCCCCTCCTACGAGGGCCCGCTCCTCTCCCTCACCGGCGGCGTCGACGCCAGCTTCGTCCTCTCCGGCCTGGTCGGCGGCGCGGTCTACCTGGTGCTGCCCCAGCCGACGGGCGCTCCCGTCCCGGACGCGGTCCCGGGCGCGGCGCTGGTGAGCGAGGACGCGTAACGGCGGCCCGGACCACCGCGGGCCCCTCGCCCACCCCCACCCCCGCACCTCCCCCCCCCGGTACACACAGAGCCGCCCCGGACACCATGTCCGGGGCGGCTCTGTGTTCGGAGTGCGGGGCGGACTCCGGGGGAGCCCGCCCCGGCCGGGTCAGGCCAGCTCGTGCATCCAGCCGTGCCGGTCCTCGGCGATGCCGCGCTGGATGTCGAGGAGGGCGGAGCGCAGCCGGAGGGTGGCCTCGCCGGGCTCGCCGCCGGACTGCTGCCACTCGGCGCCGGCCCGCTTGACCGTGCCGACGGGGGTGATGACGGCGGCGGTGCCGCAGGCGAAGACCTCGGTGAGGGAGCCGTCCGCGGCGTCGGCCTGCCACTGGTCGGCGGAGACGCGGCCCTCCACGGCCTCGTAGCCGAGGTCGCGGGCGACGGTGAGGAGGGAGTCACGGGTGACGCCCTCCAGGATCGACCCGGTCAGCGTCGGCGTGACGATCTTGTTGCCGTAGACGAAGTACAGGTTCATGCCGCCGAGTTCCTCGACCCAGCGGTGCTCGACCGCGTCGAGGTAGCAGACCTGGTCGCAGCCCTTGGCGGCGGCCTCGGCCTGGGCGAGCAGGGACGCCGCGTAGTTGCCGCCGGTCTTGGCATCGCCCATGCCGCCGGGGACGGCGCGGACGCGGTCCTCGGAGACCCAGATGGAGACCGGCCGGACGCCGCCGGGGAAGTAGGCGCCGGCCGGGGAGGCGATGACGAGGAAGAGGTACTCGTTGGCGGGCTTCACGCCGAGCCCGACCTCGGTGGCGATCATGAAGGGCCGCAGGTAGAGGGATTCCTCGCCGCCGTGCGCGGGGACCCACGCCTTGTCCTGGCGGACCAGCGCGTCGCACGCCTCGATGAAGGTCTCGACGGGCAGCTCGGGCATGGCCAGGCGCCGGGCGGAGCGCTGGAAGCGCTTGGCGTTCTGGTCGGGGCGGAAGGTGGCGACCGAGCCGTCGGGGCGGCGGTAGGCCTTGAGCCCCTCGAAGATCTCCTGCGCGTAGTGCAGGACGTTGGTCGCCGGGTCGAGCGGGATCGGCGCGTACGGAACGAGCTGGCCGTCGTGCCAGCCGCGGCCCTCGGTCCACCTGATGGTGACCATGTGGTCGGTGAAGTGGCGGCCGAAGCCGGGGTTGGCCAGCATCGCCGCGCGCTCGGCGTCGGCGAGCGGGGTGGCGGAGGGCTTGAGCTCGATCGTGGGCGTCGTCATGTGTGGATGTCCTTCACCGGTTGTAGTGACGAGCCGCTTTCATTCCTGCACGCCCAGTGCTAGGACGTCCGAGCATTCCCGCGTACCGCGGCTCCGTGTTCGATTATCACGCGGGAGCCCCGGCGGGCGAAAACGGGGTGAATGCGGCCCGGGGTTGATGGTGGCACCCGGCGGGGGACATGCGGAAGCCGCCGGGTGCGGATGCGACCCGGCGGCTTGTGGCGCGCGGCGGGTCAGCCGGCTACGCGTACGGCGAGCGCGTCGCCGATCTCGGAGGTGCTGCGGGCGGGCTTGCCGGTGCGCTCCGCGAGGTCGGCGGAGACGGCCTCCTCGATGCGGGCGGCCTCGGCTTCGTGGCCGAGGTGGCGCAGCAGGAGGGCGACGGACAGGACCGTGGCGGTGGGATCGGCCTTGCCCTGTCCGGCGATGTCCGGGGCCGAGCCGTGGACGGGCTCGAACATCGAGGGGAAGTCGCGCGCGGGGTTGATGTTGCCGCTCGCGGCGACGCCGATGCCGCCGGAGACGGCCGCGGCGAGGTCGGTGATGATGTCGCCGAAGAGGTTGTCGGTGACGATGACGTCGAAGCGGCCGGGGTCGGTGACGAGGAAGATCGTCGCGGCGTCGACGTGCAGGTAGTCGCTGCTGACCTCGGGGAACTCGGCGGCGACCTTGGTGAAGGTGTCGGTCCAGAGGTGGCCCGCGAAGGTCAGCACGTTGTTCTTGTGGACCAGGGTGAGCTTCTTGCGGGGGCGGGCCTGGGCGCGGGCGAAGGCGTCGCGGACGACGCGCTCGACACCGTAGGCCGTGTTCACGGAGACCTCGGTGGCGACCTCGTGCGGGGTGCCCTTGCGGATGGTGCCGCCGTTGCCGGTGTAGGGGCCCTCGGTGCCCTCGCGGACGACGACGAAGTCGATCTCCGGCGCGCCCGCCAGCGGGGTGGCGACCCCGGGGAGCAGCTTGGACGGCCGCAGGTTGACGTGGTGGTCGAAGGCGAAGCGCAGCTTCAGCAGGAACCCGCGCTCCAGGACGCCGGACGGCACCGACGGGTCGCCGATCGCGCCGAGGAGGATCGCGTCGTGGTCCTTGAGCGCGTCGAGGTCGGCGTCGGTGAGGGTCTCACCGGTGGCGTGGTAGCGCCGCGCGCCGAAGTCGAACTCCCGGGTCTCCAGCTTCACGTCCTGCGGGAGGACGGCGGCGAGGACCTTGAGGCCCTCGGCCACGACCTCCTGGCCGATGCCGTCACCGGGGATCACTGCGAGATTGATGCTGCGAGAACTTGCCGACATGCCAGCACCGTACCCCTCGTCCCATGGGATGACATGCACTGTCCGCGATACGGACAGCGGTGGGCCGGTCGGGGCGGGTGAACGGCGGTGCGTTCGAACGGTGTTCACCCGTTCGCCGGACGGGCGTCGTGGGCTGCGGGAAGGTTGGGGCCATGGAGACACCGGACGTCGGCATTCCGCCCCGGCTCGCGGAGCGGATGAGCATGGCCGAGCAGTACGCGTACCTGCGGGAGCGGCGGCCGCGCCGGCGGACCCTGGTGACGGCGGGCATGGTGGCGGGCGGCGCCCTGCTGACCGGCTGCACGGGCGCGGACCGCACAGCCGGTCCGGCGCGCGGCACGACGGCCGTCCCGTCGCCCTCCCCCACGACCACCCCGCCCGGCGGGTCCGTCGTCCCCTTCGGCCGCCATCTCTCCTTCGGCGCCGACCCGCGCACCGGGATGCGGATCTCCTGGCAGGTCCCGGCGAAGGTGCGCCGCCCGTACGTGCGGTTCGGCACCCGCCCCGACGACCTGGGCGGGCGGACGGCCGCCGAGCTGCGGGGGCTGCACACGCCGGGCGTCGAGGGCGTCCGCCTCGCGCTGGACCAGTACTACGTGCACGCCGCGCTCGACGGCCTGTTCCCCGGCACGACGTACCACTACGGCGTCGGCCACGACGGCTTCGACCCGGCCGCCCCCGAGCACCGGGCCGCCCTCGCCTCGTTCCGGACCGCGCCCGCCCGGCCGGAGCGGTTCGTGTTCACGGCCTTCGGCGACCAGGGCGTGGGCACCGACGCGGTGGCCGTGAACCGGCTGCTGGCGCGGGAGGAGCCCGCCTTCCATCTGCACGCGGGCGACATCTGCTACGCCGACGGCACCGGCCACGGCGAGCGGTCCGACGGCTACGACCCCTCCGCCTGGGACGCGTTCCTGCGGCAGAGCGAACCGGTGGCGCGCTCGGTGCCGTGGATGGTCACCACCGGCAACCACGACATGGAGGCCTGGTACTCCCCCGACGGCTACGGCGGCCAGCTCGCCCGGTTCTCCCTGCCGGAGACCGGCTTCGCGCCCCGCTCGACGCCGGGCGCGTACACCTTCACGTACGGCAACGTCGGGGTGGTGGCGCTGGACGCCAACGACGTGTCGTACGAGATCCCGGCCAACCTGGGGCAGAGCGACGGGCGTCAGACGGTGTGGCTGAAGCGGACGCTGGCGGCGCTGCGGGCGACGGACGGGGTGGACTTCGTGGTGGTCTTCTTCCACCACTGCGCCTACTCGACCTCCTCGCACGCCTCCGACGGCGGGGTCCGGGCGCGCTGGCTGCCGCTGTTCGCCCGCTACGAGGTGGACCTGGTGGTGAACGGGCACAACCACGTCTACGAGCGCACCGACGCGATCCGGGACGGCGCGGTCGGCCGCCCGGTGCCGATTGGCGGCGCCACCGACCCGTCCCGCGACGGCACGGTGTACGTCACCGCCGGGGGCGCGGGGCGCGGCCTGTACGGCTTCCCGGCGGGCGTGGCGGAGAGCTACGAGGGGCATGTGACGCGGCACGAGCCGGTGGACTCCTTCGCCTGGACCCGCTCACGGGAGCAGGCGACGGAGACGGTGGAGTGGTCGCGGGTGCGCTACCGCGGCTTCTCCTGCCTCAGCGTGACCGCCGAGGCCGGGGACGCGCCCCGGCTGACGGTGTCGGCGCGGGCCGCGGACGGCCGGCGCGTCGACCACTTCGAGGTACGGCGACGGCGCCCGGCCTGACCGGGCGCGGCGCCGGAGGGGGAGGCCGGCTCAGTGGCCGGTCTCGCCGCCGTTGTCCCGGCGGTCGAGGGCGCGCTGGAGGGCGGCGGCGGCGTTCTTGCGGTCGGACTCGCTGGTGCGGGCCGCGTGGCGGACGCGGGGGCGGACGGTCGTCTCGGCCATGGGGAATCGACTCCTTCGTGAAAGACCTGGGAGTACGGGAAAAAAAAGGGGGTTCGAGACGCCGGTGGGCGGGGAGCGGGCCGCAGGGGTTGCCTGCGCGGGGCCCGGCTCTCGACCGCCTTTCGCTGGATCGAGCGAGACGTTCGGCTCCATCCAACGTAAGGGAGCCGGGCACTCCTGTCTCCACGATTACTCGGACTTCCTACTATCTGAGACAGTGCCCTGAGTCACACGGCCATGACCTGCGGTTTCTCAGACGACGTCGCCGTCCCGCCAGTCGAAGAGGAGCGGGCCCGCCGGGTCGAGGGGACCGGCCTGGGCGGGGCGGACGTAGACACTGCCCTCCTCCTCGCGCAGCCGGACGACGCCGTCCGGGGAGAGGGCCTGGATCTCCCCCGGCCAGGGCCGCCAGCCGCGCGCGGTGTAGAGGTGCGCGCCGTCGTCGCTCGCGGAGAGCGCGCCGAGGTCGTAGGCACGGTCGATCACCCGCTCCAGCGCGGTCATCAGCCGCCCGCCGAGTCCGGTGCGGCGGACGTCGGCGCGGACGGCGACGGCCTCGACGTACCCGGTACGCAGCCAGCGTCCGCCGTGCCGGACCCGGCGCAGCACGACCGAGCCGTGCGCGGCGAGGCCCGCCGCGTCGTGGATCAGGGCGTGCGTCCCGCCGAGACCGTGGTCGTAGTCGTCGTCGGTGAGATCGCCCTCGAAGGCGTCCTCCAACAGGGCACGGACGGCACGCAGTTCGGCGGGTTCGAGGTCGGCGGTGTGGGCGAGGCGGAGGGGGCTGGTGGTCATGGGGGTCATGATGCCCGGCGGAGGCGGGTGGGGGCCGGTGCGTTCCGGGCGCGTGCGCGGGGGGTGTGCGCGGCGCCCGCGCGCCCCCGTCCGGGCATGACTGCGGGCCGGGAGGCGTGCTCGTGCTTCACGGCTCCCGGCCCGGGGACGCGGCGGGGGCAGGGGGTCCCCCGGCGCGGGTCAGCCCATGTGCGGGTAGGTGTAGTCGGTCGGGGCGACCAGCGTCTCCTTGATGGCGCGGGTCAGGGTCCAGCGCGTCAGGTTCTGCGGGGCACCGGCCTTGTCGTTGGTGCCGGAGGCCCGGCCGCCGCCGAAGGGCTGCTGGCCGACGACGGCGCCCGTCGACTTGTCGTTGATGTAGAAGTTCCCGGCCGCGTAGCGCAGCTTCTCCATCGTGTACGCCGCCGCCGCGCGGTCGCCGGAGACGACCGAGCCGGTGAGGGCGTAATCGGACACCGACTCCATCTGGGTCAGCATCTCGTCGTACCGGTCGTCCTCGTAGACGTGCACGGCGAGGATCGGACCGAAGTACTCGGTGGTGAACACCTCGTTCTCCGGGTCGGTGCACGCGATGACGGTCGGGCGGACGAAGTAGCCCACCGCGTCGTCGTAGGAGCCGCCCGCGACGATCGTGCAGGTCGGGTCCTGCTTGGCGCGGTCGATGGCGGCCTTGTTCTTGGCGAAGGCCCGCTCGTCGATGACGGCGCCGACGAAGTTCGACAGGTCGGTGACGTCACCCATGGTCAGGTAGTCGACCTCGGCGGCGAACTCCTCACGGAAGCCGTCGTTCCAGATGGACGCGGGGAGGTACGCGCGGGAGGTCGCCGAACACTTCTGGCCCTGGTACTCGAAGGCACCGCGGGTCAGCGCGGTCTTGAGGACGGCGCGGTCGGCGCTCGGGTGGGCGACCACGAAGTCCTTGCCACCGGTCTCGCCGACCAGGCGCGGGTAGGCGCGGTACTTCTCGATGTTGGCGCCGACCGTCTTCCACAGGTACTGGAAGGTCTTGGTCGAGCCGGTGAAGTGGATGCCCGCGAGATCACGGTGCTCCAGCGCGACCGCGGAGACCTCGATGCCGTCGCCGGTGACGAGGTTGATGACGCCCTTGGGCAGTCCCGCCTCCTCCAGCAGCTCCATGAGCAGCACGGCGGCGTGGGTCTGCGTCGGGGACGGCTTCCACACGACGACGTTGCCCATCAGGGCGGGCGCGGTCGGCAGGTTGCCCGCGATCGCCGTGAAGTTGAAGGGGGTGATCGCGTAGACGAAGCCCTCCAGCGGGCGGTGGTCCAGGCGGTTCCAGACGCCCGGCGAGTTCGCCGGGGGCTGCTCGGCGAGGATCTGCCGGGCGTAGGCGACGTTGAAGCGCCAGAAGTCGACCAGTTCGCAGGGGGTGTCGATCTCGGCCTGCTGGGCGGTCTTGGACTGGCCGAGCATGGTGGACGCGGCGAGCGTCTCGCGCCACGGGCCGGCGAGGAGTTCGGCGGCGCGCAGGATGATCGCGGCGCGGTCGTCGAAGGACATCGCGCGCCAGGCGGGCGCGGCGGCGAGGGCCGCGTCGATGGCGTCCTGGGCGTCGTCGCGGGTGGCGTTGGCGTAGGTGCCGAGGCGGGCCGCGTGGCGGTGCGGCTGCACGACGTCGAAGCGCTCGCCGCCGCCCATCCGCTTCTCGCCGCCGATGGTCATCGGCAGGTCGATCGGGTTGTCGGCCAGCTCCTTGAGCTTCGCCTCCAGCCGGGCCCGCTCGGGCGAACCGGGGGCGTAGCCGTGCACCGGCTCGTTGACGGGGGTGGGGACCTGGGTCACAGCGTCCATGGGTTCCGTAACTCCTTACTGAGCGGGTGGGGCGAAGAGAGAGGGGGCGGGGGCGCCGGGGGGGGCGGGCTCAGCCCTTGCTGATCATGCTGCGGGCGAAGAAGCGCAGGTTGGCGGGCTTCTCCGCGAGGCGGCGCATGAAGTAGCCGTACCAGTCGGTGCCGTACGCGGTGTAGACGCGCATACGGTGGCCCTCGGCGGCCAGCCGCAGGTGCTCCTCGCCGCGGATGCCGTACAGCATCTGGAACTCGTACTCGTCCAGCTTGCGCCCCGCCGTGCGGGCCAGCTCCTGGCCGATCGCGATGAGCCGCGGGTCGTGGGAGCCGATCATCGGGTACCCGGAGCCGTCCATCAGCGTGCGCAGGACCCGGACGTACGCCTTGTCGATCTCGTGCTTGCGCTGGTAGGCGACCTCGGCGGGCTCCTTGTAGGCGCCCTTCACCAGGCGGACCCGGCTGCCCGCGGCGGCGAGACGGCGGGCGTCGGCCTCGGTGCGGAACAGGTAGGCCTGGATGACGCAGCCGGTCTGCGGGAAGTCCTTCCGCAGCTCCTCGTGGATGGCGAACATCGAGTCGAGGGTGGTGTGGTCCTCGGCGTCCAGGGTGACCGTGGTGCCGAGCGCGGCGGCGGCCTCGACGACCGGGCGGACGTTGGCGAGGGCCAGCTCGTGGCCGCCGGGCAGGGCCTGGCCGAACATCGACAGCTTGACGGAGAGTTCGACGCGCTCGCCCAGCTCCAGCGGGGCGAGGCGGGCGATCAGCGCGAGGTAGGCGTCGCGGGCGGCGGCCGCCTGCTCGGGGCCGGTGATGTCCTCGCCGACGACGTCCATCGTCAGCTCCAGGCCGTTCGCCGTCAGCTCCTCGACGACGGGGACGATGTCGTCCACGGTCTCACCGGGGATGAAACGGTCGACGACCTGCTTCGTCACCGGGGCCGCCGAGATCAGACGGCGCATCCGGTCGCTGCGCGACGCGGCGAGAATCACGGGACCCAGCACGGGGCACCTCCACTTACCAGACCGTACGAGGCCGCCACCCGACGGTCCGGGAACGGCACGGAGAACCACCGTGAAACCTATGGACCCCTCCGATCGTGGGCCATCTACAGCTGTCACGCATCCGTGCAGCGGATCTCAGACAGATGTATGAAGGGCCCGCGCGGATACGGGACAATGGCCGGGTGACGGCGGATTTCACGGGTGACTACCAGGTGCTGGTCGACGACATCTCGGCGCTGCTCGGCGCCCCCGCCACCCTGGAGAACCGCGACTTCGAACTGATCGCGTTCGGGGCCTACGACAGCGAGGACGAGCTGGACGCGGCCGCGCTGGACCCGGTGCGCACCCGCTCGATCCTCACCCGGCGCTCCACGGCCGCCGTCCGGACCTGGTTCGAGGGGTTCGGCATCACACGGGCGACCGGCCCGGTCCGTATCCCGCCCACCCCGGCGGCGGGCGTCCACCGGGGCCGGGTCTGCCTCCCGGTCCGCCACCGCGGCGTCGTCCTCGGCTACGTCTGGCTGCTGGACGGCGACCCCGGCCCCTCGGACGCGCAGCTCGCCGCCGCGATGGAGGTGGCGGCCCGGATCGGCGCCCTCCTCGCCGACGAGGCCCGGCAGGGCGCGGGCCTCACCCGGGAACTGCGGGCGGCCCTGACCGCCGCCGAGGGCTGGCCGCGGGACGCGGCGGTGGCCGAACTGCGCACCGCGCTCGGCGCCCGCGCGGACGGCCCCCAGACGGTGGTGTGCGTGGCGCCCTGGCCCGCCGCGGACCCCGAGGACGCGCCGTCCCTGCGCGCGCTGCCCGGCGCCGAGGCGCTGTGCGCGCTGCCCTGGGGCGCGGACGCCCGCTGCCTGGCGGTCCTGGTCCGGCTGCGCACGGCCGACGGCACCGCCCCCGCGACGGCGGTCGCCGCCCGCCTGCTGGAGCGGGCGGGGACGGCGGCCGGCGTCGCGGCGGGCCGGGTGGGCCTGGCCGAGCTGGGCGCGGCCTGGCGGGAGGCCTCGGCGGCGGCCCGCGCCGCCCTCGCGGAACCCCGGCTCGGCCCCTGCGCCGAATGGACGACGATCGGCCCCTACCGCCTCCTCACCACCCTCTCCCCCACCACAGCCGCGGACCCCGCCGTCCGCCCCCTGCTCACCCCCGCCCACCAGGAACTGGCCCGCACCGCCGAGACCTACCTCGACCGCGCGGGCCAGGCCGCCCGCACCGCCGCCGAACTCGGCATCCACCGCCAGACCCTCTACTACCGCCTCTCCCGCGTCGAACACCTCACCGGCCTCGACCTGGACGACGGCGAGGACCGCCTGCTGCTGCATATGGCGTTGAAGGCCCATCGGCTGTGAGACGGCGGGGGCCCGTCACAGCACGTCAGTGGCGGGGAACAGCGCGCTGAGCCGGGGCAGACGACGCGAGGCCTCGGCGTCGAGAGCGGCGTCCCACCGTTCGCCGACCGGCTCCGCCGATTCCAAGTCCTCGACGCGCAGGGCGTCCATGGCGTCGTAGAAGTCGTCCTCCGTCCTGCCGGTCACGTCTTCGAAGGCACGGGCCGCCACGTAGTCCAGCTCCTCCCATTCGGGCACCTCCTCGTCCGGCCAAGCGGCTGGAGACCGGCCCGCGAGGCGATGGATCTGCGGAACGTCCGCGAGCGCGTCAGGACTCCGGGCCACTCGCTCGAAGGTGTCGCGGCCCAGGCCGACCAGCCAGAGCCGGAAGTAGAAGAAGACGTCGTCGGAACACCAGCCGAGCATCCGGTCCGCCGCCGCCCACAGATCCCAGGTGAACGTCGGCACCAGGGCGGTGTCCAGGCACACCTGGAAGCGCAGGATCTCCGCCTCGGGCCGTTCCGCCAGGTGCCCGCGCAACCACAACAGCCGCTCGTCCGGGTCGCGGGTCTGCGCCCTGCACCGCTCGATCACATTCCAGAACGTCTCGTCATCCACGGCCGCACTATGGCAGGAGGGACTGACATCCCCCACGGACCGCGACCGTCGGCCACGGTCCCCACCGCGACCCGGCCGGACCGGTGCTCGGCCGGGCCGTCGCCACCCGGCCCGACGGCGTCCCGCTGCTGCGCCCGCGGGTGCGGGCTGACGTGGGAGGACGCGAAGACGCCGGACGGGGCGTGTTGCCCGTCCGGCGTCTGAGGGGAACCCCTGGGAAGGGGCCCCTGGTCAGGCCAGGTCGGCTCAGGCCAGGTTGACCGCGCGGGCCGACGTGGCGCCGATCTCGGCGGCGACCTCGGTGAGGACACCCGCCGGGACCGTGTCGTCGACAGTGAGGACCGCGAGGGCCTCGCCGCCGGCCGCGGCGCGGGCGACCTGCATGCCGGCGATGTTGATGCCGGCCTCGCCGAAGATGCGGCCGACGGTGCCGACGACACCGGGGCGGTCCTCGTAGCGCAGGACGACCATGTGGTCGGCGAGCGCGAGGTCGACGTCGTACTCGCCGACGGCGACGATCTTCTGGAGGTGCTTGGGACCGGCCAGGGTGCCGGAGACCGACACCTCCTCGCCGCTGCCGAGCGTGCCGCGCACCGTCACGACGTTGCGGTGGTCGGCCGACTCCGAGCTGGTCGTCAGCCGCACCTCGACGCCGCGCTCCTGCGCGAACAGCGGGGCGTTGACGTAGGACACCGTCTCGGCGACGACGTCCTCGAAGACGCCCTTCAGCGCGGACAGTTCCAGCACCTTCACGTCGTGCTGGGTGATCTCGCCGTAGACCTCGACGTCCAGGCGGACGGCGACCTCACCGGCGAGCGCGGTGAAGATGCGGCCCAGGCGCTCGGCGAGCGGCAGTCCGGGCTTGACGTCCTCGGCGATGACCCCGCCCTGGACGTTGACCGCGTCGGGGACCAGCTCACCGGCGAGCGCGAGCCGCACCGAGCGGGCCACGGCGATACCGGCCTTCTCCTGCGCCTCGTCGGTGGAGGCGCCGAGGTGCGGGGTGGCGACGACCTGGTCGAACTCGAACAGCGGGGAGTCCGTGCAGGGCTCCTTCGCGTAGACGTCGAGTCCGGCGCCCGCGACGCGGCCCTCCTTGAGCGCCGAGTACAGCGCCTCCTCGTCGACGATGCCGCCGCGGGCCGCGTTGACGATCCGCACGGTCGGCTTGACCCGGCGCAGCGCCTCGTCGCCGATGAGGCCGACCGTCTCGGGGGTCTTCGGGAGGTGGACGGTGATGAAGTCGGAGACCTCCAGCAGCTCGTCCAGCGTCAGGACCTTGACGCCCATCTGCGCGGCCCGCGCGGGCTGCACGTACGGGTCGTAGGCGACGACCTTCATGCCGAAGCCGGACATGCGCTGGGCGACCAGCGCGCCGATGCGGCCGAGGCCGACGACGCCGAGGGTCTTCTCCGCCAGCTCCACACCGGTGTACTTGCTGCGCTTCCACTCGCCGTTCTTCAGCGCGGCGTTGGCCTGCGGGATGTGGCGGGCGGTGGCGAGGATCAGACCGCAGGCCAGCTCGGCGGCGGTCACGATGTTGGAGGTCGGCGCGTTGACGACCATCACACCGGCCTTGGTGGCGGCGGAGACGTCGACGTTGTCGAGGCCGACGCCCGCGCGGGCGACGACCTTCAGCTTGCGCGCGGCGGCGATGGCCTCGGCGTCCACCTTGGTGGCGGAGCGGATCAGGATCGCGTCGACGTCGGCGATGGCGGGGAGCAGTTCGGCTCGGTCCGCTCCGTTGCAGTGCCGGATCTCGAAGTCCGGACCGAGCGCGTCCACGGTCGCGGGCGACAGCTCTTCAGCGATGAGTACGACAGGTTTCGAGCTCACGTGAGTCCTCACAAGTCCCTTGCGTGCGGACGGCCGTCCCGACGGCCGCAGGCGGAGGAGGTGCTAGCCGCGTGGAAGACGCACGACGCTGTGGGCCTGACGCGTATGTAGTGCAGCAGTGTAGTGCCGAGGCCGGGGGCGTCCTGTGCCTCTACGGAAGGATCACCCGTCCGTGGCTGGACACCGTGGACAACGGCGCCGGGGCCCGGACGGCGGCGCGGGGGCCGGAGCGGCACGCTCCGGCCCCCGGCGCGGGGCTCACGCCTCTTCGTCGACCCAGCTCATCAGCTTGCGCAGCTGCTTGCCGGTGGTCTCCAGCAGGTGCTCGGAGTCGGCCGACTTGTACTCCTCGTACTTCTTCAGGCCGCCGTGGTACTCGTCCATCCAGTTCTTGGCGAAGGTGCCGTCCTGGATCTCGGTGAGGACCTGCTTCATCTCGGCCTTGGTGGCGTCGGTGATGATGCGGGGGCCGGTGACGTAGTCGCCCCACTCGGCGGTCTCGGAGACCGACCAGCGCATCTTCTCCAGGCCGCCCTCGTACATGAGGTCGACGATCAGCTTCAGCTCGTGCAGGCACTCGAAGTAGGCGATCTCCGGCTGGTAGCCGGCCTCGACGAGGGTCTCGAAGCCCGCCTTGACCAGCGCGGACGTACCGCCGCACAGGACGGCCTGCTCGCCGAAGAGGTCGGTCTCGGTCTCCTCGGTGAAGGTCGTCCGGATGACACCGGCGCGGGTGCCGCCGATCGCCTTGGCGTACGACAGGGCCAGCGCGAAGGCGTTGCCGGTGGCGTCCTGCTCGACCGCGGCGATCGCGGGGACGCCGCGGCCCTCCTCGTACTGGCGGCGGACCAGGTGACCCGGGCCCTTCGGGGCGACGAGGGCGACGTCGACACCGGCCGGGGCCTTGATGAAGCCGAAGCGGACGTTGAAGCCGTGCGCGAAGAACAGGGCGTCGCCGTCGGACAGGTGGGGGGCGATGGACTCCTCGTAGACCTTGGCCTGGATCGGGTCCGGGATCAGGATCATGATGAGGTCGGCCTCGGCGGCGGCCTCCGCGGGGGTGACCACGCGCAGGCCCTGCTCCTCGGCCTTGGCCTTCGACGTGGAGCCCTCGTGCAGGCCGACCCGCACGTCGACACCGGAGTCGCGCAGCGACAGCGCGTGGGCGTGGCCCTGACTGCCGTAACCGATGACCGCGACCTTGCGGCCCTGGATGATGGACAGGTCGGCGTCAGCGTCGTAGAACAGCTCGGCCACTTTGGGTTCTCTCCTTGGGTGCAGGTGGTGCGTCCCACCGTATGACGGCGGGGATGGGGGAAGGTGCGGGGTCTCGGAATGCGGGCGGCCGGTGTCGTCCGGCCGCCCGGTTCCTTCGCTACGCCGACCGGTCGAGGGCGCGCAGCGACCGGTCGGTGATCGAACGGGCGCCGCGGCCGATGGCGATCGTGCCGGACTGGACCAGCTCCTTGATGCCGTACGGTTCCAGCATCTTGAGCATGGCGGACAGCTTGTCGCTGCTGCCGGTGGCCTCGATGGTGACGGCCTCCGGGGAGACGTCGACGGTCTTGGCGCGGAACAGCTGGACGATCTCGACGATCTGGGAGCGCGTCTCGTTGTCGGCGCGGACCTTCACCAGGACGAGTTCGCGCTGGACGGCCTGCGCGGGCTCCAGTTCGACGATCTTGAGCACGTTGACCAGCTTGTTGAGCTGCTTGGTGACCTGCTCCAGCGGGAGGTCGTCGACGCTCACCACGATCGTGATGCGGGAGATGTCGGAGTGCTCGGTGACGCCGACCGCGAGCGAGTCGATGTTGAAGCCGCGGCGGGAGAACAGGGCGGCGATGCGGGCCAGGATGCCCGGCGTGTTCTCCACCAGGACGGAGAGCGTGTGCTTGGTCATGTCGGGTGGGGTCTTCCTCGCTCGAACGTCTCGGTCGTCTCGGTCAGTCGTCTTCGTTGTCGCCGAAGTCGGGGCGGACGTCCCGGGCGGCCATGATCTCGTCGTTGGAGGTTCCGGCGGCGACCATCGGCCAGACCATCGCGTCCTCGTGGACGATGAAGTCGACGACGACGGGGCGGTCGTTGACCGAGTTCGCCTCCTCGATGACCTTGTCGAGGTCGGCGGGGTCCTCGCAGCGGATGGCGTAACAGCCCATCGCCTCCGACAGCTTGACGAAGTCGGGGACGCGGGTGCCGCCGCTCGGCTGGGTGCCGTCGGCGTCGGGGCCGGAGTGCAGCACGGTGTTGGAGTAGCGCTGGTTGTAGAACAGGGTCTGCCACTGGCGGACCATGCCGAGGGCGCCGTTGTTGATGATGGCGACCTTGATCGGGATGTTGTTCAGGGCGCAGGTGGTGAGTTCCTGGTTGGTCATCTGGAAGCAGCCGTCGCCGTCGATCGCCCAGACGGTCCGGGAGGGGACACCGGCCTTGGCACCCATCGCGGCGGGGACCGCGTAGCCCATGGTCCCGGCGCCGCCGGAGTTGAGCCAGGTGGCGGGCTTCTCGTACTGGACGAAGTGCGCGGCCCACATCTGGTGCTGGCCGACACCGGCCGCGAACACCGTTCCCTCGGGGGCCAGTTGACCGATCCGCTCGATGACCTGCTGCGGGGAGAGCGAGCCGTCCGCGGGCTGGTCGTAGCCGAGCGGGTAGGTCTCGCGCCAGCGGTCGAGGTCCTTCCACCAGGCGGTGTAGTCGCCGGGGCCGCTCTCGCCGTGCTCCTTCTGGACGGCCTGGATCAGATCGGCGATGACCTCGCGGGCGTCCCCGACGATCGGCACGTCGGCCTCGCGGTTCTTGCCGATCTCGGCCGGGTCGATGTCGGCGTGGACGATCTTGGCGTACGGGGCGAAGCTGTCGAGCTTGCCGGTGACACGGTCGTCGAAGCGGGCGCCGAGGGCGACGATCAGGTCGGCCTTCTGGAGCGCGGTGACGGCGGCGACCGAGCCGTGCATGCCGGGCATGCCCAGGTGCTGGCGGTGGCTGTCGGGGAAGGCGCCCAGCGCCATCAGGGTGGTGGTGACGGGCGCGCCGGTCAGTTCGGCGAGGACCTTCAGTTCGGCGGTGGCGCGCGCCTTGAGGACGCCGCCGCCGACGTAGAGGACCGGGCGCTTCGCGGCGGTGATCAGCTTGGCGGCCTCGCGGATCTGCTTGGCGTGCGGCTTGGTCACCGGGCGGTAGCCGGGCAGGTCCATGACGGGCGGCCAGGAGAACGTGGTGCGGGCCTGGAGGGCGTCCTTGGCGATGTCGACCAGGACCGGGCCGGGGCGGCCGGTGGACGCGATGTGGAAGGCCTGCGCGATGATCCGCGGGATGTCCTCGGCCTTGGTGACGAGGAAGTTGTGCTTGGTGATCGGCATGGTGATGCCGACGATGTCCGCCTCCTGGAAGGCGTCCGTGCCGATGGCCTTCGAGGCGACCTGGCCGGTGATGGCGACCAGGGGCACCGAGTCCATGTGGGCGTCGGCGATCGGGGTGACCAGGTTGGTGGCGCCCGGCCCGGAGGTGGCCATGCAGACCCCGACCTTGCCGGTGGCCTGCGCGTACCCGGTGGCGGCGTGGCCGGCGCCCTGCTCGTGCCGGACCAGGACGTGGCGGACGCGGGTGGAGTCCATCAGCGGGTCGTAGGCCGGCAGGATCGCGCCGCCCGGAATGCCGAACACCGTGTCGGCCCCGACCTCCTCCAGGGAGCGGATGAGGGACTGCGCGCCGGTCACGTGCTCGACGGACGCGGAGTGTCCTCCGGATCGGGGCCGCGGCTGCGGGTGAGGGGCCCCGGTGGCCTGCTCGGTCATCGGCATTCTCTTCTCGATGCTGAGGGTTTTTGCGAGGTGTGCGCGGTTCGTACCGCGGGGCGGCAGGTGCCTGTGCAACAAAAAACCCCTCGTGCCGTAAGGCAAGCGAGGGGAGCGCGCCGGGGAGGTCGCTGGGGGTTTCCGGATCGTCGTCCGGTGGTCCCAGTTCAGCCGACGCGCTGTCCAAGTACGAGAATTCGGGTGCGCATGGCATTGACCCTCCCCCCGGCACGCACCGACTGTCAAGTGGGTGGGACGGGGGTCTCATCATGTGAACGGAGGGCGGTGCCGCCGAGGCCGCCCCCGGCGAGGGTCCCGCCGCCGAGGACGGTGGTGACACCGCCAGTGACCGCTCCCGTGTAGCCCCCGGCGCCCGCGCCGGGGCCGCCGGTCCCGCCGCCGCCGGTGCCCGTGCCGCTTCCGGCGAAGACCGGTTCGGCGGGGCCGCTCGGGACGGGGCAGGTGCCCCGGCCGAGCGCCCGGCGCAGCCGGTACTCGTCGAGCGGCCCGGCGAAGGCCATGCCCTGCCCGTGGGTGCAGCCCATCGCGCGCAGGGCGACGACCTGCTCGGGCAGGTCCACGCCCTCGGCGACGGACTGGAGGCCGAGGTCCCCGGCCATCCGCAGCAGCCCGCTGGTGATCTTGTGCAGGCGGGCGGACTCCACGACGCCCTCGACCAGCCCGCGGTCGAGTTTGAGTATGTCGATGGGGAGGCGGCGCAGCGCCGTTATGGCCACGCCGCCGCCGAAGCCGTCCAGGGCGATCCGCACCCCGAGACGGCGGAGCGCGCCGAGGCGGCGCTCCAGGTCCTCCAGCGGCACCCGGGCATCGATGTCGGACAGCTCTATCACCAGCGATCCGGACGGCAGTCCGTACCGGGTGAGCAGGGCCTCCAGGGAGCCCAGCGGGAGCGAGCGGTCGAGGAGGCGGCGGGCGGCGACGGAGACCACGACGGGGATGTGCACCCCGCCCGCGGCCCGGTCGGCGGCCTGCTCCACGGCCTGTTCGAGGACCCAGCGGCTCAGCTCGGCGGTCCGGTCGCCGTCGTCGGCGACCCGGAGGAACTCGGCGGGCGTGAACAGCACGCCCTGCGAGGAGCGCCAGCGGGGCTGGGCGGCGACGGAGGAGATCCGGCCGTCGGAGAGGCGGACCACGGGCTGGTGCAGCAGCGCGAACTCGCCGTCGTGCAGCGCGGCCCGCAGCCGGGTGGCCAGCTCGGCCTTCCGTACGACGTCCTGCTGCATCTGCGGCCGGTACAGCTCGACCCGGCCCTTGCCGCCCGCCTTCGCCCGGTACATGGCGAGGTCGGCGTTGCGCAGCAGTTCGCCCGCGCCGAGGCCGGACTCGGCGAAGGCGACGCCGATGGAGGCGGCGACCCGGACGTCGTTGCCGTCGATGAGGTAGGGCTGGGAGAGGGTGAGGCGCAGGCGGTCGGCGAGTTCCAGTATGTGGCGCTCGCGGGCGGCGCGGTCGCGGGTGCCGTCGCCGACGATCAGGGCGGCGAACTCGTCGCCGCCGAGCCGGGAGGCGGTGTCGCCCTGCCGGACGGCCTCCTGGAGGCGGCGGGCGGCCTGGATGAGGAGTTCGTCGCCCGCCTGGTGGCCGATGGTGTCGTTGACCGCCTTGAAGCCGTCCAGGTCGATGAAGAGGACGGCCGTGTTGCGCAGGGCGGAGCCCCGGTCGGAGCTGCGGCGGCCGGAGAGCGCCTGCTGGACGCGCGTGGTGAACAGGGCGCGGTTGGGGAGGTCGGTGAGCGGGTCGTGCTCGGCGTTGTGCTGGAGCTGGGCCTGGAGGCGGACCCGTTCGGTGACGTCGCGGCTGTTGAAGATGAGGCCGCCGTGGTGGCGTTTGACGGTCGACTCGACGTTCAGCCAGACGCCGCCCGCGCCGGACCCCGCGCCGGGCGCCGGGCCGCTTCCTGATCCGGTCGCTGATCCGGTTCCCGGGCCGGGTGCCGGGCCGGGTGCGGTGCCGCCCGCGCGGGAGGCGGACGCGTCGCCGGAGCGGAAGCGGCACTCGATGCGGGTGGTGGGTTCCTCCTGCGGGTCGGCGGCGAGGAAGCGACGCACCTCGTGCACCACGCAGCCGAAGTCGTCCGGGTGGATCAGCTGGGCGAGTTCGGTGCCGACCAGGTCCTCGGCGGGCCGTCCGTAGACCCCGGCGGCGGCCGGGGAGACGTAGCGCAGGACGCCGCTGGGGGCGGCGATCATGATGACGTCGCTGGAGCCCTGCACCAGGGAGCGGAAGTGGTTCTCCTTGTGGGCGAGTTCCTGGGTGAGCGCGATGTTGTCGAGGAGCATGATGCCCTGGCGCACCACGAGGGCGAGGACGACGGCCCCGCCGGTGAGCAGGACGACCCGGTCGACGCTGCGGCCGTTGAGGACGTTGTAGAGGATGCCCAGGGTGCAGACGGCCGCCGCGAGGTAGGGCGTGAGCGCGGCCAGGGAGCCCGTGATCGGGCGGGTGGTGAGGGGGCCGCCGGAGTCGGCGCCCGGCGGGGGCGGCTGCCCGCCCTTCTGCGCGGCCGGGTGGCCGGTCGGCTGCGCGTGCGGCTGCGGCTGCGGGGGCTCGTGCGGGTGGTCGCCGCCGCGCGGTCCGGGCCGGTGCTCGTGCACGACGCGCGTGTGCCCCTCGGCCAGCGCGCGGTGGTGGCGGCGGGCGGCCCAGGGGGCGTAGGCGAGGAGCAGGGAACCGGCGAACCAGCCCGCGTCGAGGAGCTGCCCGGAGCGGTAGTTGTTGTGCATGAGCGGCGAGGTGAACAGCGCGTCGCACATGACGGTGAGCGCCAGGGCGCTGACGGCGGTGTTCACCGCGGCGCGGTTGATCGCGGAGCGCCGGAAGTGCAGCACCAGGACCATGCTGACGAGGGCGATGTCCAGCAGCGGATACGCCAGCGACAGCGCCGCGTGCCCCACGCTCGGCCGGTCCAGCTTGGCCGCCTGCGCCAGTGCGAGGCTCCAGGAGAGGGTGAGCAGCGAACCGGCGATCAGCCAGGCGTCGAGGGCGAGGCAGACCCAGCCCGCGCGGCTGACCGGCCGGGCGGCGAGCACCAGGAGCCCGATGATCGCGGGCGGCGCGAAGCAGAGGAAGAACAGGTCGGCGTAGCTCGGGCTGGGCACCGGCTGGTCGAGCACGACCTCGTACCAGCCCCAGACCAGGTTGCCGAGGGCGGCCATCGTGGAGGAGAGCGCGAACAGCAGCCAGGCGAGCCGGAAGCGGACCCCGGTGCGCGCGTGCAGGAAGCAGGAGACGGCGGCGGTGGCGGCCGCCGCGGAGAGCCCGAAGTCGCCCATGACGAGCGCGAGTTCGGGCGAACCCCAGCCGAGGGCGGAGCCGACCGCGTACCCCGCGCAGATCAGCGCGAGCAGCAGTTGGTGGACGGTGTTGGAGCCGCCGCGGGAGGCGGGCGGCCTGGCGAGCGGTGCCCCGGGCGCTCCGGCGGGAGGCTGGGTGCGCGGCGTGCCGTCCAGGAGGGTCGTGAGGGTCGGCGGCGAACTCACCGTGGCCTCCCGGTCCGTGCCGTCGGGGCCGCTCCGGCGTTCTGCGCCGCCGGGGCCGCCGCGGTGTCCCGTGCCGTGCGGTCCGCTCCGGTGTCCGGTGTCGTACGGACCACCGCCTGCGGCCCGTACGCGGTGCGGCTCGCCGGGTGCGGGCGGCTCGGGCGGCCGGTGCGGCCGCGCGGATGCCGCGTGCCGTGCTGCCGACTCTCCGGACCGGCGGGGCCACCTCGTCTGCGGGCGGCCCTGCAACAGGGTCGCCGGCGGTGGCTCCGCCGCGTCGGGTCGTTCGTCCATAGGCCGTGCATCGCCCGTCGCCCCCCTCACAGTCTGCTCTGTCGTTCCCCGGCGCCGAACGGTGCGCGGCGCAGCCCCTGTCGGGACGATACACCAGTCTCGTCACTCAGGGACATAGCTTCTCTACGCTCAGTGACGACCAGCGGATATGCCCGAACGGGCCGCGTCCGAAGGGCTGCGGAGGGTGTCCGGGGCCGTCCGCGCGAGGGCCGTTTCCGGTCAGGGCCCGTCCGCCGTACCCGTCGTCAGGACCACGTTCCGCAGCGGCTCCCGGTTCACGAACCGGGTGAGCTGGTCGGCCAGCAGACGCTTGGCGCGGGGCAGGAAGGCGGAGCTGGGGCCGCCGACGTGCGGACTGATCAGGACACCCGGCGCCGTCCACAACGGGTGGGCGGGCGGCAGGGGTTCGGGGTCGGTGACGTCGAGTGCGGCGGTGAGGCGGCCGGTGCTCACCTCGGCGAGCAGGGCGGCGGTGTCGACGACCGGGCCCCGGGCGACGTTGACCAGCAGCGCGCCGTCCTTCATGCGGGCCAGGAAGGCGGCGTCGACCAGGCCGCGGGTGGTGTCGTCGAGCGGGGTGCAGAGGATGACGACGTCCGCCTCGGGGAGCAGGGCGGGGAGCCGGGTGAACGGATGCACCGGACCGCGCGCCGTGGTGCGCTCGGAGCGCGCGACGCGCGCCACCCGCGCGACCTCGAACGGCACGAGCCGGTCCTCGACGGCGGCGCCGATCGCGCCGTATCCGACGACGAGGACGCTGCGGTCGGCGAGCGCGGGCCGGAAGTCGCCCTGCCAGTGGCCGTGTTGCTGGGCGCGGACGAAGTCGGGGATGCCGCGCAGGGAGGCGAGGGTGAGGGTCAGCGCGAGTTCGGCGGTGCTGGTCTCGTGGACGCCGCGCGCGTTGCACAGCCGTACGCCGGGGGGCAGGCCGGCGAGGGCCGGGGTGATGTCGTCGACCCCGGCGGTGAGGGTCTGCACGACCTGGAGGCGGCGCATGCCGGGCAGGGGGCGGGTCTTGACGGGGTGGCGCTTCATGTACGGCACGACGTAGAGCACGCAGTCGGCGGGGTCGCCCGGGAACTCCTGGTTGCCGTCGGCGCCCCCGTCCCAGAAGCGGTAGTCGGGGCCCTCGGGGAGTCCGTCGATCTCGTCCGGCGGGATGGGCAGCCACACATGAGCGTTCATGGTCAGGAGGCTATGTCAGGACGGTTGCTGACCAGGGGTTAGGTTGGGGGACCGGAGAGGGAGGGTCACGAGCACGTGGAGCGCAGGACGATCGGCGCGGGGGCGCTCGGGGTCGGGGCCGTCGGACTCGGGTGCATGCCGATGAGCTGGGGGTACAGCGGGTCGCGGCAGCGGGGTGACGCGTCGGCGCGGACGCTGCACCGGGCGCTGGATCTCGGCGCGAGTCTGCTGGACACCGCGGACATGTACGGCCCGTTCACCAACGAGCTGGTGGTGGGGCGGGTGTTGAGGGAGCGGCGCGGGGACGCGTTCGTGTCGACGAAGGTGGGGCTGCTGGCCGGCGAGCAGCACATCGTGGCCAACGGCCGCCCCGGATACGTACGGCGGGCCTGCGACGCGTCGCTGCGGCGGCTCCAGACCGACGTCATCGACCTGTACCAGTTGCACCGCGCCGACCCCGAGGTCCCGGTCGAGGAGACGTGGGGCGCGATGGCGGAGCTGGTGCGGGCGGGCAAGGTTCGGGCGCTGGGGCTGTGCGCGGTGGGGGCGCTCGGCGGACGCGGCGGGCGCAAGGACGGCGCGCGGCTGTACGAGGCCACCCTGCGGCAGTTGCGGCGGGTGCAGCAGGTGTTCCCGGTGAGCGCGGTGGAGGCGGAGCTGTCGGTGTGGTCGCCGGAGGCACGGGAGACGCTGCTGCCGTGGTGCGAGGAGCGCGGCATCGGGCTGCTGGCGGCGATGCCGTTGGGGAATGGTTTCCTCAGCGGGCGGCTGCGGCCGGGCGAGGGGTTCGAGCCGGACGACATGCGGGCCCGCCATCCCCGGTTCACGGCGGAGATGATGGCGGCGAACCAGCCGATCGTGGTCGGGCTGCGCCGGATCGCGGCCCGGCACGGCGCGGAGGTCACCCCGGCGCAGGTGGCGCTGGCCTGGGTGCTGGCGCAGGGGCGGCACGTGGTGCCGGTGCCGGGCGCGAAGCGGGAGCGCTGGGTGACGGAGAACGTGGGGGCGGCCGGTCTGCGGCTGACCGAGCGGGACCTGGCGGAGATCGCGGAGCTGCCCGCGGCGCAGGGGTCGTGGGACTGAGCCGGTGGGGACCCCGGTGGCCCGGTGCCGTCGGGACCCGAACTGCTGAGCGGCGCACCCCGCAGGGCGTCCGGCCGCATCAGGTTCGCCGGATCGGGAACTCCTGAGGGTGCGGGCGCGGTATGACAGGTAGCACCCGTCGGCGGGGGACCGCCGCAAGGGGCTGCCGCGCCGTACCGGGCGGACCGTGACCGTGGAAGGGACCGAGATCGTGCGACGTCGAGCAGTGTCGGCCGTGGCCGCCGCGAGCGCGCTCCTGCTGGCGGCGGGCTGCACCTCCGGGGACTCCGGGGGCGGGGACTCCGCGGGAGCCGCCGCGAGCCCGTCCCCGAGCATGTCGGTGAGCGGGTCGCCCGCACCCGCCGAGGAGACCCCGCCCGCCAAGGGCACGGCGAAGGTGGTGCGGACGGTCGCGGAGGGCCTGAAGAGCCCCTGGGGCCTCGCCCCGCTCCCCGGGGGCGGCGGCCTGCTGGTCGGCTCCCGCGACGAGGGCACGATCACCCTGGTCGACGAGAAGAGCGGCGCGAAGACCGAGGTGGGCGAGGTGCCCGGCGTCTCGGCGGCGGGCGAGGGCGGCCTCCTCGGCCTCGCCCTCTCCCCGGACCACGCCGCGGACCGGATGATCTACGCCTACTTCACCTCCGCCTCCGACAACCGCGTCGTACGGATGCGCTACGACCCCGACCGGCCCGAGGGCGAACGGCTCGGCGCCCCCGACACCGTCTTCCGGGGCATCCCCAAGGGCATGATCCACAACGGCGGCCGGATCGCGTTCGGCCCCGACGGCATGCTGTACGTCGGCACCGGCGAGAGCGGCCGGGAAGGCCTCTCCCAGGACAGGAAGTCCCTCGGCGGCAAGATCCTGCGCCTGACCCCGGAGGGCGAACCGGCGCCGGGCAACCCCTTCCCCGACTCCCCGGTGTACTCGTACGGACACCGCAACGTGCAGGGCCTGGCCTGGGACAAGAAGCAGCGGCTGTTCGCCGCCGAGTTCGGCCAGAACACCTGGGACGAGCTGAACGCGATCGTGCCCGGCGGGAACTACGGCTGGCCCGAGGTCGAGGGCGACGCGGACGAGGCGGCGTACCGCGACCCGGTCGCCCAGTGGCCCACCGACCAGGCCTCCCCCAGCGGCATCGCCTACGCGGCGGGCTCGGTGTGGATGGCGGGGCTGCGCGGCCAGCGCCTGTGGCGGATTCCGCTGAAGGGGACGGAGCGGTCGGCGGACCCGCAGGCGTTCCTCACGGAGAAGTACGGCCGTCTGCGCACGGTGGTCGCGGCGGGCGGCGACAAGCTGTGGGTGACGACCAGCAACACCGACGGCCGGGGGGCGCCGAAGTCCGGGGACGACCGCGTCCTGGAGGTCGAGGTGAGCTGAGGCGGCCCGCCGGGGGCTCAGGCGCGGGGGCCCTCCCCGTCGGCCGGGTCCGCGTCCGCCCTGTCCTGGTCCGCCGGGTCCCGGTCCGCCGGGTCCGATGCCTGTCCCCCGGCCGTGTCCGGTCGGTCGTCGGTGGCGTCGGAGGGCTCCGGAGGCAGGGCCGTCGAGCCTGGGCGGACGACGACCACCTTGCCCGAGGAGAGGTCTATGGGCCCGCGTCCGGGGTCTCCGTCGCCGACGTCCTCGCGGGTCAGCTCCAGCCGGTTCTGTTCGTCCCGCGTGTGCTTGCGACCGGGTGCGAACAGTTCGTCGAACATGTTGAACACGGCGCCTCCATGACCAGGTCCTGCCAGCGTACGCCCGAGGCCCATACGGGGCCCCGCGCGAAGGCCGCGGGACGCCTTACCGGAGTGTGACGGCGGCGGGCGGCCCCGGTCAGCCGCCCGTCGACGGGGCCGGGGCCCCGACCGGGGCACGGTCGTCCGTGCCGTCGGAGTCCGCCGGGAACAGGTCCAGCCGGTGGGCCAGGGCCGCCGCCTCACCGCGCCCGGAGACGGCGAGCTTGGCGAGGATGCGGGAGACGTGGACGCTGGCCGTCTTGGGCGAGATGAAGAGGGCCTGCGCGATCTGGCGGTTGGTGCGGCCGCGCGCGACGAGGCGCAGGACGTCGCGCTCCCGGTCGGTGAGTCCGAGCGAGGTCAGCGGGTCGGTGGCCGCCGCGGCCGGGCGGGGCCCGGGGAGCAGCGGCAGCCGGGCCTGCCGGGCGAGGCGGGCGACGGCGTCGGTGAGCGGGCGGGCGCCCAGGTGGTCGGCGACGGCCCCGGTGAGGCGGAGCAGGTCGGCGGCGCGGTCGCGGTGGCCGTCGCCGCCCTCGGTGAGCAGCGCCTCGGCCAGCCGCAGCCGGGTGCGGGCGAGGTCGTAGGGGCGTTCCAGGGTCTCGAAGGCGGTGACGACCGCGCACCAGTCGTCGGGGCGGGCGCGGTCCTCGGCGCGCAGGAGTTCGGCGCGCAGCCAGTGCGCGTGGGCCTGCCAGACGGGGACGACCGCGGCGATCCGCCGGGCCGCGCCGCGGAGCCGGTCGAGGTGGGCGGTGCGGCCCTCGTCGGCGGCGGGCAGGGCGCGGGCGTCGCCCTCGACGGCGGCGGCGGTGATCAGCAGGGGCCAGGCGTAACGCTGGGCGCCGGGCGGGAAGCCCCGGTCGAGGACCCGCAGGAGGTGGTCGCGGGCCTCGGTGACGCGGCCCTCCCCCGCGGCGAGCGCGAGGGCCTGCCGGGCCAGCGGCAGATCGTGCTGGGGCGCGTGGTCCTGGGAGCCGAAGTGGGCGCGGGCCGCGGCGAGTCGGTCGGCGGCCTCGGGCAGATCGCCCCGGACGAGGGCGAGTTCGGCGCGGAGCGAGGCGTACACGCCCCGGATCGCGGCGCCTTGGGCGATGCGGTCCCCGGCGGCGCTCGCGCGGGCGGCCTCGTCCCAGCGGCCGAGGGTGAGCAGGGACTCGGTGAGGTTGCTCCGGACCCAGGACTCCGTCTCGGCGAGGCCGCGCCGTTCGGCGTAGGCGATGCCCTCCTCCAGGAGGGGCAGGGCGTCGCGGGAGCGGCCCACCGCCTCCAGTTCGGAGGGCAGGTTGACGTAGGCGTTGAGCGCGACGGACGGGATGTCCTCGGTGAGCGCCCGGGACTTGACCTCGCGCAGTTCGGCGAGTCCGGCCTCGATGTGACCGGCGTCGACCATGAGGACGCCGAGGATCTGGCGGGCGTTCAGCTCGATCTCGGGGGCGCCGACCATACGGGCGTACTCGACGGCGCGCTCGGCGGCGGCGTACGCCTCGGGGCCGGGCGCGTGGACCATGCACCAGTTGGCGACATGGGTGAGCACGTCGGCGTGCACCTCGCTGGGCGGCAGGCCGCGCACCAGGTCCTGCGCGGTGGCCAGTTCCTCCCGGCCGCTCCCCCGGCCGAGGGAGCGCACGAGACGGGAGCGCTGCACCCAGAACCAGGCGGCGCGCAGCGGGTCGGGCTCGTCGGCGAGGAGCCGCAGGGCCCGCCGGGTGATCTTCAGGGCGCGTTCGCGTTCCCCGGAGAGCCGTCCGGCGACCGCCGCCTCCGCCATCAGGTCGAGGTAGCGCAGCGGGGCACCGGGGCAGTGGTCGCGGCCGTCGGGCGAGGCACCCGGTCCGGCGGCCGGGGCGGACCTTTCGGCGGACGGGGCGGAGGGCCCGGCGGTCGGGGCGGAGGGCACGGTGGCCGGGACGGGTGGGTAGACCTCGGCGCGGTCGACGGGCCGCAGGTGCGCGCGGACGGTCTCGGGGGCGGTGTCCCACAGTTCCATCGCGCGTTCCAGGAGCCGCAGTTGCTCGCTGTAGGCGTGGCGGGAGCGGGCGGCGACGGAGGCGTCGAGGACGGCGGGGAGGGCTTTGGCGGGGTCGTGGGCGTGGTACCAGTAGCTGGCCAGGCGCATGACGCGTTCACCGGCGGGGACGAGCGCCGGATCGGCCTCCAGGGCCTCGGCGTAGCGGCGGCTGAGGCGGGAGCGTTCGCCGGGCAGCAGGTCGTCGGCGACGGCCTCGCGGACCAGGGAGTGGCGGAAGCGGTAGCCGTCGCCGAGGGGCGTGGCGAGCAGCAGGTTGGCGTTGACGGCGGCGCGCAGCGCCTCGATGAGGTCGTCCTCGCCGAGCCGGGCCACGGCGGCGAGGAGCCGGTACTCGACGGTGGAGCCGCCCTCGGCGACGATCCGGGCGACGCGCTGGGCGCTCTCGGGCAGCGCCTCGACCCGGACGAGCAGCAGGTCGCGCAGGGTGTTGGTGAGGCCGGTGCAGCAGCCCTCGTGGGCGGCGACGGCGAGTTCCTCGACGAAGAAGGCGTTGCCGTCGGAGCGTTCGAAGATGTCGTCGACCTGGGCGGGGTCGGGTTCGGCGGCGAGGATGCCGGCGATCTGGCGGCCGACCTCCTCGCGGGTGAAGCAGGAGAGGTCGATCCGGCGGACGGTGCGCAGCCGGTCGAGTTCGGCCAGCAGGGGGCGCAGCGGATGGCGGCGGTGGATGTCGTCGGAGCGGTAGGTGGCGAGGACGACCAGGCGGCCGGTGCGCAGGGTGCGCAGCAGGTAGGACAGGAGGTGGCGGGTGGAGGCGTCGGCCCAGTGCAGGTCCTCCAGGGCGAGGACGACGGTGCGGTCGGCGGCGACGCGTTCCAGGAGGCGGGCGGTGAGTTCGAAGAGGCGGGCCATGCTCTCCTCGTCGTGCCGTCCGGCGGCGGTCTCCCCCATCTCGGGCAGCAGCCGGGCGAGTTCGTCCTCCTGTCCGGCCGCGGCGGCGGCGAGTGCGTCGGGCAGGGCCCGGCGCAGGGCGCGCAGCGCGGTGGAGAACGGGGCGAAGGGCAGGCCGTCGGCGCCGATCTCGACGCAGCCGCCGAGGGCGACGACGGCGCCCCGGCGGTCGGCGGCGGCGGCGAACTCCTCGACCAGGCGGGTCTTGCCGACCCCGGCCTCGCCGCCGATCAGCAGGGCCTGCGGTTCCCCGGCGGCGGCGCGGGCCAGCGCGGCGGCGAGGACGCCGAGTTCGGTGCCGCGGCCGACGAACACGGGGCTGACGGACCTGGTCTCCATTGGGGCGAGCATCGCACGCGGGTACGGCGACGGCCCAGCCGATATCGCGGCCGGGCCGTGGGCCGCCGGGGCGGCGGCGGGCCGGGCGGGGCGGCCGTGCGGTCGCGGGCCGCCCGGCCCGGCGGGGGTGTTCACGCGGTCCGCGCGGACCGGTGCCTGCGGAGGAGGCGGGTATGGGACCCGCTCTCCGGGGCGGTGGCGCGGTCCGCGCGGGCGGCGGCCTCGCGGCGGGCCTCGCGCCGCAGCCGGACGGCCTCACGGGCGAGGCGCTCCTCGTCGGCGCGCCGGATCAGGTCGGCGGAACGGGCCTGCTGGATCTCGTACTCGTACATGCGGTGCCCCCTGTCGATGGCCCTGCGGCCGGTGGCCGGTGTCCGGTCCGGAGGTGCTCCGTGCCGTTCACCGCGATGTCTCCACCTTCGTCCGGCAGGGGGGTCCGCCACATCGGGAGACTGCCGCATCTTCGGGGCCCTCAGGGGGCCTCAGACGCGGCGGAGGGGCCTCAGGCGGTCCGTAAGTCCCCTTACGGACCGCCTGAGGCCCCTCCTGACCTGCGATGAGGCGGGCTGCGGCGGCTAAGGCGCCGAGGGCAGCCCGATCAGGGCGTCGGTGTACTTGAGGACGGCCAGCAGCAGTCCGATGACGCCGAGGACGACACCGGCCCAGGAGACCGACTTGATCCAGGGGGCCTGCGGGCGGGCGGGGTTGCCGAAGGCGGGGCGGGCGAGGACGACGACGCCGGTGACGAGGGCGGCCAGCGCGAACAGGCCGGCCCACAGGGCGGTGGTCTGCCAGGCGTCGCCGTAGACGGCCTGGATCTGCTGGGCGACGCTCGCCGAGGACGAGGTCTCCAGCTGGCCGACCAGGGTCTCGCGGGCGGCGGCGACGGTGCCGATCCAGCCGCCGGTCAGCGACACCAGGCCGAGCGCGGCGGAGACCACGGCGGCGGCGCCCTGGCCGACACCCGTCGGGCCCTCGGCGACGGTGCCGTCCTCGTCGGGCAGGCCCTCGGCGCCGTCGTCGTCGGCGGTGGCGCTGTCGTCGGTGCCGTCCGCCGCCTCCGGGGCGCCGTCGGTGACCTCGGTGGGCCCGCCGGCCGGGGCCGTGGGCGTCTCGGTCGGGTCGGTCGGGTCGGTCGGGGCGCTCGTCTGGGTCGCGTCCGGGGTGCCCGTCGCGTCCGTCTTCGTGGTGTCCACCGTCTCCTCGTCGCGCTTCGCCCCGGCGTCCGCGCCGGGGGTTCCGGCAGCCGTCCCGGCGCCGGAGTCGTCCACTGTCCTGGTTGCCATGCCCCGACCGTACGGACGCTCTCTGAGAGCTTCCTTAACGGCCGCTGTGGGCGTCGCGGGCCGCGTCGGCGCGGGCGGCGCGCCACTCGGGGGCGAGCACCGACCACACCTCGACGTCGTGCCGGACCCCACGATAGGGGTAGGCCTCGCGGTGGACGCCGTCGCGGGTGAACCCGAGCCTGCGGGCGACGTTCAGGCTGGGCACGTTGCCCGCCGAGGCGATCCACTCGACGCGGTGGATGCCGCGCCGCTCGACGGCGTGGTCGACCAGGACGCGGATGGCGCGGGTGACGAGCCCGTGGCCGGTCCCGGCGGGCTCCAGCCAGCAGCCGACCTCGCAGTTGGCCTGCGCGGCGTCGAAGTTGAGGAAGAGCACCCCGCCGAGGAGGGTGCCGTCCCGCCAGATGCCGTGCAGCGACCCGGTGTCGGCGGCGCGCATGTCGGCGTACCGCTGGAGGACCGCGCGGGCGCCGGCCGTGTCGGTGGCGGTGGCGCCGAAGGGCACGTACTGGTTGATGAAGTCCCGCCCGCGCTCCAGGTGGGCGAGGAACTCCTCGGCGTGCCAGGTCTCAAGCGGGCGCAGTTCGGCCCCGTCGTCACCCAGCGGTATCGCGTACATCCGGCTGCCGCCCCTTCTCCCGTTGTTCCTGCTGTTCCCGTTGCTCCAGCTCCGCGACGGCTTCGTCCGTCACGACCCCGGTGAGCCTCTCATGGGCGGCGCGGCACTCGGGCGGCTCGATGCTGATGCGGGGCAGGCGCCGGTCCAGCCAGCGGGGCAGCCACCAGTTGGCGCCGCCGAGCAGGTGCATCAGGGCGGGCACCAGCAGGGTGCGCAGGACGAACGCGTCGAGGGCTACGGCGGCGGCCAGCGCGATGCCGAACATGGCGATCACCCGGTCGCCGCTGAGGACGAACGCGAGGAACACCGAGATCATGATGACCGCCGCCGAGTTGATCACCCGGCTGGTCTCGGCGAGCCCCACGCGGACGGCCCGCCGGTTGTCGCCGGTCTCCAGCCACTCCTCGTACATCCGGCTGACCAGGAACACCTGGTAGTCCATGGAGAGCCCGAAGAGCACCGAGACCATGATCACCGGGAGGAAGGGTTCGATCGGCCCGGCCCGGCCGAGGCCGAGCAGCTCGCTGCCCCAGCCCCACTGGAAGATCGCCACGACCACGCCGAACGCGGCGGCGACGGCGGCCACGTTCATCACGGCGGCCTTGAGCGGGATGCCGACGGACCGGAAGGCGAGCAGGAGCAGCAGACAGCCGAGGCCCACGACGACGCCGACGAAGAGCGGCAGCTTGCCGACGATGACGTCGGCGAAGTCGTCGTACCCGGCCGTCACCCCGCCCACCCGGACGTCGAGGGAGGTCCCGGCCTCGGCCCGCGGCAGCACGTCGGCGCGCAGCCGGTCCACGAGGTCGCTGGTGCGCTGCGACTGCGGCGCCGACTCCGGTACGACGGTGAGGTACGCGATGTCGCCGCCCGCGTCGTAGCGCGCGGGCGTCACGGCGGCCACGCCCTCGGTGGCGCGCAGGGTGGCGTCCAGGTTGTCCAGGGCGAGCCGGTCCTCGCCGCCGCCGACCTCGGTGACCAGGGTGAGCGGGCCGTTGACGCCGGGGCCGAAGTGGTCGGCGAGGAGGTCGTAGGCCTGGCGGGTGGTGGCCGTCCGGGGGCCGTTGCCCTGGTCGGAGGTGCCGAGGCGGAGCCCGAGCGTGGGCAGGGCGAGGACGGTGATCACGGCGAGGGCGAGGGCGCCCAGCAGCTTGGGGCGGCGCTCGACGAACGCGGACCAGCGGGCGGCGAACCCGGTGGGCAGCTCCGGCCGGGGCCCGTGCTCGGCCAGGCGGCGGCGCTCGCGGCGGCTGAGGACGCGCGGCCCGATGAGGGAGAGCAGGGCGGGCAGCAGGGTCACGGAGGCGGCGACCGTGAGCAGCACGGTCAGCGAGGCGGCGACGGCCACACCGTTGAGGAAGTCCAGCCGCAGGATCAGCATGCCCAGCAGCGCTATGCAGACCGTCGCGCCCGCGAACACGACGGCGCGTCCCGTGGTGGCGACGGCGGCGGTGGCGGCCTCGTCGGCGGACAGGCCGCGTTTCATGCCGCGCCGGTGCCGGGTGACGACGAAGAGCGCGTAGTCGATGCCGACGCCGAGCCCGACGAGCATGCCGAGCATCGGCGCGAAGTCGGCGACGGTCATCGCGTGCCCGAGCAGCACGATCCCGGCGTAGGCGGTGCCGACGCTGACGAGGGCGGTGGCGATGGGCAGCAGGGAGGCGGCGAGGGAGCCGAAGGCGAGGAAGAGCACCACGGCGGCGACGGCGACCCCGACGACCTCGGCGAGGTGCCCGCCGGAGGGCTCGGTGAGGGCGACCGCGCTGCCGCCCAGCTCGACCTGGAGTCCGTCGCTCCGTGCCGCCCGGGCGGTCTCCACGACGGCGGCGGCCTCGCCCCGGTCGACGTCCTCGGCGCGGTCCTCGAAGGTGACGGTGGCGTACGCCGTCCGCCCGTCCCCGCTGATCCGTCCGGCGCCCTGCTCGCCGTAGGGGCCGGTCACCGAGGCCACGCCGGGCAGGGCGGCGACCTTGTCCAGGGTGCGGGTCATCGTCTGTTCGACGTCGGCGGCGCGCACGGACCCGGAGGCGGTGTGCCAGACGACGGTGTCGCTGTCCCCGGCGAGCCCGGGGAAGCCCTCGGTGAGCAGGCGGGTCGCGGCCGAGGACTCGGTGCCGGCGACGTCGTAGTCGTTGGAGTACGAGGAGCCGAGGACCGCGGCCGTGGTGGCGGTGGAGCCGAGCGCGAGCAGCCAGAGGAGGACCGCGACGAGACGGTTCCGTACACACCACCGTGCGAGGGCTGCCACGAACGTGCTCCCGGGGATCAATGGGGGATCTTTGACCGGGAACAGCCGTACATGAGCTGAACAGCCCGCAAAGAACGCATGAGCAATGCGGGGTCACTCTTGCAGGTGTACGTGATCGATTGCGCCCTTCGTGGGGTTGTTCACAGCGAGAGCGCGACGGGAACTCGGCGGGACAGACGAGGAACGGCTCAGGGGCCGGGCGCGTCCCCGCGGTGCGGGATCAGTCCGACTGGTCGCCGACCGCCATCACCATCACCCCGGCGATCAGAAGCCAGAGGGCCCGGCGGGTCCGGCCGCGCGAGCCGAGGAACGCGGCGAGCGCGCAGACGGCGGCGCCGAGGGCGTAGGCGGCGGGCACGAGGACCGGGGCGGGCCCGGTGAGCCGCAGGAGGGACGCGGCGAACCCGGCGAGGGTGAGGAGGGCACCGGTGCCGGTGGCGGCCCAGCGGGCACGGCGGGCGGCGCGGGCGGAGTCGCCGTGATCGTCGTCGTGGCCGTGGCGGTCGTACGCGTCCCCGTCCTCTGTGTCCTCTGTGTCCCCTATGCCCTCCGTGTTCTCTGTGCCTGCGTCTATCGCTACGTCTGCGTCTCTGTCCTCGTCCGCGCCCGGGTCCCGGACGTCCGTGTCGGTGCGTGCCCTCATGGCGGGCGAGCGTAGCGCCTCGGTGCGCGGCTCCCGGAGAGGGGGTCGGGGCACGGGGAAGGGGGACGCACCGGGTGTCGGTGCGTCCCCCTTCGAGGAGGTGACGGGGCCTCAGCCTTCGGTGACGCCCAGCTTCTCCAGGATCAGCTCCTTGACGCGGGCCGCGTCGGCCTGGCCGCGGGTGGCCTTCATGACCGCGCCGACCAGGGCACCGGCCGCGGCCACCTTGCCGCCGCGGATCTTGTCCGCGACGCCCGGGTTGGCGGCGATGGCCTCGTCGACGGCGGTGCCGAGCGCCGAGTCGTCGGAGACGACCTTGAGGCCGCGCTTGTCCACGACCTCGTCGGGGGTGCCCTCGCCCGCGAGGACGCCCTCGATGACCTGGCGGGCCAGCTTGTCGTTGAGGTCGCCGGAGGAGACCAGGGCGGTGACGCGGGCGACCTGCTCCGGCGTGATCGCCAGCTCGTCCAGGGCGGTGCCGGACTCGTTGGCGCTGCGGGCCAGCTCGCCCATCCACCACTTGCGGGCCGAGGCCGCGTCGGCCCCGGCGTCGGTGGTGGCGACGATCAGGTCCAGCGCGCCCGCGTTGAGGATGGCCTGCATCTCGACGGCCGTGATGCCCCAGTCCGCCAGGAGGCGGTTGCGGCGGGCCAGCGGCAGCTCGGGCAGCGAGGCGCGGATCTCCTCGACCCAGGTGCGCGCGGGCGCCACCGGGACGAGGTCGGGCTCCGGGAAGTACCGGTAGTCCTCGGCCTCCTCCTTCACGCGGCCCGAGGTCGTCGACCCGGTGTCCTCGTGGAAGTGGCGGGTCTCCTGGATGATCGTGCCGCCCGAGGAGAGCACGGCCGCGTGCCGCTGGATCTCGAAGCGCGCCGCCCGCTCCACGGAGCGCAGCGAGTTGACGTTCTTCGTCTCGGAGCGGGTGCCGAACTTCTCGGTGCCGTTCGGGCGCAGCGACAGGTTGACGTCGCAGCGCATCTGGCCCATCTCCATGCGGGCCTCGGAGACGCCGAGCGCCTTGATGACCTCGCGCAGTTCGCGGACGTACGCCTTGGCCACCTCGGGGGCGCGCTCGCCCGCGCCGACGATCGGCTTGGTGACGATCTCGATGAGCGGGATGCCGGCCCGGTTGTAGTCCAGCAGGGAGTGGGACGCGCCGTGGATTCGGCCGGTGGCGCCGCCGACGTGGGTCGACTTGCCGGTGTCCTCCTCCATGTGGGCGCGCTCGATCTCCACGCGGAAGACCTCGCCGTCCTCCAGCTGCACGTCGAGGTAGCCGTCGAAGGCGATGGGCTCGTCGTACTGGGAGGTCTGGAAGTTCTTCGGCATGTCCGGATAGAAGTAGTTCTTCCGGGCGAAGCGGCACCAGTCGGCGATCTGGCAGTTCAGCGCGAGGCCGATGCGGATCGCGGACTCGACGCCGGTCGCGTTGACGACCGGCAGCGCGCCGGGCAGGCCGAGGCAGACGGGGCAGGTCTGGGAGTTGGGCTCGGCGCCCAGCTCGGTCGAACAGCCGCAGAACATCTTGGTCCTGGTGCCGAGTTCGACATGGACCTCAAGGCCCATGACGGGGTCGTACGACGCGAGCGCGTCCTCGTACGACACCAGGTCGGTCGTGGTGGTCACGTTGGAACTTCCCTCTCAGCCCAGCAGGACGTCGTCGTCGCCCAGCCGCTTCAGCTCGCGGTACAGGACGGCCAGACCGGTGACGATGGCGACGGCGGACACGGCGGCGTCGACCAGGACCAGGGTGTCCTGGTCGGCGCGGGCCTTGCGCAGCCGTTTGGCGACGCCGATCGCGCCGAAGGCGGTGCTGGCCATGGTCAGGTACGTGCCGGACCGGGACTTGCGGAATCCCTTGGCCTTGTTCAGTGCGCTCACAGCGACGGAGCCTCCTCGAGCAGCGGGTGGCCCCACTTTTCCACGAAGGCCGCCTCGACCGCGGCGCCGACCTTGTAGAGACGGTCGTCCTTGAGGGCCGGGGCGATGATCTGGAGGCCGACGGGGAGGTTGTCCTCGGGGGCGAGACCGCAGGGCAGGGACATGGCGGCGTTGCCCGCCAGGTTGGTCGGGATGGTGCACAGGTCCGCGAGGTACATCGCCATCGGGTCGTCGGCGCGCTCGCCGATCGGGAAGGCGGTGGTGGGCGTGGTCGGCGAGACGATCACGTCGACCTGCTCGAAGGCCTTCTCGAAGTCGCGCGTGATGAGCGTGCGGACCTTCTGCGCGGAGCCGTAGTACGCGTCGTAGTAGCCGGAGCTGAGCGCGTACGTGCCGAGCATGATGCGGCGCTTGACCTCGGGGCCGAAGCCCGCCTCACGGGTGAGGGAGGTGACCTCCTCGGCGGAGTGCGTGCCGTCGTCGCCGGTACGGCGGCCGTAGCGCAGGCCGTCGAAGCGGGCGAGGTTGCTGGAGCACTCGCTGGGAGCGATCAGGTAGTACGCCGACAGGGCCAGGTCGAAGGACGGGCAGTCCAGCTCGACGATCTCGGCGCCCAGCTCCTCGAGGAGGGCGACGGACTCGTCGAAACGCTGGATGACACCGGCCTGGTAGCCCTCGCCGCGGAACTGCTTGACGACGCCGACGCGCATGCCCGCGACGCTGCCGTTGCGGGCGGCCTCGACGACCGGGGGCACCGGGGCGTCGATGGAGGTCGAGTCGAGCGGGTCGTGTCCGGCGATCACCTCGTGCAGCAGGGCCGCGTCCAGGACCGTACGGGCGCAGGGGCCGCCCTGGTCGAGGGAGGAGGAGAAGGCGACCATGCCGTACCGGGAGACCGCGCCGTACGTCGGCTTCACACCGACGGTGCCGGTGACGGAGGCGGGCTGGCGGATGGAGCCGCCGGTGTCGGTGCCGATGGCGAGGGGGGCCTCGTAGGAGGCGAGGGCGGCGGAGGAGCCGCCGCCGGAGCCGCCGGGGATGCGGGTGAGGTCCCACGGGTTGCCGGTCGGGCCGTAGGCGCTGTTCTCCGTCGACGACCCCATGGCGAACTCGTCCATGTTGGTCTTGCCGAGGATGACGACGTCGGCGGCCTTGAGCCGCTTGGTCAGCGTCGCGTCGTACGGCGGGATCCAGCCCTCCAGGATCTTCGAACCGACCGTCGTGGGCACGCCCTCGGTGGTGAAGATGTCCTTGAGCGCCAGGGGGACCCCGGCGAGCGGGCCGAGCTTCTCGCCGCGCTCGCGCTTGGCGTCCACGGCGCGGGCCTGCGCGAGGGCGCCCTCGCGGTCGACGTGCAGGAAGGCGTGCACCTTCTCGTCGATCGCATCGATGCGGGCCAGGTGGGCCTCGGTGACCTCGACGGCCGTGAGGTCGCCCGCGGCGATCCGCGCGGCGATCTCGGCGGCGGTGAGCTTGATGATGTCCGTCATGGTCAGTCCTCCCCCAGGATCTGCGGCACCTTGAAACGCTGCTGCTCCTGGGCCGGGGCGCCGGAGAGCGCCTGCTCGGGGGTGAGCGACGGACGGACCTCGTCCGCCCGCATGACGTTCGTCAGCGGGAGCGGGTGCGAGGTCGGCGGTACGTCTTGGTCGGCGACCTCGCTGACGCGGGCGACCGCGCCGATGATGTCGTCCAGCTGTCCCGCGAAGTGGTCTAGCTCTTCGGGCTTCAGCTCCAGACGCGCCAGCCGGGCGAGGTGGGCGACCTCCTCGCGCGTGATGCCAGGCATGCAGCGTTCCTCTGGGTGAGTGAGTGTGGTGTGCCCCAATCCTAGGGGGCGGGGCGGGGTAGCCGGTAAACGGTTCTTCGGGGGCGGGGGGTGCGGGGTGCTCCGCAGGTTTGGCTGGGGGCGTGGGGGGGGCGACGTTGCGGGGTGGATGGGCAGGCGGGCGGGTGGAAGGGGCGGACCGGTCCGGTCGGCAGCGGGCCCCGGTCGCTCCCGGGCCGGGAGCGGATCGGCGCGGAGGCCCGCCCCGTGGGGGCCGCGGGGGTCAGTCGGCCAGGGCCGCCCCCGGGGGCGGGAAGGCGCCGCGCAGAGTGAGGCAGGAAGCCGCCGCCCCGCCCGTCGGCCGACCGGATCAGGCCGGATCGGATCGGGTCGGGTCGGGTCGGGTCGGCTGGGGGTGCGGCGGGCCGGATGAAGGGCGCGCAGGCCGTCCCGGGCGGCCGGTCAGTCGTCCGAGGCTGCCGCAGGGAGGGCCGCCGCGGGGCGTTGCCAGCCTCGGGAGCCTCGGGCGCGGAGCCAGGCGGTGGTCTCCTCGGGGGGCATCGCGGCGGCGACCAGCCAGCCCTGGACGGCGTCGCAGCCGAGGTCGCGCAGACGTTCCCAGGTCTCGTCGTCCTCGACGCCCTCGGCGACGACGAGGAGGCCGAGGGAGTGGGCGAGGTCGACGGTGCAGCGGACGATCTCCGCGTCCTCGGTGTCGACGGCGAGCCGGGCGACGAAGGAGCGGTCGATCTTGAGTTCGCTGACGGGGAGGCGGCGCAGGTGGACGAGGGAGGAGTAGCCGGTGCCGAAGTCGTCGAGGGACATCTTCACGCCGTGGCCGGTGAGCGCGTTGAGGGTGTCGGCGGCGCGCTGGGGGTCCTCCAGCAGGACGTGCTCGGTGATCTCCAGCTGGAGCGATCCGGCGGGGACCGCGTGCCGGGCGAGGCGGGCGGCGACGGAACCGGCGAAGCCGGGGGTGTGGACGTCGCGCGGGGAGACGTTGACGGCGACGGGCACGTACAGGCCCTGGGCGCGCCAGCGGGCGACCTGGGCGAGAGCGGTGTCGAGGACGTACTCGGTGAGGTGGGGCATCAGCCCGGAGGACTCGGCGATCGCTATGAACTCGTCCGGCGGGACCTTGCCGCGCTCCGGGTGCACCCAGCGCACCAGCGCCTCCAGTCCGGCGACCTGCCCGTCGAACCGGACCTTGGGCTGGTAGTGGAGCTGCACCTCGTGCGCGTCGAGGGCGCGCCGCAGATCGCCCAGCAGGCCGAGCCGGTCGGGGGTGTTGGAGTCACGCTTGGACTCGTAGACCTCGACGCCCGTGCGGTCCCGTTTGGCCTGGTACATCGCGACGTCCGCCCGCCGCAGCAGCCCCTCCGCGTCGAGCGCGTGGTCGGGGTAGACGGCGACCCCGGCGCTGGCCTCCAGGACCAGGGTGAGGCCGTCGAGGTCGAGGGGGGAGCCGAGGGTGGCGACGAGGCCGCGGGCGACGCGGGTCGCGGAGGTCGTGGAGTCGGCGACGGGCAGTAAGACGGCGAACTCGTCCCCGCCGAGCCGGGCGACCTCGGCGCCGCGCGGCAGGGCGGCGCGCAGCCGGTCGGCGATCTGGAGGAGGAGCCGGTCCCCGGCGAGGTGGCCGAGGGTGTCGTTGACCGAGCGGAACCGGTCGAGGTCGATCAGCATGAGCGCGGAGCGCGCGCCGAGCCGTTCGGCGTCGTCGAGCGCGGTCCAGATCCGCTCGCCGAGCCACTGCCGGTTGGGCAGCCCGGTGAGCGGGTCGCGCAGCTGCTCCTCGGCGCGGGCGCGGGCCATCCACAGGGTGGAGTCGAGGGCGATGAGCGGGATGGCGAACAGCGGCAGCAGCACCGGCTTGGCGACGGCGACCACGCACACCAGGGGCGCGATGCCCAGCAGGGCGACGGCGACCAGGCCCTGCCGCACGAGCGCGGTGCGCACGACGGTGGGCAGGCTTCCGGCGCGGGGCGCGTGCAGGTACCAGAGGAGGACGCCGGTGACGGCGAGGTAGGAGACGGCGACCAGGACGACCTGGGGCGCGGTGTAGAGCGTCCAGGTGTCGGGGGTCCAGGGCCGTTCGACGGAGGGTACGGGCCCGCAGGCGGCGAGCAGCAGCGCGCTCGCGCCGATGCCGAGGATGTCGACCGCGCCGTGCAGGACGCCCTGGCGCCAGCGGTGGCGGCGGGCCACGCCGACGAGGACGACCACGGTGAGGCTGACCAGTCCGGCGGGCAGCCAGCCGTAGAGGAGGAGGACGGCGAGGGTGAGGGCGGCGCCGGAGCCGGTGCCGCCCCACCAGCGGGCGCGGCCGAGCATCACGAGGTAGCCGACGACGATGCCGGTCAGCACGGGCAGGGACCAGCCGACGGTGCCGGACGGGAAGAGGGCGTGGCTGCCGGTGAAGGCGCGGTAGAACCCGGCGCCGAGGGCGAACCCGGCGGCCGCGACGACCGCGGCGGGCAGCGCGGGCCGGGAGACGAGGCGTTCGGCGTCGCCGGCGGTGGGGTCGGCGCCGGGTGCGGTGGCAAGACCGGGACGGGCGGACCCGGCGGGGCCGGGGGCGGGGCGGGCGCCGCGCGGGTCGAGGGAGGCGAGCGGGGTGCCGGCGCGGACCCGCTCGGGGGGCCGTTCCGACCGGGGCGTGGACCGTGCGCCCCACCAGGCGCCGGTGGCCCGGCGTCGGCGCAGCCCGGAGTCCGGGGCGGCGCTCTCGGTCGGTTCCATTCCGTCCCTCTCACAGCCGGGGGTGCCCGCTCTCCCCGCGGTCCGCCGCCCGGATGTCCTGGGGTGGCGCCGTGCGGGAAAGCCCTTCCCGCCGCGCCTCGGCAGCAGGGGCGTGCACCGGCCGCGGCTGGGCACGGCAGGCGCACGGCTCAACAGTAGGCCGCGGAGGGCGCTCGCGGGCAGCGGTCGTCGACGGTTGCCCGAATGCACCCCTGCCACCCGCATGTGTCTGGTATGCGCCGATCGGGTGGCGTTCGCCCGCCGTCGGGGACGGCGGGCGGCCGGGCCGGTGCTACTCGGGGACGGGCAGCGCGGCTTCGGCGGCGGCCTCGGCGCCCTGGTCGAGGAGGACCTGGAAGCCGTTCTCGTCGAGCACGGGCACCTTCAGCTGCATCGCCTTGTCGTACTTCGAGCCGGGGCTCTCCCCCACCACGACGAACGACGTCTTCTTCGACACCGAGCCGGTCACCTTGGCCCCTCTGCTCTGGAGGGCCTCCTTGGCGCCGTCCCTGGTGAAGCGCTCCAAGGTGCCGGTGACGACGACGGTGAGCCCTTCGAGGGGGCGCGGGCCCTCGTCCTCGCCGGAGCCCTCCTCCTCCATGCGGACCCCGGCCGCCCGCCACTTGCGGATGATCTCGCGGTGCCAGTCCTCGGCGAACCACTCCTTGAGGGAGGCGGCGATGATCCCGCCGACGCCGTCGGTGGCCGCCAGTTCCTCCTCCGTCGCCTGTTCGATGCGGTCGATGGAGCGGAACTCGCGCGCCAGGGCCTCGGCCGCGACGGGGCCGACGTGCCGGATGGACAGGCCGGTGAGGAGGCGGGCGAGAGGGCGCTCCTTGGCGGCGGCGATGTTCTCCAGCATGGCGAGCGCGTTCTTCCGGGGCTCGCCCTGCTGGTTGGCGAAGATCGTGACGATTTTCTCCTCGCCGGTCTTCGGGTCCCGCTTGGGCAGCCCGCTGTCCTGGTCGAGGACGTACGCCTTGATGGGCAGCAGCCGTTCGATGGTGAGGTCGAACAGGTCGCCCTCGTCGACGAGCGGGGGCTCCTGCGGCTCCAGGGGCTTGGTGAGGGCGGTGGCGGCGACGTAGCCGAAGTGCTCGATGTCGAGCGCCTTGCGGCCCGCGAGGTAGAAGAGACGCTCGCGCAACTGGGCCGGGCAGGTGCGGGCGTTGGGGCAGCGGACGTCGATGTCGGCCTCTTTCATGGGCCGCAGCGCGGTGCCGCACTCGGGGCACTCGGCGGGCATCACGAACTCCCGCTCGCTGCCGTCGCGGAGGTCGGCGACGGGGCCGAGGATCTCCGGGATGACGTCACCGGCCTTGCGCAGCACCACCGTGTCGCCGATGAGGACGCCCTTGGCCTTGACGACCTCCTGGTTGTGCAGGGTGGCGAACTCGACCTCGGACCCGGCGACGAGCACCGGCTCGACCTGCGCGTACGGCGTGACACGGCCGGTGCGGCCGACGCCGACGCGGATGTTGACGAGCTTGGTGTTGACCTCCTCCGGCGCGTACTTGTACGCGATGGCCCAGCGGGGGGCGCGAGCGGTGGAGCCGAGGCGGCCCTGGAGGCGGATCTCGTCGAGCTTGACGACGACGCCGTCGATCTCGTGCTCCACGGAGTGGCGGTTCTCGCCGTAGTACGCGATGAAGGCGCGGACGGCGTCCAGGTCGTCGACGACCCGGTTGTGCGGGGAGGTGGGCAGGCCCCAGGACTTGAGCAGGTCATAGGCCTCGGAGAGGCGGGTCAGGCCCTCGTACCCCTCCAGGGCGCCGATGCCGTGGACGACCATGTGCAGGGGGCGGGTGGCGGTGACGCGGGGGTCCTTCTGGCGGAGCGAACCGGCCGCCGCGTTGCGCGGGTTGGCGAACGGCTTGTCGCCCGCCTCGACCAGACGGGCGTTCAGGTCCTGGAACGCCTCCATCGGGAAGTAGACCTCGCCGCGGATCTCCACCAGCGCGGGCACGTCGTCCCCGGCGAGCCGGTCCGGGATCTCGGCGATGGTGCGGACGTTGGGCGTGATGTCCTCGCCGGTGCGGCCGTCACCGCGGGTCGCGGCGCGCGTGAGCCGCCCGTGCTCGTACGTCAGGTTGACGGCGAGGCCGTCGACCTTCAGCTCGCACAGGAAGTGGAAGACGGAGGCGCCGACGTCCTTGTGGACGCGCTCGGCCCACGCGGCCAGCTCCAGGTCGTCGAAGGCGTTGTCCAGGGAGAGCATCCGCTCGCGGTGCTGGACGGCCGTGAACTCCGTCTCGTACGCCCCCGCGACCTTCTGGGTCGGGGAGTCGGGGGTGCGCAGCCCCGGATGCTCGTCCTCCAGCGCCTCCAGGGCGCGCAGCAGCCGGTCGAACTCGGCGTCGCTGACGACGGGAGCGTCCTTCACGTAGTACCGGAAGCGGTGCTCCTCGATCTGCTCAGCGAGCTGCGCGTGCTGCTCCCGTGCCTGCGCGGGCACCGTCGTCTCCGCTTGCTTGTCGCCCGCCACCGTGTGGTCCTCCCGTTACTCAGGGTTGTCCGCGAGGGATCTCGCCGCCCGGACGCAGTGGGTGAGCGCCTGGCGCGCGTACCCGGGGGAGGCACCCGCGAGGCCGCAGGCCGGGGTGAGCGTGACGGCCTCCGCGAGAAGGTCCGGTCGCAGCCCCAGCCTGCGCCACAACGTCCTGACACCCCCGACGCTACCGGCAGGGTCTGACAATGCGCTGTCCGTGCCGGGCACGACACCGGCGAAGAGACGCGTGCCCGCCTCCACCGCCTCACCGATCACGTCGTCGTCACGTTCGGTGAGCAGCGAGAAGTCGAACGACACGGCGGTCGCACCGGCCCGGCGCAGCAGCGCGAACGGCACGTCCGGGGCGCAGGAGTGCACCACCGTCGGCCCGTCCTCCCCCTGGACGTCGAGGACGTCGCGCAGCGTGGACTCCACGACCTGGCGGTCGACGGCGCGGTGGGTGCGGTAGCCGCTGGCGCTGCGGACGTGGCCGCGCAGGACGGCGGTCAGGGACGGTTCGTCGAGCTGGAGCACGGGGGTGGCGCCCGGTACGCGGCGGCGGATCTCCGCGAGGTGCAGCCGCAGCCCCTCGGCGAGGGAGGCGGCGAGGTCGCGGACGGCGCCGGGGTCGGAGAGGGCGGCCTCGCCGTTGCGCAGTTCCAGCCCGGCGGCGAGCGTCCACGGCCCCACGGCCTGCACCTTCAGCGGGCCCTCGTGTCCCTGCGTGAACTCCTCCAGGGCGTCCAGGTCCTCCCCCAGCCAGGACCGGGCCCGCCGGGTGTCCCGCCCCGGCCGGTCCCCGACGCGCCACCCGCTGGGCTCCACGCGCGCGTAGACGTCCACCAGGAGCCCCGCGGTCCGTCCCAGCATGTCCGCGCCGGGCCCCCTGGCGGGCAGCTCGGCGAGGAACGGAAACCCCTCGGTGGCCCCCACAGCCGTCCGCGCCGCCTCCCTGGCGTCTCCCCCGGGCAACGAACCGACACCGGTCGCGGGACCGAACCTGAATTCTGCGTTCACGGAGCGAAGCCTACGGTGCGCGATCTCGCGGTCGGCCGGGCGTCGCGGGCTACCGGCCCGGCTTCACCGTCAGGTCGTGGATCTCCGCGTCGCGGGGGAGGTCCAGGGCGGTGAGGAGGGTGGTGGCGACCGATTCGGGGTCGATCCAGGCGGACGCGTCGTAGGGGCGGCCCTCCTGCTGGTGGACCTTGGCCTGCATGGGGCTGGCAGTGCGGCCGGGGTAGACCGAGGTGACGCGGACGCCGTTGCCGTGTTCCTCGTGGCGGAGGGAGTCGGCGAGGGCCTTGAGGCCGTGCTTGGAGGCCGCGTACGCGGACCACTCGGCGCTCGCGCGCAGTCCGGCGCCGGAGTTGACGAAGACGACGTGCCCGCGCGCGGCCCGCAGTTGGGGCAGGAAGTGGCGGGTGAGTTCGGCGGGGGCGACGAGGTTGACGTTGAGCTGGTGGTGCCAGGCCTTCGGGGTGAGCTCCCCGACCGGTCCGAGGTCGACGACGCCGGCGACGTGCAGCAGTGAGTCGACCCGGTCGGGCAGCGTCTGGTGGGAGAAGGCCCAGCTCAGCCGGTCGGGGTCGGCGAGGTCGCCGACGAGGGTGCGGGCGCCGGGGAACCGCGCCGCCAGTTCCTTCGCCCGGCCCGCGTCGCGCGCGTGGAGGACGAGTTCGTCGCCGCGCGCGTGGAGGCGGCGGGCGACGGCCGCGCCGATGCCGGAGCCCGCTCCGGTGATCACATGAAGAGCCATGTCCGCCATGCTCGCATCACCGGTGGTTCAGCCGGTGCCGAGGCTCTTCTCCAGGTGGGCCAGGGCGCCCGCCGGGTCGGCGGCGAAGAGGACCAGCTCGGTCAGGGGCAGCGGCAGGAAGCCGTCCGCGTCCATGCGGTCCAGCTGGAGCCGCAGGCCGTCGTAGAAGCCCGCGGTGTTGAGCACGACGACCGGCTTGGTGGTGCGGCCGTGCTTCCGGAGTTCGAGGATGTCGGTCGTCTCGTCGAGGGTGCCGATCCCGCCGACGAGGACGACGACCGCGTCCGCCTTCTCCACGAGGAGCCGTTTGCGTTCGGCGAGGTCGCGCGCGATGACCATCTCGTCGGCGCCCGCGCGCGCCTTGGCCGCGAGGAAGTCGACGGAGACCCCGCACAGCCGCCCGCCCGCCTCCTGCACGCCGTCCGCGACGACCTTCATGAGGCCGGTGTCGGAGCCGCCCCAGACGAGGGTGTGGCCGCCCGCGCCGAGCAGGGTGGCGAACTCGCGGGCGGGGCCGGTGTAGCGGGCGTCGAGGTCGGCGGCGGAGAGGAAGACACAGATGCGCATCCCGTCACCGTACGCGGGAAGAACCGGGCGCCTTTGGGCGCTGTCCCGGTATGGCCCAAGGACACACGATCACGATCGAAGAGACCGACGCCCACGTCCGCGTGGTGCACGGCGACCAGGTGCTCGCGGAGACCGACCGCGCCCTCCTCCTGCGGGAGACGGGCTGTCCGCCCCGCTACTACCTCCCCCCGGAGGACGTCCGGCTGGACCTCCTCACGGCGTCCGACACGAGCACGCACTGCCCCTTCAAGGGCGACGCCACCTACTGGTCGCTCCCCGACGCGCCCGACCTGGTGTGGGCGTACCCCGACCCCAAGCCCGACGTCCGGCAGATCAAGGACCGCCTCTGCTTCTACGCCCCGCAGGTGTCTTAGAAGCAGAGCAGGCGTCCCGCAAGCGCAGGAGTCCTGGAAGCGCAGGTGTCGTAGAACGATGAATCCCGTGCCCTGGGGCAGTCTCCTCAGGCATGGACAAGAAGACGCTTTCACGCGACGGCACCGCCCTCGCGTACGCGCACGCCGGGCAGGGCCCCGCGGTCATCCTCGTCAGCGGGGCCATGTCGACCGGCGGCACGGTGGCACCGCTCGCCGGTCTGCTGGCCGAGCGGTGCACGGTGTTCTGGTACGACCGCCGGGGCCGCGGCGAGAGCGCCGACACGGCCCCCTACGCGGTCGCGCGCGAGGTGGAGGACCTGGCGGCGCTGATCGACGCGGCGGGCGGCGAGGCGGCGCTGTACGGCGTCTCCTCGGGCGGCGCGCTGGCCCTGGAGGCGGCGGCGAGCGGCCTGCCGGTGACGCGGGTGGCGCTGTACGAGACGCCGTACGCCGACTTCTCCGACGGCGGCGCCGAGGAGCGGGCCGCGTACACCGCGGACCTCGCCGCGGCGCTCGCGCGCGGTGCGCGCGGCGACGCCGTGGAGCTGTTCCTGCGGCTGACGGGGATGGCGGAGGAGATGATCGCGGGCGCCCGCCAGGCCCCGATGTGGGCCGCCATGGAGGCGGTCGCCCCCACCCTGGCCTACGACGACGCCGTGATGGGCGACGGGCTCGTGCCGCGCGCGCGGCTCGCCTCGGTGGCCGTGCCGGTACTGGCGCTGGCGGGCGGCGCGAGCCCCGGCTGGCTGCGGGAGGCGGTGCGGGCGGTCGCGGAGGCGGTACCCGACGGGACGTACCGGACGCTGGAGGACCAGACCCACATGGTCGACCCGAACGTCCTGGCACCGGTCCTCGCCGGGTTCCTCGCCCCGTAGCGGCGGCCCGCCGGCCGCGGCGGGTCAGACGGCGGCGGTGCGCGCGCGCGTGGTCGACGCGATCGTCGCCGAGCCCACCACGCGTGTGCCGTCGTACAGGACGATCGCCTGGCCGGGCGCCACGCCGCGGACCGGCTCGGTGAAGGTGACCTCCAGGCGGTCGTCGACGAGGGCCGCGGTGACCCCGGTCTCGCCGCCGTGCGCCCGCAGCTGGGCGGTGTAGGTGCCGGGGCCCGCGGGCGCGCTGCCGCACCAGCGGGGCCGGACGGCGGTCAGGCCGGTGACGTCCAGGCCCGCCGCCGGGCCGACCGTCACGGTGTTGTCGACCGGGGAGATGTCGAGGACGTAGCGGGGCTTGCCGTCGGCGGCCGGGGTGCCGATGCGCAGGCCCTTGCGCTGGCCGATGGTGAAGCCGTAGGCGCCGTCGTGGGTGCCGAGCTTGGCGCCGGACTCGTCGAGGATGTCGCCCTCGGCGCGGCCGAGGCGCTGCGCGAGGAAGCCCTGGGTGTCTCCGTCGGCGATGAAGCAGATGTCGTGGGAGTCGGGCTTCTTGGCGACGGCGAGGCCGCGCCGCTCGGCCTCCGCGCGGATCTCGTCCTTGGTGGTGACGGTGTCGCCGAGCGGGAACAGGGCGTGCGCGAGCTGCCGGTCGTCGAGGACGCCCAGGACGTAGCTCTGGTCCTTGGCCATGTCGGACGCGCGGTGCAGCTCCCGGCCGCCGTCCTCGCGGACGATCACCTGCGCGTAGTGGCCGGTGCAGACGGCGTCGAAGCCGAGGGCGAGCGCCTTGTCGAGGAGCGCGGCGAACTTGATCTTCTCGTTGCAGCGCAGGCACGGGTTGGGGGTGCGGCCCGCCTCGTACTCGGCGACGAAGTCCTCGACGACGTCCTCGCGGAAGCGGTCGGCGAGGTCCCAGACGTAGAACGGGATGCCGATGACGTCGGCGGCGCGGCGGGCGTCGCGGGAGTCCTCGATGGTGCAACAGCCGCGCGCGCCCGTGCGGAAGGACTGCGGGTTCGCGGAGAGCGCGAGGTGGACGCCGGTGACGTCGTGGCCGGCTTCCGCGGCGCGGGCGGCGGCGACGGCGGAGTCGACCCCGCCGGACATGGCGGCGAGTACGCGGAGGGGGCGGGGGCGCTGCGAGGTCTCAGTCATAACCCCTCAAGGGTAAGGGGCGGCGGGAACCGGAGCCCGCGAGTATCCGTTGGGGAACGCGAGAGCGCTGTGCGAGGACCGTGAGGACCGTGAGGGGGGCTCACTGTCGAGGAAGGACGTGGGCCGTGGTGGAGCGGGGAGCCGGGGTGGACGCGGGATCGGGCACGGGCCCTGACCCGGACGACGAGGGCGGCAGGAGGGGCGACGACGGCACGGGCGGCGAGGGCGGCGAGGGGCGCGTCGGCGGCCGGGACGGCAGGCCCGGCGGGAAGGGCGGGAAGGGCGGGAAGGGCAGAGACGCCGACCGGCGGATCGGGCGGCGGGCGTTGCTGATCGGCGGGGCGGCGGCGGCCGTCGGGACGGGCGTGCTGGCCCGCGACGAGCTGGCGAAGCTGTGGTGGCGGACGCCCGGGGTGGAGAAGCCGCGGGTGTCGGGGGCGGTGGACTACCGGGGCGCGCGCTGGGTGTCGGCGTCCTCGGCCAACTACCGGGGCGCGGACCGCCCCGACGACTACACGGTGGACATGGTCGTCGTCCATGCCACCCAGGGCGATCTGTCGAGCGCGGTGAAGGCGTTCCAGGACCCGGGTCACCGGGCGGCGACGCACTACATCGTGAGCCAGGACGGCCGGGTGACGCAGATGATCCGCGAGCTGGACGTGGCGTTCCACGCGGGGAACCGGTCGTACAACGAGCGGAGCGTCGGCATCGAGCACGAGGGTTTCGTGGACCGGCCCGAGGACTTCACCGACGCGATGTACGCGGCCTCGGCCCGGCTGACGGCCGGGATCTGCCGCCGGTACGGGATACCCGTCGACCGGGAGCACATCATCGGGCACGTCGAGGTGCCGGGCACCGATCACACGGACCCCGGCGAGCACTGGGACTGGGACCGGTACATGCGGCTGGTGCGGGAGGCGCACGCCGTCACGGTGTGACGCGGTGACGGCCGCCCGGCCGCGCCCCCGGAGCGGCGGCGCTACATGAGTCCCGCCGCGCGGGCCCGTTCCACCGCCGGGCCGATGGCCTTGGCGACGGCGTCGACGTCGTCCGGGGTGGAGGTGTGGCCGAGGGAGAAGCGGAGGGTGCCGCGGGCGAGGTCGGGGTCGGTGCCGGTGGCGAGGAGGACGTGGCTGGGCTGGGCGACGCCCGCGGTGCAGGCGGAGCCGGTGGAGCACTCGATGCCCTGGGCGTCCAGGAGCAGCAGCAGGGAGTCGCCCTCGCAGCCGGGGAAGGTGAAGTGGGCGTTGGCGGGGAGACGGCCGCCGGGGGCCGGGTCGCCGCCGAGGATCGCGTCGGGGACGGCCGAGCGGACGGCGTCGACCAGGGTGTCGCGCAGGGCGCCGATCTCGCGGGCGAACCGTTCCTGGTGGGCGGCGGCGAGGCCGCCGGCGACCGCGAAGGAGGCGATGGCGGGCACGTCGAGGGTGCCGGAGCGCACGTGCCGTTCCTGTCCGCCGCCGTGCAGCACGGGCACCGGGGTGTGCTCCCGGCCGAGCAGCAGGGCGCCGATGCCGTAGGGGCCGCCGACCTTGTGGCCGGAGACGGTCATCGCGGCGAGCCCGGAGGCGGCGAAGTCGACCGGTACCTGGCCGAAGGCCTGGACGGCGTCGGCGTGCAGCGGGATGCCGGACTCGGCGGCGACGGCGGCGAGTTCGGCGACCGGCATCAGGGTGCCGATCTCGTTGTTGGCCCACATCACGGTGGCGAGGGCCACGTCGTCGGGGTCGCGGGCGATCGCCTCGCGCAGCGCGTCCGGGTGGACACGGCCGTGGGCGTCGACGGGAAGGTACTCGACGGTGGCGCCCTCGTGCTCGGCGAGCCAGTGCACGGCGTCGAGGACGGCGTGGTGCTCGACGGGGCTGGCGAGGACGCGGGTGCGGGCGGGGTCGGTGTCGCGGCGGGACCAGTACAGGCCCTTCACGGCGAGGTTGTCGGCCTCGGTGCCGCCGGAGGTGAACACGACCTCGCTGGGGCGGGCGCCGAGCGCGTCCGCGAGGCTCTCGCGGGACTCCTCGACCGTGCGGCGGGCCCGGCGGCCGGCCGCGTGCAGGGAGGAGGCGTTGCCGGTGACGCCCAGCTGGGCGGTGAGCGCCTCTGCCGCCTCCGGAAGCATGGGAGTGGTCGCGGCGTGGTCCAGGTAAGCCATGGTGTGCCGATTCTACGGCGCGCCGCGCACGGGTCCGCAGGCGCGTCCGGGGCCGGTGCGGGTGCCTGCCCGGACGGGATTCCGGCGGGGCGCTGACGGCGTCGTCGGCGGGTCCCCGGCGGGGATGCGCGGTGGGGGCCCGGCGGGATGCCTCCTGGGGTCCCGGTCCGGGTCAGAAGCTCCAGGAGATCGTGGAGTCCGCGTGCATGAACGCGGCCAGGACGACGAGGTCGGCGACGCCCAGGGTGAGGCCGAGCCAGGCGCGGCCGCGGCGCTGGGTGCCGCGCAGCAGGGCGACGCTCGCCAGGATGATGGCGACGGGGCCGAGGAAGACGTTCAGCACGAGCAGGCCGACGAGGCCGAGGACGAAGGACGCGACGGCCATGCCGTCGGTGTCCCGGATGCCGGTGCGGCGCGAGGCCGGTGCGGTGAGCTGCATGGTCGTTCGTTCCTTCCGAGGGGTGCGGCGGGGCGGCGGGGTCAGTGGGCCGACGAGGAGCGGTGACGGCGGCCGTGGCGCTCGCGGAGCGCGAAGACGGCCAGCCATACGGCGATCACGGCGGCGACGGCGAGGCTGACGCCGAGCGGCGCGTGCGCCACGGTGCCCATCACCAGGCCGAGCAGCAGCAGGGCGACGACGAGGAACAGCATGGGACGGAACCCCCTCCGGGACGGCTCTCGGTCCGCCCCTCCGATATGTTCCGGCCGTCACGGGTCCGGCCGGTCACGTTCTGGTGAACAGTTGTAGTAACACTTGTTCACTGACTACCCAGTCTAGCGCGCCCCATGGGTTTGCAATTCCGGAGAACAGTTGTTAACTGGATGACATGAGTCACACCCTCGGCATCCGGCAGGCCCAGAAGCAGAAGACCCGGCAGTCCCTCCTGGACGCGGCCCTCGGCCTGCTGGAGGAGCAGAGCCTGAGCAGCCTCGGACTGCGCGAGGTGACCCGCGCGGTGGGCGTCGCCCCGACCGCCTTCTACCGGCACTTCCGCTCCATCGCGGATCTCGGGGTGGCCCTGGTCGAGGAGGCCCTGGGGAGCCTGCACGCGATGATCCGGAGCACCGTGACGAACGCCGAGTCCCCCGACGAACGCATCGCGCGCGCCGTCGAGCTGATCGCCCGTCACGTCGACGCCTACCCCGCGCACGTCCGGTTCATCGCCCGCGAGCGGCACGGCGGGGTCCAGCCGGTCCGGGAGGCGATCCGGGAGCAGCTGGGGCGGTTCGCCGAGGAGGTGCGGACGGAGCTGGCCCGGGACCCGCAGTCGGCGGGCTGGAGCGAGGCGGACCTGCGCATGCTCGCGCAGCTCTACGTCGACCAGATGCTCATCACGGGCTCGCTCTTCCTGGAAGCCCAGGAAGCGCAGGAGGCCCAGGAGGCACAGAAGGGCGGGGAGGCGGAGGGCGCCAGGGAGGCCGAGGAGGCGAGCCCGGACTCCGGCCGGGACGCGGGCCGGAACGCGGGCCGCGACGAAGTCACCCGCCGGGCGACGCGCCAGTTGCGGCTGATCAGCATCGGCCGCAGACACTGGCTGGACGAGGCCTGAGCCGCCGCACGGCGGAGGAGGCGCACGGCTGACGTACACGCCGGAGGGGCCCGCTCCCCGAGCGGGCCCCTCCGGACGGACGGGAGATCAGGTGCGGCTCAGAACAGCCGCACCCGCGCCAGTTGCCGTGACTGGGCCACCAGCCGGTCCTCGCTGTCCCAGACCTCGGCGTCCTCCTCCAGGTAGCCGCCCGCGTAGTTGCGGGTGGTGAGGGAGACGCGGACCGGGCCGGGGGCGGGGCGGCGGCGGACGTGGACGGTCAGTTCGACCGTCGGGACCCAGCCCGCGACGCCCAGGTCGAAGGCGGTCGGCGGCAGCGCGTCCACCGCGAGCAGCAGGGAGAGCGGGTCGGCGGGGCGGCCGTCGGCCAGGCCGAACCAGGCGCGCATCTCGCCCTTGCCGGAGGGCTCGCCCACGGCCCAGCCCGCCGTGGCGGGGTCCAGCCGGAGCGTCAGGCGGTGCGTGATGGGCTGCTGCTCGGAGACGGAGGCGGGGCCGTCCTCGGCGCCGACGCACCGCTCCGGCGGCGGGAAGGCCGGGGGCACGGCGGAGGTGCGGACGTCGTCGGGGAGGGCGTCGAGGTCGCCGTAGGAGGCGAGGACGCGGATGCGTTCGACCTCGCGGCCCTCGTCGTCGTGCTGGAAGAGGGAGGCCTGCCCGGTGGAGAGGGTGCGGCCCGCGCGGACCGTCTCGGCGCGGATCACGGCGGGGCCGGGGCGGGAGGCGCTGAGGTAGTGCGCGGTGACGGTCAGCGGGTCGCCGTGCGGCAGGGCGTCGGCCAGGGCGCGGCCCACGACGGCGAGGAGGTAGCCGCCGTTGACGGCGCCGAAGATGGTCCAGCCGGCCGAGAGGTCGGCGTCGTACACCCCGGGCGCCGCGGCGGTGCGCGGGGTGACGGCGGTGTCGCGGTCGAACTCGCTGTCGCCGAGGGCGGCGGGGGCGATGGCGGCTTCAGGCATGAGGGAACGCTACAACACAGGCATACTAAGCGGTAGCTTTTCCGGGTTCCTCCTCGCGCACGGTGGAGCGGCGGTTCCAGGCGCGGGGCGCCCGCCAGTGGTAACGCATCGCGAGCAGCCGCAGCACGAACGCGGTGAGCGCCGCCGCGCCGCCCGCGAACGGGGTCAGCACGTCGTAGCGGATGCAGAGGACGACCATGACGGCGCCCACCATCGCGGGCACGGCGTAGAGGTCGCGGTCCCAGCGCAGCAGGGAGGGCGTCTCGTTGGCGAGGACGTCGCGCAGGACACCGCCGCCGACGGCGGTGGCGAGACCGAGCGCCGCCGACGCGGTGAGGCCGAGGCCGTAGTCGTACGCCTTGATGGTGCCGGTGACGCAGAACAGGCCGAGACCGGCGGCGTCGAAGACGTTGACTCCGGTCTGGATGCGTTCGACGTGCGGGTGGAGGAAGACCACCAGCAGGGCGGCGAGCAGCGGGGTGAGGAAGTACCCCAGGTCGGTGAAGGCGGCGGGCGGGACGGCGCCGATGACGATGTCCCGGAACAGCCCGCCGCCGAGCGCCGTGACCTCGGCGAGGACGGCGATCCCGAAGACGTCGAAGTTCTTCCGGACGGCCAGCAGGGCGCCGGAGATGGCGAAGACGAAGATGCCGACCAGGTCGAGGGTGTGCTGGACGGACGGACTGAAGATTTGCTGGAGCACCCTACTATTCTCACCCAACAACGAGCCCCCGCCTTACATTGCAAGGCGGGGGCTCAGGGTGATGCTTACTTCTCCTTGGCGGGAGACTCCTTCTCGACGACCGGCTCAGCGGCCTCGGCGGGCGCCTCGGCCTTCTCCGCCTCGACCTCGGCCGCGACCGCCGCCGACGTCTGCGCCGACTCCGCGAGCACCTCGTCGGCCACCAGCTCGGCGGCCTCCTTCGCGGCGGTCAGCAGGACGGTGTCCTGCGGGGCCTGGTCCGCGAAGTTCTCCGGGTGGTGGCAGGCGACCTGCTGGCCGGGACGCAGCTCGACGAGCTTCGGCTCGGTCGTGGTGCAGATCTGCGTGGCCTTCCAGCACCGGGTGTGGAAGCGGCAGCCGGTGGGCGGCGAGATCGGCGAGGGCACGTCGCCCTTGAGCAGGATGCGCTCGCTCTTGGCGTGCTTGCGCGACGGGTCCGGGATGGGGACCGCCGACATCAGCGCCTTGGTGTACGGGTGCATCGGCGTCTTGTAGAGCAGGTCGCGGTCGGCCAGCTCGACGATCTTGCCGAGGTACATCACCGCGATCCGGTCCGAGACGTGCCGGACGACCGAGAGGTCGTGCGCGATGATCACGTACGTCAGGCCCAGCTCCTGCTGGAGGTCGTCCAGCAGGTTCACGACCTGGGCCTGGATCGACACGTCCAGCGCGGAGACCGGCTCGTCCGCCACCACGAGCTTCGGCTTGAGCGCGAGCGCGCGGGCGATGCCGATGCGCTGGCGCTGACCGCCGGAGAACTCGTGCGGGTAGCGGTTGTAGTGCTCGGGGTTGAGGCCCACGACCGACAGGAGGCGCTGGACCTCCTTCTTGATGCCGCCCTCGGGCGTGACGCCCTGGAGCTTGAAGGGGGCGCCGATGATCGTGCCGATGGTGTGGCGCGGGTTCAGCGACGAGTACGGGTCCTGGAAGATCATCTGCACGTCGCGGCGGAGCGGGCGCATGCCGCCGACGCCGAGGTGCGTGATGTCCTTGCCCTGGAACTCGACCGAGCCGCCGGACGGCTCCAGCAGGCGGGTGATGAGCCGGCCCATCGTCGACTTGCCGCAGCCGGACTCGCCGACCACGCCGAGCGTCTCGCCGGAACGGACCTCGAAGTCGAGGCCGTCCACCGCGTGCACGGCGCCGACCTGCCGCTGGAGCAGGCCCTTCTTGATCGGGAAGTGCTTCTGGAGCCCCGACACCTTCAGCAGGACCTCGCCGGGGGCGGCGTCCTTGCTCAGGGTGGCGGTGCCGGTCCCGACGGTGGGGTCGGCGTCGGTCTGCGCGGGGATCTTCACCGCTTCGTCGTCACTCACAGCTTCGGCGCAATCTCTTCGGTCCAGATACGCTCCCGCTGCTCGGTGCCCATGTGGCAGGCGGCCCAGTGCCGGCTGCCCACCTCGGCCAGCTCGGGGCGGACCGTGCGGGTGACGTTGTCCTTCGGGACGTCCGCGTACGGGCAGCGCGGGTTGAAGGCGCAGCCGGACGGGATGTTGATCAGGGAGGGCGGAGAGCCCTTGACCGGGATCAGACGCTCCTGCTGCTCGCGGTCGAGGCGCGGCATCGACCCGAGCAGGCCCCAGGTGTAGGGGTGGCGCGGCTCGTAGAACACCTTCTCGGCCGGACCGCGCTCGACGCAGCGACCGCCGTACATCACCAGGAGGTCGTCGGCGAGTTCGGCGACGACGCCCAGGTCGTGGGTGATGACGATGACCGCGGAGCCGAACTCCTTCTGGAGGTCGCGGATGAGGTCGAGGATCTGCGCCTGGACGGTGACGTCCAGGGCGGTGGTCGGCTCGTCCGCGATGAGCAGCTCGGGGTTGTTCACCAGCGACATCGCGATCATCGCGCGCTGGCGCATACCGCCGGAGAACTCGTGCGGGTAGCTGTCGACCCGCTTGTCCGGCTGCGGGATGCCGACCCGGTCGAGCATCTCGACCGCGCGGCGCTTGGCGGTCTTCTTGTCGACGTCGTGGTGGATGCGGTACGCCTCCACGATCTGCTGGCCGATCGTGTAGTACGGGTGCAGCGCCGACAGCGGGTCCTGGAAGATCATCGCCATCTGGCGGCCGCGCAGCTTGCGTACGTGGTCCGGGTCGGCGGAGAGCAGCTCGGTGCCGTCCAGCCAGATCTCGCCGGAGATCTGGGCCTTGCGCTTGCCGTACTGGCCGGCGGTGTGCAGGCCCATGATGCCGAGCGAGGTGACGGACTTGCCGGAGCCGGACTCGCCCACGATGCCGAGGGTCTTGCCCTTCTCCAGCGAGAAGCTGAGTCCGTCGACGGACTTCACGAGGCCGTCGTCGGTGGGGAAGTGCACCTTCAGGTCGCGCACTTCCAGGAACGAGGTCGGCGCGGGCGAGGTGGCGGTGGGTTCCCCCACGGCCGCCCCGCTCTTGCTGAGTTCGGTCACGTGAGCCTCACTCGGGGGTCGATCACGGCGTACAGGATGTCGACCAGGAGGTTGGCGACGAGCACGGCCACGGAGGTCACCAGGGTGACGCCCAGGATGATGGGCAGGTCCTGGTTCTTGATGGCGTTGAGGACGGCCTGGCCGAGGCCCGGCAGGCTGAACGCCGTCTCGGTCAGGATCGCGCCGCCGATCAGGGCGCCGAGGTCCATGCCGAGCATGGTCAGGATGGGGGTCATCGTCGAGCGCATGGCGTGCTTGCCGATGACGGTGCGCTCCTTGAGTCCCTTGGCGCGGGCGGTGCGGATGTAGTCCTCGCCGAGGATCTCCATCATGGTCGCCCGGGTGATGCGGGCGTACATCGCCGCGTACAGGAACGCGAGGGTGACCCAGGGCAGGATCATGCCGCCGAACCAGCCGGTGAAGCTGTCCTCCAGCGGCACGAACTGACCGTTGAACAGGTCGAGTCCGAAGACGAAGATCGACAGCGCGACCATGCCGGTGAAGTAGATCGGCAGGGAGACACCGGAGAGCGCCACGAGCATCGCGCCCCGGTCCCAGATGCTGCCCCGCTTGAGCGCGGAGAGGACACCGGCGGCGACACCGAAGAGCAGCCACAGCACGGCGGCACCGAGCGCGAGCGCCAGGGTGACCGGGAAGCGGTCGGTCAGCACCGGCCAGACGGCCTGCTCGCTGCGGAAGGAGTAGCCGAAGCACGGGGCGGCGCAGTGGATCGTGTCCCCGCCGCCCGTGTAGGTCCGGCCGGCGAAGATGCCCTTGAAGAACTCCCAGACCTGGGAGTAGATCGGGTCACCCAGGCCCAGCTTCTCTCGCACGCCCTCGACGGCGGCAGGGTCGGCCTGCTTGCCCACGAAGCTCAGGGCGATGTCGACGCCCGCCCACTTGGGGATGAGGAAGAAGATGCCGAAGACCACCATGACGATGACCACGAGCATCACTGCGGCGGCGAACAACCGCCTGATGAGGTAAGCGAGCACAGCTCTCGGCCCGCCGCGGACCGCGGGCCACCGGAGGTCGTCCGATGGCCCGCGGTCACGCTGCGCCGGCCTTCACCTGCCTTTCGTGCCGTTCGGCGGGTGTGCCGGGTTTACTTCGGGTTCTTCAGGCCGAGGTTGACGAAGTCGTACATCCCGCTGTAGCCGTCGGAGGTGTACACGTTCGCCAGGTTGTCCGAGCGCCAGTTGATGAACTTCTCGAACACGAAGGGCAGGTAGTACGCGCCCTCCATGACCTTGTGGTTGATCTCGGTCGAGATCTTGGTCTTGCCCGCGTCGTCCAGCGTCGTGACGTACTGGTCGAAGAGACCGTCGATCGTCTTGTCGTTGATCAGCGCGTAGTTGTTGTTGCCGCTCTCGGCGATGTACTTGCTGTTCCACAGCGGCAGACCGAAGCCCTGCACGGACGGGAAGTCCGGGCCCCAGCCCATGATGATGATGCCGTAGCCCTTCTTCTTCACGTTCGAGGGGCTACCGATGATGCCGGCGGTCTGCGAGCCGTCGTACTGGTCGATCTCGGCGGTGATGCCGATCTTCTTCAGCGACGCCTGGAGCGACTGGGCCGTGGCGACCTCGACCGGCTTGTTGTTGCGGACCGCGATCGTGGTCTTGAAGCCGTTCGGCTGGCCGCAGGCCTTGAGGGCCTCCTTGGCCTTCGCGACGTTGCCGCTCTTGTTGGCGCCGTTCAGCTCGTACGGGTCGTACTTCTGGCCCTCGGCGCCCGGGACGGACGGCGGGAGCATGTTGGTGCCGATGTCGCCACCGGCGATCGGGCCACCGCGGGCGGTCTGGAGCGACTCGTGGTCGGCGCCCAGGATGACGGCCTTGCGGCACTCGATGTTGTCGAACGGCTTGACGCTCTGCGGGAAGACCGCGTAGCGGATGTAGCCGGAGACCGGGTTGTCCAGGTTGGCCTTGTGCTGCTTGAGGGCGGTGGTGCGGCCCTGCGGCGACATGCCGGTCTGGTTCAGGTCGACGTCCAGGTCACCGTTGAGCAGACGCTGGTCGAGCTGGTTGGCGTCCGAGAAGAACTGGACGGTGATCTTGTCCGGGTAGGCCTTGCGGACCGGGTCCGAGGCCTGCTTCCACTGGTCGTTGCGGACCAGCGTCAGGTCCTTGCCCGGGCTGTAGGACTCGAACTTGTACGGGCCGGAGGAGAAGGGCTTCAGGCCGTACTTGGCCTTGGTGTCCTTGTCCTGGCGGACCGGGGAGGCCGAGACGAGCGCCAGCATCTCCTCGAAGTCCGAGTTGGCCTGCGGGAGCTTGAAGACGATGGTCTTGTCGTCCGGGGTCTCGATGGACTTCAGACCGAGCTTGTCGGCGGAGGTGTCCTTGTAGGGGCCCTTGTACTCGCCCTTGGGGTCCAGCACCTCCTTGAGGTACGTCGGACCGCCGGACAGCACGTCCTGCGCCCACACGCGCTCGATGCCGTACTTCACGTCCTTGGACGTGATCGCCTTGCCGTCCTCCCACGTGACGCCGTCACGCAGCGTGTACGTGTAGGTCTTGCCGTCGTCGGTGACCTTGGCGACGTCCGTGGCGAGGTCCGGGGCGATCTCGGCACCGGCGGCGCCGGCCTCGGCCTTGTTCGTGACCAGCTGGCGGGCGTAGTAGCGGGAGAAGTTCCACATGAAGCCGTAGTAGCCGCGCGTGGTGTCCCACGAGTCGGCGTCCTGGGCGCCACCGAACTTCAGCGTGCCGCCCTTCTTGGCCAGCGAGGCCTGGGCGACCTTGTTGTTCGCGGCGTCGAAGCCGGCGGCACCGGTCTTCGAGCCACCGCCGTTGTCGCCGTCGTCCGAACCGCCGCCGCACGCCGCCGTGGTCAGCAGCGCGGCGACCGCGGCAGCAGCGGCAAACGCCTGCTTCCGCCGCCCTGAGGTGCGTTGGGTAGTCACGATCTCGGTTCCTCCGGAATTGATGAGAGACCCCGTGCAGGTGCCACGGGAGGCTTGGGTACGGCTCAGCGGGAGCCCTTCGGGTCCAGCGCGTCCCGCACGCCGTCGCCGAAGAGGTTGAAGGCCAGAACGGTGATGAAGATCGCCACACCCGGGACCACCATGTACATGGGGTCGGACTCGTAGTAGTCGATCGCGCTGGAGAGCATCTGGCCCCACGAGGCGGTGGGCGGCTTGACGCCGACGCCCAGGAAGCTCAGCGCCGCCTCGGTGAGGATGTTGGTGGGGATCATCATCGTGGTGTAGACGACGATCGGCGCCACCAGGTTGGGCAGCAGCTCCTTGAAGAGGATGTACAGCTGCCCGGCGCCCAGGGACCGGGCGGCCTCGACGTACTCGCGCTCGCGGAGCGAGAGGGTCTGGCCGCGCACCACGCGTCCGATGTAGGGCCAGCCGAAGAAGCCGATGACCACGATCATCAGGAAGACCCGCACGCTCGAACCGGTGAGGCCCAGCATGTGGTTCGGCATGACCGAGACCAGGGCGATGATGAAGAGCAGCTGCGGGAAGGCGAGCAGACCGTCCATCACGCGGCTGATGAGGGAGTCGACCCAGCCGCCGAAGAATCCGGCGAGGACGCCCAGGACCGTGCCGAGGATCACGGCGACGACGGCCGACAGGAAGCCGACCAGCAGGGAGATGCGGGCGCCGTAGAGGATGCGGGCGAGGATGTCGCGGCCGTTGACCGGCTCGACACCGAGCAGGTGCTCACCGCTGATGCCGCCCAGCGAGCCCGTGGGCGTGCCGAACAGCGGATCGATGAGGTTCTCGTGGTACTCGTTCGGGTCCTGGCCGAGCAGGCCGGTGATCACCGGGGCCAGCAGGGCGATCAGGACGAGGAAGAGCACCACGACGCCGCCGGTCAGGGCGAGCTTGTCCCGCTTGAGGCGTTCCCAGGCGATCCGACCCAGGGAACGGCCCTGTACGGCCTTCGCGTCGGCGGTGGCCACCGCCGCTTCCTGGGCCGGGCTCGGGGCCGCTTCCGCGGTCGGCTCGTGCAATGGTGCCGTCATCTGGCAGGGACCCCTCTCAACCGGCGGTAGCCGGCCCACACTTGCCGCTGTAGCGGCGTGATCAGTCCGTCGTACACAGGGGCGAAAACACCCCCGATGCGGGAGTCTTCAACGCTTCGGCGATCTGTTGCCAGACTTGACGGTGAATGGATGCGCAAACGTGATGCGCTCAGGAGGATTCCGTTATCCGGACGGTGGGTAACGGGGGGCGGACGCGGACGAGTTGGGACAGAGTCCGGCAAATTCGGACGTAACGCCCTCATCTACGCGCGAAGATCAGTGCCTTCTCCTGCGGTGCGGAGACGTCGCGGACGGTTCGGCGTCTTTGCGGAACGGTCGCGCGACAGCACCGGGACGGTACCGGGGACGGTCGGGCGGAGCGTCCGAGTCGTCCGGTGGAGCGTCAGTAGCGTCCGGCCGGAGGGTATCCGTAGCCGGAGGCGGGGGCGCGGTCGGGGGTGGCCGGAGCGTGCGCCTCGCGGTCGTAGAAGGGGCGGGCGTGGGCCCGCATCCACATCACGACGGGGTCGTAGTCGTCGCTCATCGCGACCGTCGACACCGGCAGGCCCTCCGGGACCGCCCCGATCGACTGCTGCATCATCGCCCGCACCGCGTCCACCGCCGGGGGCGAGGTGTCGTACACGTCGAGGCCGAGGGCGAGGTAGGGGGCGCCGAGCGCGGGCTGCACCCAGGCCCGGCGCAGGGAGCGCAGGGCCGGGGTGCGGTGGGCGTTCTGGGCGAGGAGGGCGTAGAACTGCGCGATGTCGATCGCCGGTTCGGAGAGTCTGAGCGGGCCCGCGGGCTGCCGGTCCAGGCCCGTCGCGATCCGGCGCAGGTCCAGCCACGGGATGCCGACACCGCCGCCCGGGGCGTGCGGGTTCAGCCAGAGGCCGTGGTGGTCGGGGTAGAGGGTGCGGGCCACGTCCAGGCCGTCGGCCACCTCGTACGAGCGGTTCCAGCCGCTGGCGGACAGCTCCTGGGCGGAGGTGACGCAGGGCGCGTACCCGTGGCCGTCGACCTCCATCGTGCCGTACTGGGCGTCGGGGGAACCGGCGTGGCCGTGCCAGAGCAGCATCCAGACGCGCCCGCCGGCCGGGGTCGCGAGGGCGCGCAGGAGTGCCTCGTAGGCGTCGTAGCGCCCGGGGGTCACCTGGCGCAGCATGTGCTCGACCTGCCCGGCCGCGATGCCGCTGGCGCTCACCTGTACCGCCCCTTCGATGGAGTTGCCGCGCGTTCGGGAGACCAGCTTAGGTGGCTCCGCCGTCAACGGTGCCCCCGGAGGTGCGGGGTTGCGGGCCGGTGTCAGGGGGCGCGCGTGTAGAAGGGGCGGACGTGCTCCTTCAGCCAGCGGGCGACGGGGTCCTCCGTGACGTCGAGGAGGACCAGGTTGACCGGCCACGGGGCCGGGACCACGCCGAGCGCGCGGCCGAGCGCCTCCATCGGCAGGGCCCGCAGGTCGCCCTCCCACGAGGCGAGTTCGACGCCCACGAACATCACGGGGTCGGCCGTCTCGACGACGGCGAGGCAGCGCCGGGCGGTCCGCACGACGCCGGTCGCGTCGAACTCCGCGGCGGCGGCGGACAGCAGGTCGACCGGGTCGTCCTGCCAGTCCGGCTCGTACAGCCGGACCCGGCCGCCGCTCGCGGGGCCGTCCAGCGGGGTGCGGCCGGTGCGGCACAGCTCGGCGACGGCGGGCGGGGGCAGCGGTATCCCGACCGTCCCGTCCGGGTTCACCGCGAGGCCCACCTGCGGGGGCAGCCCGCGCGCGAACTCGACGGCCGGGGCGATCGTGTACGCCATGTGCGGCCCGGCGACCTGGCGGAGCTGCTCCTCGGAGCTGAACACCGGCACGTACGCCTGGCCGTCCAGCTCGACGGTCGGCAGGTCCAGCGGGCCGCTGCGCGGGCCGCCGCCGCTGGGCAGCGGCACCCACAGGAAGCTCCGGCCGAGCACCTCGACGATCCGGCCGCCGGACCCCGGCACGTTGAAGGAAGCGGAGAGCACCTCCTCCAGCTCGTTGCCGGGCCACCCGCCGTGCGAGTGGGGGTGCGCCTGCGCCGGAAACTCCGCGGGAAAGTCCGCCGGGGGGAAGTCCATCTGCCTACCGCCTGCTGGAAACCACTGGATCACTGGATCACCGGCAAGGCTAGCGGCTCCGCCGGTGGGGCCGGGGTGCGTGGCAGGGCGGGGGCGCGGCTGCCGGACCTCGGCGGGCCGCCGGGACGTACCTCGGAGGCCCCCTCCCCCAGGACCCGCCACCCCCGGAGGCCCCGTCACCCCGTGAACGCGATCCGCTTCAACGTGTCCGCCGCCGCGCGGTCCAGGAGGAGGGCGGAGTCGCAGCCCTGGGGGAGGCGGCCCTTCTGGACGGCGTGGAGGAGGCGGGCGGCGGCGCGGCGGTGGCGGAGGAAGGCGTAGCGGGAGACGCCGCGGCCGCGTTCGCGCTGGCCTTCCAGGGCGGTGCCCGCGGTGACGTCGAGGAGGACGAGGTGCAGGGTGCCGCCGCGGCGGCGGGCCTCGCGGGCCAGCCAGTCGCGGACCCAGGCCTGGGTGCCGCAGTCGTGCACGACGACGCCCTCGCCGGAGCGCAGCGCGCGCCGCAGACCGGCGTAGTGGGCGAGCCGGACGAGGGGCCGGTAGAGGGCGTAGGGCAGGGCGCGCGGCATGCGGGCGTCCCAGCGGTCGCGGGTGTCCTGGGAGTCGACGCGCGTCCCGGTGACCGCGCGCTTCATGAGGGTGGACTTGCCGCTGCCGGGCAGTCCGGTGACGACCACCAGGTCCCGGGGTCCGAAGAGCAGGGCGTGCGGGCTGTGTCCGGCGCGCTCGCGCAGGTCCCGGACGACGGGAGCGGGCCGCTCACCGCACGCCTCCCGGGCCGGGGCCTGCGGCTGGGCGGGCAGTGCGAGGGCCGAGCCGGTCGCGAGTGCCGTGGTCCTGTTCACCGTGTGCGTCCTCCCCTGGGGTCAGACAAGTCTTGTCCCCGTCGAGCGTAAAGAGAAGGTAATGCGCGCTGTCTACCGTTTTTGTTCGCGTACCGCCACAGGCCGGTTACAGATGGCGCCCTGCCGCGATCGGTCGTGGCGTGCAATGATGTCGGCGCCAACTGCATACCGGCCGTTTGAATCCGCGCGGGAGAGTTCCCGGCAGCGCACCCAGGGCAACCGGGGCGGCGCCGAGCCGGGGCGCCGAAGGAGCAAGTCCCTCCCTTGAATCTCTCAGGCCCCGTTACCGCGCGGGCGAGGCACATCTGAAAAGCGGACCGCTCCCGTCTCCGGGCGGCGGTCCCACCCAAGGTGCAAGCCACGATCACCAGCCCGGCCGTCTCCGGACGGTCCGCGCCGCGCGCCTGCGTGATCGGGGCGAACCTCTCAGGTTCCGATGACAGATGGGGAGGAACGACCTCGCCGTCCCCCGCGCCCGGTTCCCGGTGCGGGGTGGGACACCCCCGTCGCCTGGGAGACGAACGCCCGATGAGCAGCACCGCACTCCGTCACACCGCCCTCGACGCCCTGCACCGCTCGCTGGGCGCGACGATGACCGACTTCGCCGGCTGGGACATGCCCCTGCGCTACGGCTCCGAGCGGGACGAGCACGTCGCGGTCCGTACCCGGGCCGGTCTGTTCGACCTGTCGCACATGGGTGAGATCACGGTGACCGGCCCCGACGCCGGGGCCCTGCTGAACTTCGCGCTGGTCGGCAACATCGCCGCCGTCGGTGTCGGCCGCGCCCGCTACACGATGATCTGCGCCGAGAACGGCGGCATCCTCGACGACCTGATCGTGTACCGCCTCGCGGACGCCGAGTTCATGGTCGTCGCGAACGCCTCGAACGCGCAGGTCGTGCTGGACGCGCTCACCGCGCGCGCGGCCGGTTTCGACGCCGAGGTCCGCGACGACCGGGACGCGTACGCGCTGCTCGCCGTCCAGGGCCCCGAGTCCCCCGGCATCCTGAAGTCGCTGACCGACGCCGACCTCGACGGCCTCAAGTACTACGCCGGACTGCCCGGCACCGTCGCGGGCGTCCCGGCGCTCATCGCGCGCACCGGCTACACCGGCGAGGACGGCTTCGAGCTGTTCGTGAAGCCCGAGCACGCGGTGGCGCTGTGGACGGCGCTGACCGAGGCGGGCGCGGGCGTCGGCATCACCCCCTGCGGCCTGTCCTGCCGGGACACGCTCCGCCTGGAGGCGGGCATGCCGCTGTACGGGCACGAGCTGACCACCGACCTCACCCCCTTCGACGCCGGTCTCGGCCGCGTGGTCAAGTTCGAGAAGGAGGGCGACTTCGTCGGCCGTACGGCGCTGGAGGCGGCGGCGGCCCGCTCGGCGGAGAACCCGCCGCGCGTGCTGGTCGGCCTGATCGCCGAGGGCCGCCGCGTGCCGCGCGCCGGGTTCGCGGTGGTCGCGGGCGGCGAGACCGTCGGCGAGGTCACCTCGGGCGCCCCCTCCCCCACCCTGGGCAAGCCGATCGCGATCGCGTACGTCGACGCGGCCCACGCGGCGCCGGGCACGGCGGGCGTCGGCGTGGACATCCGGGGCACCCACGAGCCGTACGAGGTCGTGGCGCTGCCCTTCTACAAGCGGCAGAAGTAGCGGCGGGTCCCGTAGGCCGCCGCCACCCCCGGCGGCCCAGCGGCGTGAGCCTGCCCACATCCCCGCAGGTCAGCCCGTCCACCGGCAGCATCCCCTTCACCAGCACTCCCCCGCGTACAGGAGAATTCGAGCCATGAGCAACCCCCAGCAGCTGCGGTACAGCAAGGAGCACGAGTGGCTGTCGGGCGCCGAGGACGGCGTCGCGACGGTCGGGATCACGGAGCACGCGGCGAACGCGCTCGGCGACGTGGTGTTCGTCCAGCTCCCCGAGGTCGGCGACACCCTGACCTCGGGCGAGACCTGTGGCGAGCTGGAGTCGACCAAGTCGGTCAGCGAGCTGTACTCGCCGGTCGACGGCGAGGTCGTCGCCATCAACCAGGACGTCGTCGACGACCCGTCGCTGGCGAACTCCGCCCCCTTCGAGGGCGGATGGCTGTTCAAGGTGCGCGTCACGGGCGAGCAGGACGACCTGCTCTCCGCCGACGAGTACTCCGCTTTCACCGCCGGCTGAGGAGACGTAGACCCATGTCTGTCCTGAACACGCCCCTGCACGAGCTGGACCCGGAGATCGCCGCGGCGGTCGACGCGGAGCTGCGCCGCCAGCAGTCCACGCTGGAGATGATCGCCTCGGAGAACTTCGCTCCGCTCGCGGTCATGGAGGCGCAGGGTTCGGTCCTGACCAACAAGTACGCCGAGGGCTACCCGGGCCGCCGCTACTACGGCGGCTGCGAGCACGTCGACGTGTCCGAGCAGATCGCCATCGACCGGGTGAAGACCCTGTTCGGCGCCGAGTACGCCAACGTGCAGCCGCACTCGGGCGCCTCCGCCAACCAGGCCGCCCTGTTCGCGCTGGCCCAGCCCGGCGACACCATCCTCGGCCTGGACCTGGCGCACGGCGGCCACCTCACCCACGGGATGCGGCTGAACTTCTCCGGCAAGCAGTTCGACGTGGTCGCCTACCACGTGGACGCGGCCGGGCTGGTCGACATGGCCGAGGTCGAGCGGCTGGCCAAGGAGCACCGCCCGAAGGTGATCATCGCGGGCTGGTCGGCGTACCCGCGGCAGCTGGACTTCGCCGAGTTCCGCCGGATCGCCGACGAGGTCGAGGCGTACCTGTGGGTGGACATGGCGCACTTCGCCGGTCTGGTCGCGGCGGGCCTGCACCCGAACCCGGTCGAGCACGCGCACGTGGTCACCTCCACCACGCACAAGACGCTCGGCGGGCCGCGCGGCGGCATCATCCTGGCCAAGCAGGAGTTCGCGAAGAAGCTGAACTCGTCCGTCTTCCCGGGCTTCCAGGGCGGCCCCCTGGAGCACGTGATCGCGGCGAAGGCGGTCTCCTTCAAGGTGGCGGCCTCCGAGGACTTCGCCGAGCGGCAGCGCCGTACGGTCGAGGGCGCGCGCATCCTCGCCGAGCGGCTGACCGCCGACGACGCGCGGGCGGCCGGGGTGAACGTCCTGTCGGGCGGCACCGACGTGCACCTGCTCCTGGTCGACCTGCGGGAGTCCGCGCTGGACGGGCAGCAGGCCGAGGACCGCCTCCACGAGGTCGGCATCACCGTCAACCGCAACGCCGTCCCGAACGACCCGCGGCCCCCGATGGTCACCTCGGGCCTGCGGATCGGCACCCCGGCACTGGCCACCCGCGGCTTCACCGCGGAGGACTTCGCCGAGGTCGCGGACGTGATCGCCGAGACGCTGAAGCCGTCGTACGACGTCGAGGCGCTCAAGGCCCGTGTGACGGCCCTGGCCGAGAAGCACCCGCTGTACCCCGCGCTGGGCCGATAGGCCCCCGTACGGCCCGCGACACCCGCCGTACCCCTTTTCGCCGGGTCGTCCCGCACACTCGTGAGAGTGGGCGGGGCGGCCCCGGCGGGAGACCCCCGCACCACCCCGCACCCCCCAGGAGTTCCCGTGGCCATCTCGGTCTTCGACCTGTTCTCGATCGGTATCGGCCCGTCCAGCTCCCACACCGTGGGGCCGATGCGGGCGGCCCGTATGTTCGCCCGGCGGCTGCGCAACGAGGAGCTGCTCGACTCGGTCGCGGCCGTCCGCACCGAGCTGTACGGCTCCCTCGGCGCCACCGGCCACGGGCACGGCACCCCCAAGGCGGTGCTGCTCGGCCTGGAGGGCGACTCCCCGCGCACGGTCGACGTCGAGTCCGCGGACGAGCGCGTCGAGCGGATCAAGGAGTCGGGGCGGATCAGCCTGCTCGGCACGCACGAGATCCCGTTCTCCTTCGACGACGACATGGTGCTGCACCGCCGCAAGGCGCTGCCGTACCACGCCAACGGCATGACGATCTGGGCGTACGACGCCGCGGGCGCCGAGGTGCTGGCGAAGACGTACTACTCGGTCGGCGGCGGGTTCGTCGTCGACGAGGACGCGGTCGGCGCGGACCGGATCAAGCTGGACGACACCCCGCTGAAGTACCCGTTCCGCACCGGCGACGAACTGCTGCGGCTGACGAAGGAGACCGGCCTGTCGATCTCCTCGCTGATGCTGGAGAACGAGCGGGCCTGGCGCACCGAGGACGAGATCCGTGACGGCCTGCTGGAGATCTGGCGGGTGATGCAGGCGTGCGTGACGCGCGGCATGTCCCGCGAGGGCATCCTGCCGGGCGGCCTGCGGGTCCGCCGCCGCGCCGCCATGACGGCCCGTCAACTGCGGGCGGAGGGCAACCCGTTGGCCCTCTCCATGGAGTGGATCACCCTCTACGCGATGGCCGTCAACGAGGAGAACGCGGCCGGCGGCCGGGTCGTCACCGCCCCCACCAACGGCGCCGCCGGCATCATCCCCGCCGTCCTGCACTACTACGTCAACTTCGTCCCCGGCGCCGACGAGGAGGGCGTGGTCCGCTTCCTGCTCGCCGCGGGCGCCATCGGCATGCTCTTCAAGGAGAACGCCTCCATCTCCGGCGCGGAGGTCGGCTGCCAGGGCGAGGTCGGCTCGGCCTGCTCGATGGCCGCGGGCGCCCTCGCCGAAGTCCTCGGCGGCTCCCCCGAACAGGTCGAGAACGCGGCCGAGATCGGCATGGAACACAACCTCGGCCTCACCTGCGACCCCGTCGGCGGCCTCGTCCAGATCCCCTGCATCGAACGCAACGGCATGGCCGCGGTCAAGGCCGTCACCGCCGCCCGCATGGCCATGCGCGGCGACGGCTCCCACAAGGTCTCCCTCGACAAGGTCATCAAGACGATGAAGGACACGGGGGCGGACATGTCGGTCAAGTACAAGGAGACGGCTCGGGGTGGGTTGGCTGTGAACATCATCGAGTGCTGAGGCTGCCGCCGCCGCGTGCACGACACGTGGCGGCCCGCTGATCGACGCCCATGCGTGATCCATGCAGTTTCCGAACAGGTCGACTGCACCGTGGAAGGAGCACGGGCAGAAGATCAACGGGGAAGTGGCATGAACATTCAGTTGCTGGGCTACATCGAGGTACACACTGCTTCCGGAAGCAGGGTTTCCATGTCCAACGGAGTCGGGTTGCTGCTGGCTGCCACGGCCTGGACACCCAGCGCATTCACCGCCGACGCGGAGGTGATCGAGCGCCTCTGGGAGACGCAGTTGCCGGAGCATCCGCGCAATGCGCTCTACACGCTGGCCACCCGGCTCAGAAAGGCACTGCGCTGCGTCACGGACAGCGGAGGGCCCGGAGGCGAACTGATCAGACGACACGGAGGGTACGTACTGGCTGTCGACGAGGACGTCGTCGACACCTCACGGTTCCGGCACCTGGTCACACAGGCCAAGGTCGCCCGACGCCGCAACGAGGCGGAGCGGGCCCTGGCGCTCTACGGCGAGGCACTCGCGCTGTGGCGCGGAGAGCCGCTGTCCAACATGACGACGGCGTGGGCTGCGGCGGCCCGCCTGACGCTCCACCACGAGCATCGGGACGCGGTGGTCGGCCGAGCCGAGCTGATCCTGCAACTTGGCCGCTCCGACGAGTGCGTCGCGCCGCTCCACGCACTGGCCGCACATCACCCTCTCGACGAACACGTCGTCGGCCTGCTCATGCTCGCCCTTCATCGCAGCGGACGACAGGAAGAGGCCCTGCGGTGCTATCAGGCGACCCGGGCACTGATGATCGATCTGCTCGGCGACGAGCCGGGTCCTCAACTCCGGAGCCTGCACGAGCGCATCCTGTGCAGGAGCGAGAGCCTGCGACCCGATCGCGGGGTGCTCGATCTCATGAGCTCATGAGCTTGTCCGGTTGCCCACCTCGAAGCCCTCGAAATAGGTGACCAGGTACAGGTCGCAGCGCGAGTCGGCGTCGGAGGGCAGCGTCGGGTAGCGCCGCCGTCGCCGCTGCACGTGGCGTTCGGACTCCCATGGAAGGTCTGTCCGAAAAGGACCGTCCGGGACGTGAATCTCCTCGAACAAGATATGGGCCCTCTCCCGATCGGCCATGGCGGGGCGAACGTCACCGGCCCTGTCTCCGGCGTCCGCTCTCGCCATCAACGCCCTGGCCAGAGCGAGTCGTTGACCCGAGTCATCGGCCTGGGCCACCGCCTTGTCCGCCTCCCGAAGAGCATCAGTCACCGCACCGGCCTCCAGCAGGGCCAACGCGGTGAGCGTACGAATGTGCGGCAGGGCGAGGGGGGTGCCTTCGACCGCCAACTGTGCGGCATGCTCCAGGTGCCGGATCGCGTCCGCGTACGCGCCCCGTGTGCAGCACACCGTGGCCTGCGCGAGCAGCATCTCCACGAGCCCCGTCCGATGGCCCGTCCGCTCCGCGATGTCGCGGGCGTCGTCGAGGTGCCGGTCGGCGTCGTCCGGTCGGCTGATACGGACCTTCACCACGGCCAGGCCGACCAGCGAGTCCACCTCGCAGTTGCGGTTGCCCACCCGCCGGGACAGTTCGAGCGCATCCTCGTACGCCTGGATCGCGCGGTCGCTGTGACCGGCATCGGTGAACACCCGCCCCAGGGTTTCCAGCGCCACCGCCTCCCCGTAGACCGATCCGGAGTCGCGCGAGACGAGGAAGCACTTCCACAGCGCGTCCAGCGCCTCGGCGAAGCGCGCCTGCTGCTGCAGGACGAGCGCGAGGTTCACCAGGGCCATCGAGTGCGTGTGACGTCCGCTCTCACCGACCAGCGACAACAGCGCCTCGGTGACCGCGTGCTCCGCCTCGGGCAGACGCCCCAGGCAGTGGTAGAGGGAGGCCAGATTGATGAGCATGATCTCCGTGCTCTTGGTCACGCCGAGCTGCCGGTAGATGTCGAGGCACCGGCGGTAGAGCGGTGGTACCTCCTGGGGTTTGCCGAGGATCTTGAGGGTGACTCCCCGTCCCTGGAGGGCGGCGGCCTCTCCGAACAGCCACCCGGCCCGCCGTGCCAGGATCTCCGCCTCCTCGTACTCCGACAGAGCCCCCTTCAGGTCCCCGTTCCGCCATCTGGCGTTCCCTGTGGAGCACTTCATCGCGGACTGGCCCTGGAGGTCTCCGCTCCGTTCGGCGGCCTCCCGTGCGACCGTGGCCAAGCGTATCCAGTCCGACATCGGGCGGCGATGATGGAACAGATCCAACAGGGCGTCCACGAGTTGCCACGCGAAACGTGAGGGACCATGTTCCGCCGCGTGCGTGATCGCGGCGGCGATGTCCTCCCATTCGGATGCGAACCAGGCGTAGGCGTCCTCCTGCGTACCGAACTCCCGTGGCACCGACCGCTCGACGGGAGGGGGGCACGCCCACGGAACATGGAAGCCGCACACACGCGCCACGTTGACGACACTCTGCAAGTAGTGGTCCAGGACGCGCAGGACCGCGGCTCGCCGCTCGAGCTCCGCATCCTCCGCGACCGCACGGTCCCTGGCGTACTCGTGCACCAGGTCGTGCCAGGTCGAGCGCCCGCCCCCGGCGTCCCGCAGCAGGTGCACACGGTGCGCCAGGCGCAGCAGGTCGGACATGCGCGGCTCGTCGATCCCGGCAGCGGCGGCGGCAGCGGCGGACGAGCGCCCTGTTCCAGCGACCAGGCCGAGGAGACGGAACGCGCGCTTCGCCTCGGCAGGCAGCCCGGTGTACGAGAGGTCCAGCGCGGCTCGGACCGCCACGCTCTCCTCGCCCTCCACATGGAGTCGCGCCAGGCGCCCGCGTTCGGCGAGATCGCTCACGTAGTCCCGGATGCTGCCCGGCCGGTCACCGATCCAGGAACTGGCGACGCAGAGCGCGAGCGGCAGTCGGTCGCAGAGTTCCACCAGCCGGGTCGCGGATTCCTGGTCGGCCTCGACCGCGTCGGCGCCCACCGCGGAGCTGATCAGCTCCAGGGCCTCCCCGCTGTCGAGGACATCGCAGGAGACCCGGAACGCCCCGTCCAGAGTGACGAGTCCATTGAGTCGGTGACGGCTGGTCACCAGCGTGAGCGAACCGTTCGAAGCGGGAAGCAGATCCCGGACGTACGACGCGTCGGCCACGTCGTCGAGGACGACCAGGATGCGGCGCTCCGCCAGGACCGTGCGGTACAGCGCCGCCTGGGCCTCCCATCGGAGCGGGATGTCACGGGAGGCACATCCCAGGCCCTGCAACAGGAGAGGGAGCGCCTCCTGCGGTGTCATCGGCTCGGCGTCGTCGAACCCCCGCATGTCCAGGAAGAGCTGACCGTCCGGGAAGTCGCCCGCGATCCGGTGGGCCCAGTGCAGGGCCAGCGCCGTCTTCCCCACCCCGGCCGGCCCCACCACCAAGGTGAGTTCCTCGCCTTGGCGTCGGCCGGCGTCAAGCAGGCGTAGCTGCGCGTTGCGGCCGACGAAGCGCCGGGGCCCGCGGGGGAGCTGCCGGGGAACCTGTAGGTGTTCCGGAGGCAGACCTCGTCCGGGCCCTGGTGACGGCTGCGGACCGACGTCACCGCGCAGCAGCCTCTGGTGCAGGGAGGCGATCTCGTCCGACGGTTCCACTCCGAGTTCGTCGACCATGCGCCGCCGCAACTCGGTGTACACAGCGAGCGCGTCCGCTGTCCGTCCGTCCCGTTGCAGCACGTGCATCAGCAACGCGTGCGGTCGCTCACGCAGCGGATGGTCCGACGTGAGCCGGATCAGTTCGGCGACCGCCGGGCGGTACCGACCGAGTTCCATGTCGGCCTCCGCCCTGCCTTCCCGGGCCGCGACGTACAGCTCGGTCAGACGGCGGCGCTCCGCCTCCATCGCAGGCAGGTCCGGGAGGGGATCGCCTCGCCACAGTGTGAGTGCCGCGTCGTGACAGCGATACGCCTCCGCCCAGTCTCCGTGGGCCGCGGACCGGGCAGCGTCCCCGAGTCTCTGCTCGAAGAGATGGACGTCGACTTCGGCGGGTGCCACGCGTAGCACGTAGCCCGGCCGCTGTGTCACCAGCAGTCCGCTTCCCGCGGCTCCGAAGGCTCGGCGTACCTCGGCGACCAGGGCTCGGACCCGTGCCTCGGACGCGCCGGGCCGTTGCTCACCCCACATGCTCCGGATCATGCGGTCGACAGACACCACATGGTCCGCGTGGAGCAACAGCACCGCGCAGAGGGCGCGTTGGCGTCCCGTGAGAGCCGTCTTACGCCTGTCGATCTCGATCTCCAGAGGTCCGAGCAGGCGAAATCGAGGAAGGGGGCTGGGCATTCGAAGAACGTAGACCACCGTCGGCAGGCGGGCAATCTTGGTCTTCCGACGGCGGGAACAGTGGCTCAGTCCGTCCGGAAGCGCCGCCGCCCTGCGTGCCACGCTCGTCGCGCCCGTCCCGCGTGGCGACGCCACCACAGACACACCCACGTTCCTTGCAGACCGGCCAGGACGAGAACGGTCACTACAGCGTCCAGGCGGCCCCACGGATCGGCGCCACGCACGATCTGCTCGAGGGAGCGCGTGATCAGCGGCAAGGTGACCTCGGTGAGGAGGCGAAGGCCGATGAACACGCAGATGACGGTTCCCGCGAGCGTGCCCAGCGCGTAGGCCTGGAGGAAACGCCGTTCGGCGGGCCGGAGAGAACGTAGGGGGTTCGGCCCACGTCGTCCGCGCAGTCTCGCCGCGAGGTGACGCAGGTAGCGGCCCGTGTCCGCGTAGAGGTTCCGGCAGCCTGTCAGGTCCTGGACGACGAAGTAGAGGTCCGTCCGCATGAACACGAAGCACTGATGCGCGAGTGCGGCCACCAAGGTCATCGCGATCACGGGCAGCAGAGCGACGTCGGAGCCCAGGAAGCGGGCCACGATGCAGCACCCCCAGATCGCCGCGTCGAGGGCGATCCCTGACAGGTACACCGTGAGTCGCTCTCTGCGGCTCTTGAGCCAGATGCCCGACACCTCCGTCTGCGCCACGAGGAACTGCAGGCGCGTTCCGAGAGTGATCCGTCCCGGCACACCTGCTGCGCGGGCCGTGACCAGGTGAGTCATCTCGTGCAGGGCTATCAGGCACACGGACACCGAGGCCTGTGCAAGCAAGGTGAAGGTGCCGTATTCGGTCCACAGCAGGTCGTCCCAGGACGGCAGGATGGCCGGCTCCCGCAGGACGAGCAGAACGGCGACCACCGGGACTGCCAGGACGAGCACGTGCAGGATCGGGCTCATGGCCCAGCGGACGTGACCCGCTCGCAGCCGGGGAAGCGAGACCGTCTGAGGTGTGGGTTCGATACGCCGGTCACCGATGGACGCCACCAGTCCGGCGTCTGCGAGTTTCTCCACGAACGCGCCGACGTCCAGGTCGCGCCCGGTGGTGACGCGCAGGGTGTTCCTTGCCTCCTCGACGGTGCTGCCGGCGGTCAGCAGTCGGAGGGCGGCCAGTCCGATCTCGGGCACGGCGACGATCTGGTCGTTGCCTTGTCGGCCCACGAACCATTCGCCCCTGTCCGGTCGGACGTCCAGCGGGTGCAGGCCCACGCGGATGCCGCTCCTGTTCGTCACGGGATCACCTCAGCCGCCGGGTCACGGGTTGCACAGCGGGCAGTCGGGCCGGGCGGGATGCCGCACGTCGACCAGCTGGTCGGGGGCGATCAGGTTGAGACCGCGTACGTACCCTGGCGCCGACCGGTTGGTCCCGGTGAGCAGGGCGACGATCTCGTGGGCGACGAGTTGTCCGGAGATCCCGGCGGCCGGGGCCAGGACCCCCACTCCCCCCAGGTCCGGGTACCAGCCCGGCTTGAGTTTCGCCTCCTCCCCCGCCCCGACGCATTCGAAGCACGGGCCGTGCGGGCCGTAGACGCCCACGGTCACCAGGGGGCCGTTGTATCCGGCACTCGCCCACGGAACACCGAGTGAGGCACACACCCGGCTGGTCATCTTCGCGATGAGGTCGTTACGGGGTTCGTCAGCGCAGAGGGCGAAGGCATCACACCCCGAGACCAGGTTCCTCAACCCGTCCTCGGTGTCGACCTTGCCGACGTCGTACGTGAACGTTCCCGCGGAGTCGAGCGACGTGAGGCGTTCGGCGGCGGCCTCCGCCTTGGGGCGCCCCAGGTCGGCTTCCCCGTACAGCACCTGCCGGGTGAGGTTGGACACCTCGACGGAGTCCGGGTCGACGAGGTGCAGGCTGCCGACACCGGCGGCCGCCAGCGCCCATGCCGCATGGCTGCCCGCGCCGCCGACGCCGAGGACCGCCACGCGCGCGCAGGTGAGCCGCTGCTGTGTCTTCCACGGGTTGCTGTCCGGCCTGAGGTCCACCCGTCGGAAGTAGGCGCGGTTGCGGCTGTACCGCTCGATCTCGGTGTCGGTGAGGCCGTCCGGGGGGCCGACGGCGGCATCCTCGACGTAGCCGGAGTCCAACAGGTCCCGGAGCAGTCTGCGGACGCCTTCGGGGCCCAGTCGCGGGTGCTCGGCGACCAGTTGCTCCTCGATGGCCTCGGGCGAGGTGGTGCCGTCCATCCTGGTCAGGGCATCCCACACCCAGCCGTCACGGTCGGTGATCTCCGCCGCGATTCCGTAGATCTCGCCACCGATCCGGACGGTTCCGTCGTCGAACCGGTGGGGGGTGTGTTCGGGTTTCACCCGTGGACGTCTCAAGGCCAACTCCTCGGAAGATGGGCCTGCCGGCGGAATTGCTTCCGCCGGCAGGACGGGTACTGGGGCCTTTCTTTCGGATCTGGTCGGCCGCCAGGTGCGGTGCGTCCTGGCCTGAGCTGAGCGGGGTCTGGTGCGTGCAGCTGCGAGGCGGAGGAGGGCGGCGACGCGGAGCGTCGGCAACCGACGACAACGCGGCTGGGGGTGCCCCCTCCGGGGGAGGGCGTGCCAGACCCCGCGACCGACGGCAAGATCCGGAAGAGGGGCCCTAGCTGTCGATCGCCTTGCTCTCGATGGTCTCGATCTTGTCGAGAAGCCGGATCTCGATGGGCTCGGGCTGCCCCGTCGGCCCGGTCTCACCGAGCGCGGCCAGTTCCTCGTTCTGCACGAGGTGGGTGGTGTCCTGCATGGAATGTCTCCTTCATCTCTGTACCTCTCCCGCTCCTGCGGAAGTTCATGGACGACCGGCGCCGATCCCGTACGTCACAGTCGTCGCCATACGGCGCCGAGGACCCTGTCCACCGGGAAGGGACCCATCTGACGCGAGTCGAAGCTGACGGCGGCGTTGTCACCGAGCAGCAGCAGATGGCCCGGGGGAACCCGCTCGGTCAGGCCCGCCTCCGTGGACCACGTGTCCCCCGGCGTCGCGGCGACCCGCTTGACGAGCCACTCGCGCTCGGTGACGGGCCGGCGGGCGCTGCCGAGTCCGGCCGGGGGGAGGTCCCAGGCCCGGCGTTCCGTGCTGGGCTGTTCCACGACGACCACGCCCCCGCGTTCCGGTACCGTTCCGCGCAGGATCAGGACACGATCGCCGGGCCGGTAGGCGGGCAGCATGCTGTGTCCCACGACCGTGACCGACACGAGCCGTCTGCGCAGGACCGCAAGCGCCACACCGGCAAGACCGGCAAGGGTCGTGGCGGCCAGGAGGCCGGGGCCGATCACCGAGCAGCCCCTTCCGCCGTGGGCGGCACCAACTCGCCGGTGTAGCCGGATGCCTGAAGAGTGAACAGCCGCGCGTACTCGCCGCCCCGAGCCATGAGCGTGCCGTGATCCCCCTCTTCGACGATCCGCCCCTCGGACAGCACGACGATCCGGTCCGCGTCCCGCAGGGATCCGAGTCGGTGGGAGATGAGCAGGCTGGTCCTCCCGTGCTGGAACTCCCTGATCCGGGTGTGGATCTCGTACTCGGCCTCGGCGTCGAGTCCGGAACTGGGTTCGTCCAGAATCAGGAGATCGCGGCGTTCGCGCACCAGGGCGCGTGCCAGGGCCAGCCGTTGTGCCTGGCCGCCGGAGAACAGGACGCCCGACTCCGCGGAGTCCTCGCCGGTACCGCCGAAGAAGGTGCGGGTGACGAGCGTGTCGTATCCCTGAGGGAGGCCGGTGATCTTGTCGTGCACTCCCGCCCGTCGGGCGGCTGCGGTCACCCGGGGGTGGTCGTCCAACGCCGTCAGGTCGCCGAGGGCGATGTTCTCGCGTGCGGTGAGGTCATAGTGCATGAAGTCCTGGAACACCGCGCTTGTTCTGAGGCGGAGTTCGTCCGGGTCCACGTCCCGGATGTCGACGCCGTCCCAGAGAATCGCGCCGCGGGTCGGGTCGTAGAAGCGGCAGAGCAGTTTGACGAGGGTCGACTTGCCCGCTCCGTTCAGCCCGACCAGGGCCAGGCTCTGGCCCCGGGGGATCGTCAGGTCGACGCCCCGGAGAATCCACGGCTCGTCCTCGCCGTAGCGGAACCAGACGTCGCGGAGTTCGATGCCCTCGCGCAGGGCTGACAGGATGCGCGGCTGCTCGGCGCGCTCCGTGTCCGGGCCCGCGGTGCTCACCTGTTGGTAGTGCCCGAACAGGACCAGTGCCTGGTGTGCCTGGGCAAGGTTGCTCGCCAATTGGGCGACCGACGACTGGACCCCGGCGACGGCCACGATGAAGATGGCGATGTCGCCCACGGTCAGGGTTCCGGACCGGGCGGCGTGGACGGCCCAGACCAGGCCGGCTCCGGAGACCAGCGCCGCGAGCAGGGACAGGACCGACTGTGCGGTGAGTTCGCGACGGTCGACGCGGCGTCGTGCGGCGTCTGTCGCCCGGCGTTCGCCCTGCATGCGCCCGAGCAGAAAGCCGCCGGTCCCGAACAGGCGTACTTCCTTGGCCGCGTCGACGTCCGAGAGCAGGTGGTCGAAGAACATCTCGCGGCGTTCCCTGGGGCTGATGCGCCAGAGCATGCGCGCCCGTCCCCGGGACAGGATGATCTCCGCGGCGAGCACGGGTAGGGCGAAGGCGAGGACGAAGACGGCCATCAGCGGGGCGAGCGCAACGAGCGAGACCAGGAAGCCCGAGATGGTGATACCCGCCCGGACGACTCCCAGCGATCCTTTGACGACCGTGCCCGGCGCCGTCCTGCCCGACTGCTTGGCCATCCGCAGTCTGTCGAGCTGGGTCGGGTCCTCGAAGAAGCCCAGCCCCACGAACCGGGTCACGGCGGCGAAGAGCCGCCCCTGGGCGAGTGTCCCGGTGGCACGGTCGACCTCGGCCTGGAAGTAGGTGAGCAGGTGCGGGACGACGCCTTGGACGACGCCGACGGCGGCGAGTCCGACAGCCACCGCGATCAAGGTGTGCGTCGTCTCCTGGCCGCTGAGTCGGTCGAGGGCCATCTTGGTGAGCCAGCCGACAGCGACCGGCAGGACGCCGCTGACCAGGTCCAGTACGGCGTAGGCGATCAGGTGCGGGGCGGCCGACTCATAGGCGAGGGAGAGGGCGCCCCTCAGCCGGGACACACGGCGCTCCGGCGGGGCGGGGGGCGTCTCTTGAGTCGGCTTGCCGCGCCGCGGCCTCGATGCGTGTGAGGACATGACGATCAGGCGCTCACTGCTGTCGGTGTGAGGAGCCCGGCTCCGGTCTCCGCCAGTCGGGCCGAGCTCTGGGGAGACGCCAGCACCCGTCCGTTCCCGTCGACGACGAGGTATGTCGGGAACATCGAGACACCCAGCTCTTCCACGAGCCGCAGCGCGTTGTCCGCCCCGTGGACGACATGGGCGTACGCTCCGAGTTCCTCTCTGTAGAAGGATGCTCCTTCGTGGTCGCCGACGACGACGGCGACCACCCGGCCCCGGTCCAACGCCATCTTCTGCAAGAACTTCTTGTACGCGGGAAGCTGCTGCTTGCAGCCGGTGCAGCCGACTGCCTGGAACGTCAGGACCCAGGGTCCCGAACCGTCGGCGGGCCATGCCACATCCGCCCCGTCCATGTCGACGAGAGCGCCGGGCAGGGGAACCAGCGTTCCCGGCGCGGGGCCCGCAACGCGTCGGCCGCTCAGCGCCCCCTCCTCGGTCAGCGGGTCGAGGAGCTTCTTGACCCGCAGTGCCACGGCCACGGACAGACCGCATGCGACGGACGCCAGCAGCAGGCCGAGGGCGGACAGCGCGATGCCCATGGGGACTCCCTTCTCATGTCACATATGTCGTACGGACGAGCGAGACCAGCTCCGCGAGGTGGAGCAGGACGACGCCGGTGACCGCCGCGGGCGCGGCGGCGAGCGCGTAGTGGGCCGGACTCGGTCCGTCCGTGAGGGCCGCCGCCCACCAGGTGGCCACGGTGAGGACCAGCAGGAGCGCGTTGCGGAGCAGGTGTGCGCCCGAAACCGGGGTGCGGCTCGTTCCCGCACAGCCGCAGGACGCGTCCGGCCGGGTCCGCAGAAGGCGGAGCAGATAGGCGGTGAACGCTGTCAGGAGGAGCAGCGCCACGGTCAGTCCGGCGCGTTCCAGGGGGCGGAGCACAAGGGATGCGACGATCCCCAGCTCTATCAGGACAACGGCAGCAGCCAGCACGTCTGAAGGGAGTCCGCCGAGCCTCGGGACCGTGGCTGCCACGTGGCCGCGGAAGACACGGAACCCGTGCACCTTCTGCACTCCTGACCAGGCGAACACCGTGATCAGACACAGTCGGCCGAAGGCCTCGACCAGGTGCGCGGCCACCTCAGGGCAGGTCTGACGTGGTGAGGGGAACCGCCGCCGCGCCGAGCGCGGCGGCGACACACCTCAGGGGCACCGCAGCACGCAGCTGCTGGTCCAGCAGCACTTGTAGGTGTAGGCCTGTCCCTTGTCGATGTCGACGAAGGTCTCGCATCCTCCGCAGCCCGCGGCGGCGGACGTCTGGGGAAGCAGCCTGTCGGCGATCCGCCCCACCATGCCACTGAGCATCCTGGACATCAGCACTCTCCTCGTTCGGTGTTCATCTGCCGGGCTTCCTGTCCGCCCGGCGTCTGCACCTACTCTCGGTGGCCGTCCTTTCCAGGTTCTTTCAGCTGTCTTTCACGGTTCCGGTTGTGGCGGTCCTGACCGCCCGGGGCGAACGGTGGTTGACGGGCTGGGGGGCGACGTCCGCAGTCATCGCAGGTCTGACGGCCCACAGCTCAGCGTGCTCCGGCGCGGCCTTTACGCAGCGGTCCCTGGCTGCCACCATCCCGGCGGCTCCCGAGTCAAGAGCCGGGCAGCGGCGTGCGGAAGCGCAAGGGTGGGCAGTCCGGCGGCCTCGCCCCTCCCGGCCACGGTGATACCGGAGGCCAAGGTTCCGCAGAGGTGCCGGCCGGGCATAAGCAGACTCCAGCAAGGCCGCACAAGGCACCCAGCGCCACCGGGAGTTGCCCCTATGCTCCGAGGCATCGACGTCAGCGCCTATCAATCGGCGTCCTACTCCACCGACGGACTCGCCTTCGTCTTCGTCAAGGCGACCGAGGGCCGTACCTACGTCAATCCGAAACTCGCCGCCCAGACGAAACGGGCTCGGGACGCCGGACTGGTCGTCGGGTTCTATCACTTCCTCTGGCCGGGCAATCTCGCCGCCCAGGCCGAGTACTTCGTGAGCCGGGCGCCCGAGCGGGCCGGTGACATTCTCGCCGTCGACTGGGAGGCGACCGGCGAGGGGAGTTTCGCCAGTACCGCCGAGAAGGACGCATTCCTGCGCAAGGTCAAGCAGTTACGGCCCAAGCAGCGGGTGATCCTGTACTGCAACCGGAACTTCTGGCTGAACGTGGACGACACGTCGTACGCCGGGGACGGGCTCTGGATCGCCGACTACGTCACCGCGGGCCGGCCGCGCATCAAAGCCGCCTGGCGCTTCCACCAGTTCACGGACGACCCCGTGGACACCAACGTCGCCGACTTCGACAGCCCGGCCGCTCTGAGAGCCTGGGCGAGACCCAAGTAGGGGGCGTGGAAGCCCCGTTCGGCCGTCCGGGCGGGAGCGGACGGCCGAACGAGGGTGCCGGCCCGTGCGGGAGGGAGGGGTCAGCCCCGGAAGGCCGCCGGGCGGTCCGGGCTCGCGTCCGCCAGGGCCTTCGTGACCTCGGCGACGTCGCCGCGGAGGCCGTAGACGGGGGTGTCGGGCTGCTGGCGCCACGAGTCGTCGATGCCGCCCGAGTCGACCGTGTCGAAGCCGAGTTCCTCGATCAGGGCCCGCACCTTCACCTTGGCCGCCGCGTCGTCACCGGCCACCGGCAGCGCGATGCGGCCGGGGTCTCCCGCGGGGCGGTGGCGGTCCAGGATGTCCTGGGCGTAGGTGCCGTTGAAGGCCTTGATCACGGGGTGGCCGAGCTGGCGCTCGATCCAGCGGCTCTCCGTGATCCCCTCGTCCTCGACGGCGTCGATGCGGCCGTCCCGCTCCCGCGGGTAGTAGTTGTTGGTGTCGATGACGGCCGCGCCCTCGGCGGCGCCGTCCAGGATGCCGTCGGGCAGACCGGGCACCGCCTTGAACGGGACCGTGACCACCACGACCTCCGCGCCCTTCGCGGCCTCGGTCGCCTCGACCGGGGTCGCGCCCGTCTCCGCCGCCAGCTCGGCCAGGGTCTGCGGGCCGCGCGAGTTGGCGACCGCGACCTCGTGGCCGAGGGCGGCGAGCCGCCGGGTGAGGTTGCCGCCGATGTTGCCCGCCCCGATGATGCCGATCTTCATGACCAGACCTTTCCCGTCCCGTGACGTCCACGAAGGACGCGATGTATGCGCATGCATGCATGCCTCGGGGGCGACAACCGGCGAGGGCGACGGGCTATTCCGCCCCTCCTCCGGAAGAGTGAGCGGGCGGCGTGGATCAGTCGGGGGCTGAGTCGCCTGACTCCCGCGCGGGCTCCGGGAACGGGTCGGCCAGCTCCTCCGCCGGGATCTCCGCCGCCGCCTCCGCGTCCCCGTCGGCCACCGCGCGCAGCAGGGCCGCGTGGGCGGCGTCGGCCGTGTTGGGGTCCTCGGTGCGCCGGCCGGTCAGGGCGAGCAGGTCGACCAGGCCCGCGCGAAGTACGGGCACGAACTCGGTGAACAGGTCGGCCAGGACGGGGTTGTGCGCGGCGGCGACCACCGCCGCGTGGAAGGCGATGTCGGCGTCGACGAAGGCCCGGTCGTCGTGGGCCGCGGCGGCCCGGCGGCCGTCCAGCGCACGCGTGATCGCCGCGACGTCCTCGGGCGTACGACGGCGCGCCGCCAGCCGGGCCGCGTGCACCTCCACGGCCGTACGGACCTCGTAGACATCGGTCACCGCGGCCCGCCGCAGCCGGGTCGGCCAGTCCTCGGCGGGCTCGGTGGCGATCACGAAGACGCCCGCGCCCTGCCGCGGCCGCAGCAGCCCGGCGCCGGTGAGCGCGCGCAGCGCCTCGCGGACGGTGGAGCGGCCCACCCCGAGGTCGCGCGCGAGGGTGGTCTCGCCGGGCAGACGGGTGCCTACGGGCCAGTGGCCGCCGGTGATCTGCGCGCGCAGCCGGTCGACGACCTGCTCCACGAGCGGGCTGGGGCGGACGGGGTGGAGCGGCGCGGGGGGCATCGGGTCACCAGCCTGCGGGAGGAGCGGGGACGGCCCTCACTTGTCTGAGGACCTGAGGAGTGGCTAGCGTACCGTCCATGACGAGTGAGGTGCTGCGGGCGGACGCGGTGGATGTCGTACGGGACGGGCGGCCGATCCTGCGGGACGTGTCGCTGACCGTGCGGGCCGGGGAGCACTGGGCGCTGCTCGGGGCGAACGGCGCGGGCAAGTCGACACTGCTCGGGCTGCTCGGCGCGGTCGTCCACCCGACGCGCGGCACGGTCGAGGTCCTCGGCCGCCGCCTGGGCCGGGTGGACCTGCGCGAGCTGCGCGCGTACGTCGGGCACGTCGACCCCCGCCATCCGCTGACGGCGCCGCTGCGGGTCCGGGACGTCGTCCTGACGGGGCTGACCAACTCGGTTGCCCCGCTCCCCCGTTGGCGGCCCACCGCGGAGCAGGAGGCGCGCGCCGACCGGCTGATGGAGACCCTCGGTCTCGGCGGGCTGCGCGCGGCGCGCTGGCCGACCCTGTCGCAGGGGCAGCGCGGGCGGACGCTGATCGCCCGCGCGCTGATGCCCGAGCCGCGGCTGCTGCTCCTGGACGAACCGGCGACCGGGCTGGACCTGCCGGGCCGCGAACACCTCCTGGACGCGCTGGACGGGCTGCGCCGGGACCATCCGGAGCTGGCGACCGTCCTGGTCACGCATCATCTGGAGGAGCTGCCCGCCGGTACGACGCACGCGCTGCTGCTGCGCGACGGGCGGGCGCTGGCGCGGGGGCCGGTCGGGGAGGTCCTCACCGGGGCGCTGGTCGGGCGGTGCTTCGGGCTGCCGCTGGCGCTGGAGCGCAACCGCGGCGGGCGCTGGAACGTACGGATCGAGCACGCCGCCTGAGCGTCCCCGGGAAGGGGCGGCGGGGCTCTCGGGGTGGCCGCAGGGGTGTGCGGCCGGGGCCGCCCGGTCGACGGGCGGCCCCCGGACGTCACTTGTTCAGGTAGCCCCAGAACTCGTCGAACGACAGGACCTTGTCGCCGTTGACGTCGCGGACCTTGATGACGGCCTCGGCGACCGACTCCGTGGCGTTCCAGTCGCCCTGCTGGGCCAGGGCGGTCTTGAACTCGGCCGCGGTGATGAAGCCGTCGCCGTCGCTGTCGATCCGCTGGAACTGCTTGCGTGCTTCCTCGATGTCCGCCACCGATCCGCCCCTCTTCCCTCTGTACGTCATACCTTGCGCGTCGTACCTCGCGGTACCGCGTTGCCGTCCTGCTGACGCAGGTCAGGTTAACGGGTGCCGTGCTCGGCCGAGCGGGTGAGGGGCACCCGTTCCCACGTGCGGGTACCGTGCGGGGACCGGCGGCGGGGCCGGGTGCGGTGAGGGGGCGGGTGTGGAGACGTTGCGGGACATTCTCGACGCGGCGGCGCGCGGGGTCTACCCGCCCGACGACGGCGGTACGACCGTGGTGCCGCAGGCCGACGCGCGGGACGCGGGGGTGCTGTCCTTCACGGCGCACTCCGTCGTCTTCACGGACGAGGACCCGCGGTGGGTGCGGGAGGTGCTGCGGTCCGTCGGGGGCGATCCGCTCGCCGCGACGATGAGCCCCCGGTTCCTGGCGGCCTTCATGGACCGTACGGGGCGGCTCTGCGAGACGATCGACGCGCTGCTGGTGGGGGCGCCGCTGCCGGGGCCGCCGACGGTGCGGCTGGTCGAGGTCGACGATCCGGGGCATCCGCGGGTGCGGAGTGCGCGGGGGCGGCGGGACGGGGTGCGGGTGTGGGCGGCCGAGGGCGGGGTGGTCACGCTGGGGCGGGGAGTGGGCGGGCGGTTGGAGTGCTCGGTCGAGGTCGAGGCGGGGGTGCGGCGGAGGGGGGTCGGGCGGGCGTTGGTGGGGGCGGCTCGTCATCTGGCCGCCGGGGAGGCGGTGTGGGCGCAGGTCTCGCCCGGTAACGCGCGCAGTGTGCGGGCGTTCTTGGCGGCGGGGTATGTGGTGGTGGGGGCGGAGGCGTTGCTGGGGAAGCGGTGATCGCCCCCGCCGCCCCTTCCCGTCCCGTCCCCGGGGGCTGCGCCCCCGGACCCCCCTTTCGGCCCTGGACGGGCCTCGTCCTCAAACGCCGGACGGGCTGGAGTGACCGTCGGACGGGCTGAGGGGCGTGCGGGTGCGTCAGTCCGTCACCCTCAGGAGGAGGACCGATCTCGCCGGGACCGTCACCGTCGTGCCTGCTCGGAGGGTGGGTGGGGTGGCGGGGGGTGATTCCTGGGAGGTGTCGACGATCACCTCGTAGTGGTCGGCCCAGGGGGGGCCGGGGAGGGCGAAGTCGACGGGGCGGTCGCCCGCGTGGAGGACGGCGAGGAAGCTGTCGTCGGTGATGGGGGCGCCGTGGTCGTCGCGGCCGGGGATGTCGCGGCCGGAGAGGTACATGCCGAGGGTGGCGGCGGGGGCGTACCAGTCGTGTTCGGTCATCTCGGTGCCGCGCGCGGTGAACCAGGCGAGGTCGCGCAGGCCGTCGGCGGAGTGGGGGCGGCCGGAGAAGAAGGCGCGGCGGCGCAGGACGGGGTGCTGGTGGCGGAGGTGGACGAGGCGGGCGGTGAGGTCGGTGAGGGCGCGCCAGCCGGGGTCGTCGAGGAGGCTCCAGTCGAGCCAGCTGATCTCGTTGTCCTGGCAGTAGGCGTTGTTGTTGCCGCCCTGGGTGCGGCCGAGTTCGTCGCCGGCGACGAGCATGGGCACGCCGGTGGAGAGGAGGAGGGTGGTCATGAGGTTGCGGAGCTGGCGGCGGCGCAGGGCGAGGACGCGCGGGTCGTCGGTCTCGCCCTCGGTGCCGCCGTTCCAGGCGCGGTTGTCGTCCGTGCCGTCCCGGTTGCCCTCGCCATTGGCCTCGTTGTGCTTGCGTTCGTAGGAGACGAGGTCGCGCAGGGTGAAGCCGTCGTGGGCGGTGACGAAGTTGACGGAGGCGTACGGGCGGCGGCCACCCCAGGCGTAGAGGTCGCTGGAGCCGGAGAGGCGGTAGCCCATCTCGCGGACGTCGGGCAGCGCGTGCCGCCAGAAGTCGCGGACGGTGTCGCGGTAGCGGTCGTTCCACTCGGTCCACAGGGGTGGGAAGGCGCCGACCTGGTAGCCGCCGGAGCCGACGTCCCAGGGTTCCGCGATGAGCTTGACACGGCGCAGCACCGGGTCCTGGGCGATGACCGCGAGGAACGGGGAGAGCATGTCGACGTCGTGCATCGAGCGGGCCAGGGCGGCGGCGAGGTCGAAGCGGAAGCCGTCGACGCCCATCTCGGTGACCCAGTAGCGGAGGGAGTCGGTGATGAGGCGCAGCACGTGCGGCTGGACGACGTGCAGGGTGTTGCCGCAGCCGGTGTAGTCGGCGTAGCGGCGCGGGTCGGACTGGAGGCGGTAGTAGCCGCGGTTGTCGACGCCCTTGAGGGAGAGGGTGGGGCCGTACTCGCCCGCCTCGGCGGTGTGGTTGTAGACGACGTCGAGGATGACCTCGATCCCGGCGGCGTGCAGGGCGCGCACCATGCGTTTGAACTCGCCGACCTGGCCGCCCGCGGTCCCGGCGGAGGCGTATCCGGCGTGCGGGGCGAAGTAGCCGATGGAGTTGTAGCCCCAGTAGTTCTTCAGGCCGCGGCGCAGCAGGTGGTCCTCATGGGCGAACTGGTGCACGGGGAGGAGTTCGACGGCCGTGACGCCGAGCCTCACCAGGTGGGCGACGGCGGCCGGGTGGGCGAGGCCCGCGTAGGTGCCGCGCAGCTCCGGCGGGACGTCGGGGTGGCGCATGGTGAAGCCGCGGACGTGCAGCTCGTACAGAACGGTGTCGGCCCAGGGCGTCTTGGGGCGGCGGTCGTCGGACCAGTCGTCGTCGTCATGGACGACGACGCCCTTGGGGACGTGCGGGGCGGAGTCACGGTCGTCGCGGACGGTGTCGGCGACCTGCTGCTGGGGCCAGTCGCGGACGTGCCCGTACACCTCGGGCGGCAGGGTGAAGTCGCCGTCGACGGCGCGGGCGTAGGGGTCGAGGAGGAGTTTCGCCGGGTTCCAGCGGGCGCCGGTCCACGGGTCCCAGCGGCCGTGCACCCGGTAGCCGTAGCGCTGGCCGGGCATCACGCCGGGCACGAAGCCGTGCCAGATCTCATGGGTCAGTTCGGTCAGCCGGGCCCGTGTCTCGCGGCCCCGCTCGTCGAAGAGGCACAGGTCGACGGCCTCGGCGCCGCCCGCCCACAGGGCGAAGTTGGTGCCGGCCACCCCGTCGGGGCCGACCCGGAAGCGGGCGCCGAGCGGGGTGGACGCGCCCGGCCACACGGGTACGCCCGGTGTCCTCGGCCGCACCCCGGTCACGGCGTCGGACGCGGCGGCGCGCGCGTCGGCGACCGCCTCCTGCTCGGCTGCGCTGGACACCGTTCAGCCTCCCGCGGCTCATGGCACGACGCGGTCCAGGGGCGCGCGGGGTCCCGTCCGCGGCGCACTTCGGCGTCGTCCTCCCCCCTGTTCTGCCCAGAGCGCGGCTCGCACTCACGTTTCCCCGGGGCGGGCATGGTCGTTGGGCAGCGCGTGAGGCACGTAACTGGGCGCGCGCGGCGCGCGGGGGTCGCACTGACCGCCGTACTGACATGGGCCGGACTGCTGGCGGGGGCGGTCGGCTGCTCCGGGGCAGGCGGGGGCGGGCTGGACCGGGTGCTGGGGAAACCGGCCGCCGTCGAGGACGCCATCCGGGTGAGTCCGGGGGACGGTGTCCGGGAGGTGCGGGCGGACGAGCCGCTGCTGGTGCGGGTGCCGGACGGGCGGCTGGAGTCGGTGAAGGTGGTCGCCTCGCGCGACGCGCAGGAGACCGAGGTGCCGGGCCGGATCTCCGCCGACGGCCGCAGCTGGCGCCCCGAGGGCGCGCGGCTCGCACTCGCCGCCCGCTACAGCGTGGACGCCGTCGCGGTGGACGGCGACGGCCGCCGCTCGGCGCGGCACACCACCTTCACGACGCATGTCCCCGCCGAGCGGTTCATCGGCTACGTCAGCCCGGAGAACCGGGCGACCGTCGGCACCGGGATGATCGTCTCCCTGGAGTTCAACCGGGAGATCACGAACCGGGCCGCCGTCGAGCGGGCGGTGCGGGTGAGCGCCGAACCGGCGGTGGAGATCCGCCCGCACTGGTTCGGCTCCTCCCGCCTCGACTTCCGGCCGAAGGAGTACTGGCGGCCCGGCACCCGGGTCACGGTGTCGCTGGCGCTGCGGGACGTCGAGGGGGCGCCCGGCGTGTTCGGGCTCCAGCAGAGGACGTACTCCTTCGGCATCGGGCGCCACCAGACCTCGCTGGTCGACGCCGCCGCGCACACCATGGAGGTGCGCCGCGAGGGCGAACTGCTGGCGACCGTGCCGGTGACGGCGGGGGCGCCGAAGACGACGACGTACAACGGGAAGATGGTGGTGACCGAGATGCTGGAGCTGACCCGCATGAACGGCGCCACGGTCGGCTTCAAGAAGAAGAACGGCAAGGGCGAGTACGACATCCCGGACGTGCCGCACGCCATGCGGCTGACCTCGTCCGGCACCTTCCTGCACGGCAACTACTGGGCCGACCCCGAGGCGTTCGGGCGGCTCAACCTCAGCCACGGCTGCGTCGGCCTGCGCGACGTCAAGGGCGGCGGCGCGGACACGCCCGCCGGATGGTTCTTCGACCGCAGTCTCGTGGGCGACGTCGTCGAGGTCGTGCGGAGCAAGGACAGGACGGTCGCGGCGGACAACGGGCTCGGTGGCTGGAACATGGGGTGGAAGGAGTGGACCGCGGGCAGCGCGGTGACGTGATCCCCGCGTCCTTTCGCGGTCGGCACGAGGTGATCCCCTCGTGTCCTCCCCCGGTCGGTATTGGGACGGAACGGTGACGAACCGGTGTCTCAGATGGCGCTGACCATATGGTTAATATGCGCGCAGCGTGGGGGAAGCGCCTGCGTGCGGGCCGCTGCGGCCCGGGGGAGGGGAGAACGAACGTGGACGTGCGACCGATATCGGGGGCGTCGGTTGGCGGGCGCTCACGCGGCCGGAACCAGCGGTTGGCACTCGTGACCGGAGTGCTGCTGCTGGCCGTGACGGCGTGCGGCGGAGGCGACGACTCCGGCGCGGGCAAGAACAACGACAAGAAGGCTCCGGCCTCCGCGGCGGCGGAGCGGGGCGGGCAGTCGGAGGCGGTTGTCTCGATCGCGCCGAAGGACGGCGCGAAGGCCGTCGACACCAGCGGCGCGCTGAAGGTGAGCGCCGCCAAGGGCAAGCTGACCGAGGTCGTCGTGAAGGACACCGACGGCCGCGCGATCGACGGGAAGATATCCGCCGACGGCAGCGGCTGGACGCCCGCGACCCACCTGTCGGCGGCCACCAGGTACCAGGTGCACGCGGTCGCCAAGGACTCGGCGGGGCGCACGGCGGCCGAGGACGCGAGCTTCACCACGCTGACCCCGGAGAACACCTTCGTCGGCAACTTCACGCCCGAGGACGGCAGCAAGGTCGGCGTGGGCATGCCGTTCTCGGTCCGCTTCACCCGGGGCATCACGCACCCGGCGGACGTGGAGAAGGCCATCAGAATCAAGACCGAGCCGCCGGTCGACGTGCAGGGCCACTGGTTCGGCAACGACCGCCTCGACTTCCGGCCCGAGCAGTACTGGAAGGCCGGCACCAAGGTCACCGTGAAGCTCGACCTCGACGGCGTCGAGGGCCGCGACGGCGTCTACGGCAAGCAGACCAAGACGGTCTCCTTCACCATCGGCCGCAACCAGGTCTCCGTCGTGGACGTCAAGAAGCTCACGATGAAGGTCATGCGCGAGGGCAAGGTCGTCAAGACCATCCCGGTCACCACCGGCAAGCCCGGCATGGAGACCTGGAACGGCCAGATGGTCATCAGCGAGAAGCTCACCGTCACCCGCATGAACGGCGAGACGGTCGGCTACGGCGGCGAGTACGACATCAAGGACGTCCCGCACGCCATGCGCCTGACCACCACCGGCACCTTCATCCACGGCAACTACTGGGGCGGCGGCGCCTTCGGCAACTACAACGCCAGCCACGGCTGCATCGGCCTGCGGGACGTGCGCGGCGGCTACGACAAGGGCGTGCCGGCCGCCTGGTTCTTCAACCAGTCGATGATCGGTGACGTCGTCGTCGTGAAGAACTCCAACGACCGCACGGTCTCCCCCGACAACGGCTACAACGGGTGGAACATGCCGTGGGCCGAGTGGACCAAGTGACCGTCTGAGCGTCCGGCGCGCCCGGACCTGCGTGGCCCGCGGGCCCGGTGCTGTGACCCACGGCACCGGGCCCGCGGGCGTTAGTGCCCGTTAACCTGCTGGCATGACGGTGAATCTCGAAGTCTCCGAGGGCGTCGGCGTCCTGCGCCTGGACCGCCCGCCGATGAACGCGCTGGACGTCGCCACCCAGGACCGGCTCAAGGACCTGGCCGAGGAGGCCGCCCGCCGCGACGACGTACGGGCCGTCGTCCTGTACGGCGGGGAGAAGGTGTTCGCGGCGGGCGCGGACATCAAGGAGATGCAGGACATGGACCACACCGCGATGGTCCTGCGCGCCCGCGCCCTCCAGGACTCCTTCACGGCCGTGGCCCGCATCCCCAAGCCGGTGGTGGCCGCCGTGACCGGGTACGCGCTCGGCGGCGGCTGCGAACTGGCGCTCTGCGCCGACTACCGGATCGCCGGGGAGAACGCCAAGCTGGGCCAGCCGGAGATCCTCCTCGGCGTCATCCCCGGCGCGGGCGGCACCCAGCGCCTCGCCCGGCTGATCGGCCCCTCCCGCGCCAAGGACCTCATCTTCACCGGCCGCATGGTCAGGGCCGACGAGGCGCTGACGCTGGGCCTGGTCGACCGGGTGGTCCCGGCGGCCGAGGTGTACGAGCAGGCGTACGCGTGGGCGGCGACGCTGGCCCAGGGACCGGCGATCGCGCTGCGCGCCGCGAAGGAGTCGATCGACACCGGGCTGGAGACCGACCTCGACACCGGGCTCGCCCTCGAACGGAACTGGTTCGCCGGACTGTTCGCCACCGCCGACCGCGAGACCGGCATGCGCAGCTTCGTCGAGGAGGGGCCGGGCAAGGCCACGTTCCAGTGAGAAGGGCGGCCTCCGGCCGCGTGACGCGGGTCTCCCCGAATCGCCGCGAAAACGCTTGCTATTGACGGAGAGTCTGATTCGGGTCACTCGGCGGGGTGGGCTGTGGGAGCCTGTAGGCGACCTTGAGCCCACCTTGCCGAGGAGCCTGTCGATTGCCACTGAACGAGTCGTCGTCGCAGGTGAAGAAAGGGTTACCGAGCCCTGACCTGCCCCTGGCACATGCCATCGGAACCGCGCCGGAGGCGGGCGCGCGGGAGCGGTCGGCGGAAGCGTCACGGGGGGCGCATTCGGGCGGAACGGCCCCGGCGCCCGATCCGGACGGCCATCATGGGGGCATGGCGGGGCTGGAGGGTACGCAGCAGCCGCGGGAACAGCGCCGTCCGGCCGCGGCACGCTGGTCTCCCGGGGTCGAGGACGAACGGGCGCTGAAGGCACTGGAGCTGTACGGCGACCCGGCGAAGGCCGAGGTCCTGCTGCCGTCCCTGCCCGAGTCCGCCGCCACCGCCCGCCGCCTCGCCCAGGTCGTCGTCCTGCGGCAGTGGCAGCTCACGCCGAAGGTGACCGAGGACGCGGTGCTCCTCGTCTCCGAACTCGTCGGCAACGCCGTACGCCACACCGGGGCCCGGGTCTTCGGACTGCGGATGAAGCGCCGCCGCGGCTGGCTGCGGATCGAGGTCCGTGACCCCTCGCGGGGGCTGCCCTGTCTGATGCCGGTCCAGGAACTGGACGTCAGCGGCCGGGGGCTGTTCCTCGTCGACAAGCTCGCCGACCGCTGGGGCGTGGACCTCTTACCCCGCGGCAAGACCACCTGGTTCGAGATGCGCGTCGCCGACCGGGCGTGAGGAACCCCGCCCCCGTCGAACGGCCCGCGGGACACCGGCACCTCCCGCAGAACCCCGGAATCCGCAGGTAGTAGGACTTTCGACCGAGCGCGGTCACGCCGAAACTCGGTGGGCGATGTCAGTGCCGGTCCGTAGGCTCCCCTGTGATGCCCACGAACTCCGCTCCCGCCCCTGCGACCCCCGAGGACCGTTCCGCCGTCCGGACGCTGCTGCGTCTGTGGCCGTACGTACGCCCCGTGCGGGCCCGCCTGTTCACCGCCGCCCTCGTCGCGGTCGTCGCCTCCTGTACGGGCCTGGTGATCCCCCTCGTCCTCAAGTGGATGGTGGACGGACCCGTCGCCGACCGGGACACCGGCGGGGTCTGGCTGGGCGCCCTGTACGTCCTCCTCCTCGGGCTCGCGGAGGCCCTGCTGTTCGGGCTGCGGCGCTGGCTGGTGGCCCGCCCGCTGTCCCGCGTCGAGGCCGACATGCGCGCGGACCTCTACGGGCACCTCCAGCGGCTGCCGGTCGCCTTCCACGACCGCTGGGCCTCGGGCCAGCTGCTGTCACGGGGCACCACCGATCTGATGCTGGTGCGGATGTTCCTCGCCTTCCCGCTGACCTTCCTGCTGGTCAACGGCGTCACCATCCTCGTCGGCCTGGTCATCATGCTGCTCCAGGACTGGACGCTCGGGCTGGTCATCCTCGGGCCCGCGCTGCCGGTCGTCGTCATGTGCGTCGTCTTCGAGAACCGGTACGCGCGCGTGGCCCGGCTCGCCCAGGACCAGGCCGGTGACCTGACCACGGTCGTCGAGGAGAGCGTGCTCGGCATCCGGATCATCAAGGGCTTCGGCCGCCACCGCAGCCAGGCGCGCGCGTTCCGCGAACTGTCCACCACACTGCGCGGCACCGAACTGCGCAAGGCGCGGCTGCTGGCCACCATCTGGGCCGTCATCGTGACCCTGCCCGAACTCGCCGTCGGGGCGGCGCTGGTGCTGGGCACGGTCCAGGTCGCCGACGGCGAGCTGTCCGCCGGGACCCTGGTCGCGTTCCTCTCCACCGCCCTCGCCCTGCGCTGGCCGGTGGACTCCATCGGCTTCCTGCTGGCGATGAGCCAGGAGGCGGCGACGGCCACCGAGCGGTACTTCGAGGTGATGGACGCGGAGCGGGAGGACGCGGGCGGCGGCACCGAGGACGCCCCCACAGCACCCCCCTCCCCCGGCCCAGCGCCCGCCCCCGCCGACGGTCTCCGCTTCCACGGCGTCAGCTTCCGCTACCCCGACGCCGCCCCGGAGTCCCGGCCCGTGCTCGACCGCGTCGACCTGCACATCCGGGCCGGGGAGTCGATGGCGCTGGTCGGGGCGACCGGGAGCGGCAAGACGACCCTGACCGCGCTGGTGCCCCGGCTGCACGAGGTGACCGCCGGGCGGATCACCCTCGACGGGGAGGACATCACCGCGCTGCCCCGCGAGGAGCTGCGCGCGCGGGTCGCCGTGGCCTTCGAGGAGCCCACCCTCTTCTCGGCGAGCGTCGCGGAGAACGTCCTGATGGGCGCCGGTGCCGACGCCGGCACCGAGGACCTGGACCGGGCGCTCGCCGTCGCCCAGGCCGACTTCGTGCACGCGCTGCCGCAGGGCGCGGGCACCCCGGTCGGCGAGCAGGGGCTCAGCCTGTCCGGCGGGCAGCGCCAGCGGCTGGCCCTCGCGCGGGCCGTCGTGGGCCGCCCCCGCTTCCTGGTCCTCGACGACCCGCTGTCCGCGCTCGACGTGCACACCGAGGCCGCCGTGGAGGCCGCGCTGCGCCGCGTCCTGGCGGACACCACCGCGCTGATCGTCGCCCACCGCCCGTCGACCGTGCTGCTCGCCGACCGGGTGGCCCTGCTCTCCGACGGCCGGGTCACCGCCGTCGGCACCCACCACGAACTGCTGCGCACCCACCCCGAGTACGCCCGCCTGATGTCCGGACAGCGGACCGGCGAGGCGTCCGACCCGCGCCCCGAGACCCCGGAGGCCGACCCCCGATGACCGCCCCCACGACCTCCTCCCCCACCGAGGACGACGAACGGCCCGATCCGACGACCGGCCCGGACACCGGCAGCACCGGAGCGGACACCGGCACCGGAGCGGACCGGGGCGACCCGTTCGACCGGGACGTCCTGCCCGCCCCGCCCGGCGCCACCGGCCGCCTGCTGCGCTCCCTGCTCGCCCCGATGCGGGCCCGGGTCGTCCTCACCACCGTCCTGCTGCTGCTCCAGCAGGCGGCCGTGCAGGCGGGCCCGCTGCTGGTGGCGTACGCCATCGACCGGGCCGTGCCCGCGTTCCGTGCCGACGACCCCGGCCCGCTGATCGTGGTCGCCGCGGGCTACCTGGGCTGCGCGCTGGCGGCGGGCGGCCTCCAGTACGGCTTCCTGATCGCCGCCGCGCGCGTCAACCAGGACGTGCTGCTGGACCTGCGCGGACGGATCTTCCGGCACGCGCAGGCGCTGAGCGTCGACTTCCACGACCGCTACACCTCGGGGCGGCTCATCTCCCGCTCCACCACCGACGTCGAGTCGCTGCGCGAGCTGCTGAACGAGGGCCTCCAGGAACTCGTCACCGTCATCCTGTCGTTCGTCTACATCGCGGCGATGCTGCTCTGGCTGGACCTCGGCATCGGCGCCGTCGCGGTGGCGTCGTTCGTGCCGCTGTACCTGCTGAGCCGCCTCTACCAGCGGCGCGCGGGACGGGTGTTCCGGGACCGGTCGACGGCGATCGCGTCGGTGATCGTGAAGTTCGTGGAGACCATGAACGGCATCCGCCCGGTGCGCGCGTTCCGCCGCGAGGCCGTCAACGACGCCGACTTCCAGATCCTCAACCGGCGCCACGAACGCACCAACGGCGACGCGCTGCTGGAGATGGCGCGGTACGTGGTCGGCTCCCGGCTGGTCGCCAACACGGCGGTCGCGCTGATGGTGCTGTGGGGCGCGTGGCGGGTCACCGGCGACTCACTGGAACTGGGCGTCCTGGCGGCGGCGGTGCTCTACCTGCGACGGCTGTACGACCCGATCGACCGGCTGGCGATGTTCCTCAACTCCTACCAGTCGGCGGCTGCCTCGCTGGACAAGATCGCGGGCCTGCTGGCGCAGACCCCGTCGGTGCCGGAGCCGGTGACACCGCGCGGACTGCCCGAGCGGCGCGCCGGGCTCCCCGGCCGCGAGGTCGTCTTCGACGGCGTCGGCTTCGGCTACCGCACGGGCGGCGAGGTCCTGCCCCGCTTCGACCTCACCCTGCCCGCCGGGCAGACCGTCGCCGTGGTCGGCTCCACCGGCGCGGGCAAGTCCACCCTGGCCAAGCTGCTGGCCCGCTTCTACGACCCGACGGCGGGCCGTGTCCTCCTCGACGGCGTCGACCTGCGCGACCTGGCCGGGCCCGAACTGCGGCGCGGGGTGGTCATGGTGACGCAGGAGGCGTTCCTGTTCTCCGGCACCGTCGCCGAGAACATCGCCATCGGCCGTCCGGAGGCGGACCGGGCGGAGATCGAGCGGGCCGCGAAGGCCATCGGCGCCCACGAGTTCATCGCCGCGCTGCCCGACGGCTACGACACCGACGTCCGCAAGCGCGGCGGCCGCATCTCCGCCGGTCAGCGTCAACTCGTCGCGTTCGCGCGGGCGTTGCTGGCGGACCCTGCGGTCCTCATCCTGGACGAGGCGACCAGCTCCCTCGACGTCCCCGGCGAACAGGCCGTGCAGGCCGCGATGGCGACGGTCCTCAAGGGCCGTACGGCCGTGGTGATCGCGCACCGGCTGTCCACCGTGGAGATCGCCGACCGTGTCCTCGTCATGGAGCACGGCCGGATCGTCGAGGACGGCAGCCCGGCCGGACTGATCGCGGGCACGGGCCGGTTCGCGGACCTGCACAAGGCGTGGCGGGACAGCCTCGTATGACGGGACGGCCCGGCGGGAGCGGGCCGCGGCGGGCGCGGGGCGAGGAGCTGATCGACACCCTGGACGATCCGGGGACGCCCGACCACCGGGGCGGCTGGTGGTACCTGTGGTGGCTGATCGGACGGCAGCCGGGGCGGGCGGTGGCCGGGGCGGCGCTGTCCAGCGTCTGGATGGTGCTGATGGCGGCCGCGCCGTACCTGCTGGCGAAGGCCGTCGACGACGGGCTGGCCCGCCGGGACACGGCGGCGCTGGCCGGGTGGACCGTGGCGCTGTTCCTGGTGGGCGCGGTCAACGCCTGGGTGAGCATCATGCGGCACCGGACGATGACCCGGCTGCGCATGGACGCCAACTTCCGCACCGTCAAGGTCGTCGTGGCCCACGCGGTCCGGCTGGGGGCGGCGCTGCCGCGCCGGGTCGGGGCGGGAGAGGTCGTCACGATCGGCGTGGGCGACGTGCAGACCGTGGCGCTGTCGCTGACGGCGGTCGGGCCGGGCGTCGGCGCGGTGGTGGTGTACGTCGTGGTCGCCGCCGTGCTGCTGTCGGTGTCGCCGCTGCTCGCGGTGGTGGTGCTGCTGGGGATGCCGGTGATCGCGGTGCTGGTGGGCCCGCTGATGGGGCGGTTGCAGGGCGTGGAGGGCGAGTACCGGGAGCGGCAGGGGGTGCTCACCGCGCGGATCGGCGACCTGTCGGGCGGGCTGCGCGTCCTCAACGGCTTCGGCGGCAAGGGCCTGTTCGCGGAGTCCTTCCGGCAGGACTCGCGGCGGCTGCGCGCGCAGGGCTACCGGGTGGGCGCGGTGACCAGCTGGCTCCAGGCGCTGGGCGTGGGGCTGCCGACGGTGTTCCTCGCGGTCGTGACGTGGCTGGCGGCCCGGCTCGCGGCGCGGGGCGAGCTGACGGTGGGCGAGCTGGTCGCGGTGTACGGCTATGTCGCCGTGCTGGTGGCTCCGGTGGCGTTCCTCGTCGATCTGGGCCACCAGTTGAGCCGGGGCGTGGTGTCCGCGCGCCGGATCACCGGGCTGCTGCGCCTGCAGCCCGACCCGGACTCCGGTGCGGCCGAGGCGCCCGCCGGGCCGTCGGTGCTGTACGACACCGGGTCGGGGGCGCGGATCGTGCCGGGCCGGCTGACGGCGCTGGCCGGGGCGCGGCCCGCCGCGTCGGCCGCCGTCGTGGACCGGCTGGGCCGGTACGCGCCGGGTGACGTCACCTGGGGCGCGGTCCGCCTGGACGAGGTGCCGCTGGCGGAGGTCCGGGCGCGGGTGCTGGTCGCCGACCACGAGGCGGACCTGTTCGCGGGCCCGCTGCGGGAGGTGGTGGGCGGGCGGCGGGAGCCGTCGGCGGCGGAGGTGGCACGGGCGCTGCGGGCGGCGGTCGCCGACGACGTCGTACGGGCCCTGCCGGACGGGCTGGACTCGGCGGTGTCGGCGCACGGGCGCAGCCTGTCCGGCGGGCAGCGGCAGCGGGTGCGGCTGGCGCGGGCGCTGCTCGCCGATCCGGAGGTGCTGCTAGCCGTGGAGCCGACGTCGGCGCTCGACGCGCACACGGAGGCGGCGGTCGCGGCCCGGCTGCGGGCGGCGCGGGCGGACCGTACGACGGTCGTCACCACGACCTCTCCCCTGCTGCTCGACCACGCCGACACCGTCCTGTACCTGGTGGACGGCAAGGTCGCGGCGAGCGGCCGCCACCGGGACCTGCTGGAGAGCGAGCCGGGGTACCGGGCACTGGTGGCGCGGAACGCCGGGAGCGACGGCCCCCATGAGAGCGACGAGAGCGTCCGGAGCGACGGGGAGGGCGCGCTATGACGGCCGAGGCGACGGACCCGGCGGGTGCGGGGAACGGGCTGCCGGTCGCCACGGCGGCGCAGGTGCGGCGGGCCACGGGACGGCTGGTGCGGGCCGACGGACGCGCGTTCACGGGTGTGCTGCTGCTCAACGTCCTCGCGGCCGTGGCCGGTCTGGCCGGGCCCTGGCTGCTCGGGCGGATCGTCGACGCGGTGCGGGACGGCGGCGGGGTGGACGCGGTGGACCGGCTCGCGCTGGGCCTGCTGGTGTGCGCCCCGGCCCAGTTGCTGCTGGCGCGCTGGGCGCGGTACGCGGGCCACCGGTTCGGGGAGCGGACCCTGGCCCGGGTGCGGGAGCGGTTCGTGGAGCGCGCGCTGGCGCTGCCCGCGTCGGTGGTGGAGCGGGCCGGTACCGGGGATCTGACGACGCGCGGCACGGCGGACGTGGCGGCGGTGGGCACGACCCTGCGGGACGCGGGACCGGAACTGCTGGTGTGCTCGGTGCAGACGGTGTTCCTGCTGGGCGCGGTCTTCGCGGTCGATCCGCTGCTGGGCCTGGTCGGCGCGGCGGGGCTGGCCCCGATCGGCGCGGCGCTGCGCTGGTACCTGCGGCGGGCGCGGGCCGGGTATCTCGCGGAGGGCGCGGCCACGTCCGGGGTCGCCGACGTGCTGGCGGCGACGGCGTCGGGCGCCCGCACGGTGGAGGCGTTCCGGCTCCAGGAGCGGCGTACGGCGGCGAGCCGGGCGGCGCTGACGACGGCGCGCGGTGCCCGCTTCCACACGCTGTACCTGCGGAGCGTGTTCTTCCCGGTGGTGGAGGTGTCCTACGCGCTGCCCGTGGCCGGGGTGCTGCTGCTGGGCGGGATGCTGCACGCGCGGGACGCGGTGAGCCTGGGTGCGGTGGTGGCGGCGGCGCTGTATCTGCGGCAACTGGCCGATCCGCTCGACCAGGTGCTGATGCGGGTGGAGCAACTCCAGAGCAGCGGGGCCTCGTTCGCGCGGGTGGAAGGGCTCGCTGGGGCGGAGGGGCCGGCGGGAGCGGGCGGGCCGGCGGGGGTGACGGGTGCCAGTGCGGGCGGGCCCGGTGCGGGCGGCGGCGCGGTGCCCGACGGGGACCGGATCGACGTGGTGGGCGCGCGGTACGCGTACGAGCGGGGCGGGGAGGTGCTGCGGGGGGTGGACCTGACGATCCGGCCCGGGGAGCGGCTGGCGGTGGTCGGGGCGTCGGGCGCCGGGAAGACGACGCTGAGCAGGCTGCTCGCCGGGGTGGACGCGCCGACCGCGGGGGCCGTCACGGTGGGCGGGGTGCCGGTGGCGGAGCTGTCGCCGGAGGTGCTGCGGGAACAGGTGGTGCTGGTGACGCAGGAGCACCACGTGTTCCTGGGGACGGTCCGGGACAACCTGCTGATCGCGGCGCCCGACGCGTCCGACGCGCGGCTGTGGGCGGCGCTGGAGACGGTCGGGGCGGCCGGGTGGGTGCGGGAGCTGCCGGGCGGGCTGGCGGCGCGGCTCGGTGCGGACCGGCATCGCACGGACGGGTCGCAGGCGCAGCAACTGGCGTTGGCGCGGGTGGTGCTGGCGGACCCGCACACGCTGATCCTGGACGAGGCGACGGCGCTGCTGGATCCGGCGACGGCCCGGCACGCCGAGCGGGCGCTGGCCGCGGTGCTGCGGGGGCGGACGGTGGTGGCGATCGCGCACCGGCTGCACACGGCGCACGACGCGGACCGGGTCGCCGTGATGGAGGACGGGCTGCTGACCGAACTCGGCACGCACGAGGAGCTGGTGCGGGCGGGCGGGGCCTACGCGGCGCTGTGGGCGACGTGGCACGGTGAGCCAGGCACCGGCTGAGGACGGCCGGACCCCGATCGGGCGCGGCGGCCGAACACGGGGGCGGCGCGGGCCGCCAGGCGCGGTGGTACGGGCGGGGCGGGTGGGACCGGGTGCCGGGCGGGCGGGGCCGGGGGCGGTCGGCCGACCTGCCGAAAGGCGGTCCGCGGGGCGGAGCGGGGTGTCCGGCGCGCGGGCCCGGGTCCGCGGCCGGACGACAGGACGCGTCGGCTCCGTATATCGAACATGAACTCCCGCACAACGGACCGTTTCCGGCCAACTTAGTGACGCGCTCCTGACAAGTGGCGCCACCAGGTGCCACTCTTCCCTCTGCTACAGCACAGCAACCCCACAGCATCACCCCGTTCTGCGTACGGCCCCAGTTGTGCCCGGACGGCCCACTCGCCCTCCGGTCTCCCCAGGCCGCGAGACCCGCGGCCGCGCAGAAGGAGTCAGTGTTGAGCAGCACGTTCTCTCGCAGACACCCGAACCACACCCCCCACACCCCTCGGCGCAGAGCCGCGGCCCTCGCCCTCGTGGGCGTCTCCGCGCTGATCGCCGCCGCCGTGCAGTCCGGTGCCGCGACCGCCGCGCCGGAGAAGGCACCGCGCGCCGCCGGCCAGGCGATACCGGGCTCCGAGTCGGTCAAGCTCTCGCCCGCGCAGCGGGCCGAGCTGATCCGCGCCGCGGACTCCGGCAAGGCGAGGACCGCGAAGGAGCTGGGCCTCGGCGCCGAGGAGGCGCTGGTCGTCCGTGACGTCCTGAAGGACGGCGACGGCACGGTCCACACCCGCTACGAGCGGACCTACGCCGGGCTTCCGGTCCTCGGCGGCGACCTCGTCGTGGAGTCCACCCCGGCGGGCGCGACGCAGTCGGTCGTGAAGGCGACCCGCGCGGCCATCGCCCCGGCCACCACCGCGGCGAAGGTGTCCACCGCCAAGGCGGAGGCGCAGGCGCTGTCGGCCGCGAAGGCGGAGAAGGCCAAGAGCCCGGACATCAACCGTGACGCCCGCAAGGTGATCTGGGCCGCGAACGGCACCCCGACCGTGGCCTGGGAGACCGTCGTCGGCGGCTTCCAGCACGACGGCACCCCGCAGGAGCTGCACGTCATCACGGACGCCACCACGGGCGCCAAGCTCTTCGAGTGGGAGGCGATCGAGACCGGCACCGGCAACACGGTGTACAGCGGCACGGTCCCGCTGACCACCACCCAGTCCGGCGCGACGTACAACCTGACGGACGGCGCGCGCGGCGGCCACAAGACGTACAACCTCAACCGGGGTACGTCCGGCACCGGCACCCTGTTCTCCGGGCCCGACGACGTGTGGGGCAACGGCAGCGCCTCCAACCTGGAGTCGGCCGCCGCGGACGCCCACTACGGCGCCCAGCTCACCTGGGACTACTACAAGAACGTGCACGGGCGTTCGGGCATCCGCGGTGACGGGGTCGGCGCGTACTCCCGCGTCCACTACGGCAACAACTACGTCAACGCGTTCTGGCAGGACTCCTGCTTCTGCATGACGTACGGCGACGGCTCGGGCAACGCCAACCCGCTGACGTCGATCGACGTGGCCGCGCACGAGATGACGCACGGTCTGACGTCCAACACGGCCGGCCTCAACTACAGCGGCGAGTCCGGCGGTCTGAACGAGGCCACGTCCGACATCTTCGGTTCGACGGTCGAGTTCTACGCCAACAACTCCTCCGACGTCGGTGACTACCTCATCGGCGAGGAGATCAACATCAACGGCGACGGGACGCCGCTGCGTTACATGGACAAGCCGAGCAAGGACGGCGCGTCCAAGGACAGCTGGTACTCCGGCATCGGCTCGATCGACGTGCACTACTCGTCGGGCCCGGCCAACCACTTCTTCTACCTGCTGAGCGAGGGCAGCGGCACCAAGACCATCAACGGTGTCACCTACAACTCGCCCACCTCGGACGGCCTTCCGGTCACCGGCATCGGCCGCGACAAGGCGGAGAAGATCTGGTTCCGCGCGCTGACCACGAAGTTCACCTCGACCACGAACTACGCGGGCGCCCGTACCGGCACCCTCGCGGCGACGGGTGAGCTGTACGGCACGACGAGCGCCGAGTACACGGCGGTGCAGAACGCGTGGGCGGCCATCGCGGTCGGCACGCGGCCCGGCGGTCCGGGCGGCGGCACCTCGTTCGAGAACACGGCCGACGTGTCGATTCCGGACAACGGGGCGGCGGTCACCTCCGCGATCACCGTCTCCGGCCGGACCGGCAACGCGCCGTCCAACCTCCAGGTCGCCGTGGACATCGTCCACACCTACATCGGTGACCTCCAGGTGCAGCTGCTCGCCCCCGACGGGACGGCGTACACCCTCAAGGGCTACGGCACCGGCGGCAGCGCGGACAACATCAACACCACGTACACCGTGAACGCCTCCTCCGAGGTCGCCAACGGTGTGTGGCGGCTGCGGGTGCAGGACAACGCGGCCATCGACACCGGCTACATCAACAGCTGGAAGCTGACCTTCCCGTAGGCCGCTGCCAGGAGGCCCCACCGGGGCCCACCCCCCACCGCAGGGCGCCGCTCCGAGGGTTCGATCCCTCGGGGCGGCGCCCTCTTTTTGCCAGCGGATTGCCCGCGTCCTGTTGGCCCTTTGCCGAGGTCAACTCCGTTTACACGGACGCAATGTTCACCGCGCCGGTGATTTTCGGTCAACATCTTTTGGGGGTCCTGACATGTACGCGACTGCGGTGCCACAGTTCGTCTCACCCGCCGCACAACTTCACCACCGCACCGGACGACCTCCCCACGGCGTCCGGGCTCCCCCACACCAAGGAGCTTGTGTGACTCCCCTCTACGCGCGTCACCGCCGCACCACCCTGGCCATCGCCACCGCGCTCGCGGCCGGGGCGCTCCTCACCACCGGCCTGACCGCCGGTTCGGCCGCCGCCCAGACGCCCGCCGACGCGGCCCCCGCCGCGAAGCCCCTGGCCGTGCCGACCGCGCTCGCCCCGGCGGCCCGCACCGCGCTCCTCCAGGACCAGCAGGCCGACGCCGCCGCCACCGCCCGCGGGATCGGCCTGGGCGCGCAGGAGAAGCTGGTCGTCCGGGACGTCGTCAAGGACGCCGACGGCAGCCTGCACACCCGCTACGAGCGCACCTGGGCCGGGCTGCCGGTCCTCGGCGGCGACCTCGTCGTCCACGAGTCGGCCGCGGGCGCCCGCCAGGGCGTCACCAAGGCGACCGACGCCACCATCAAGGTCGCCTCCACCAGCGCGGCCCTCGCCCCGGCCAAGGCCGAGAGCCAGGCGCTGAAGCTCGCGAAGGCGGCGGGCTCGGAGGACACCGAGGCGGCGCAGGCGCCCCGCAAGGTGATCTGGGCGGGCAACGGCAGCAAGCCGGTGCTGGCCTGGGAGACGGTCGTCGGCGGCCTCCAGGACGACGGCACCCCCAACGAGCTGCACGTCATCACGGACGCGGCGACCGGCCAGAAGCTGTACGAGTACCAGGGCATCGAGACCGGCAGCGGCAAGAGCCTCTACTCGGGCACGGTCACCCTCGGCACCACCCTGTCGGGCGGCTCCTACCAGCTCAACGACACCGGCCGCGGCGGCCACAAGACGTACAACAAGGCGCGCAGCACCAGCAGCGCGCAGGGCACGCTGTTCACGGACGCCGACGACGTCTGGGGCACGGGCGCCGCCTCCAGCTCCTCCACCGACCAGACGGCGGCGGTCGACGCGGCCTACGGCGCCCAGACCACCTGGGACTTCTACAAGAACACCTTCGGCCGCAACGGCATCAAGAACAACGGCGTGGCCGCCTACTCCCGCGTCCACTACGGCAACGCGTACGTGAACGCGTTCTGGGACGACTCCTGCTTCTGCATGACGTACGGCGACGGCTCGGGCAACACCAAGCCGCTGACCTCGCTGGACGTCGCCGGGCACGAGATGACGCACGGCGTGACCTCCAACACGGCCGGCCTCAACTACAGCGGCGAGTCCGGCGGTCTGAACGAGGCCACCTCCGACATCTTCGGCACGGCGGTGGAGTTCTACGCCAACAACTCCGCCGACCCCGGTGACTACCTCATCGGCGAGAAGATCAACATCAACGGCAACGGCACCCCGCTGCGCTACCAGGACAAGCCGAGCAAGGACGGCGCCTCGGCCGACTACTGGTCGTCGTCGCTGAAGAACCTGGACGTGCACTACTCGTCCGGTCCGGCCAACCACTTCTTCTTCCTGCTCGCCGAGGGCAGCGGCGCCCGCACGGTCAACGGGGTCAGCTACAACTCCCCGACCTACAACGGCTCCACGCTCACCGGCATCGGCCGGGCCAAGGCGGTCCAGATCTGGTACAAGGCGCTGACCTCGTACATGACCTCGACCACCAACTACAAGGGCGCCCGTACGGCGACGCTGAGCGCGGCGTCGGCGCTGTACGGCTCCACCAGCACCGAGTACAAGGCGGTCGCCGCGGCCTGGACCGCGGTCAACGTCGCCTGAACGCGGAGCAGTTGACGGCAGCGGCCGATAGTTGACCGCGGGACGGCACCCGGGAGGGACTCCTTCCGGGTGCCGTCCTAGTCTTGGGTCCCATGTCTGCCAGGGACTTCACCTACGAGGACGTGGGCGCGACCCGCGAGCCCGGATTCTGCCCGCCGGGCTTCCACCGGATGCAGGTGCGCACCCGGCTCGGTGAGGGCGAGGCGCTGTTCCGCCGGGCCGCCGAGGCGGTCCTCACCTGGGAGCTGCACCGCGCGCTCGGTGTGGGCGTCGAGACGGACGCCGACCGGGCCGCGCCCGGCGTGGACGTCACCCTCACCCTCGCCGGGATGGTGAAGGCGCCCTGCCGGGTGGTGTGGACGGTCGAGGAGTACCGCCGCGCGGGCTGGGCGTACGGCACGCTGTCCGGGCATCCGGAGTCCGGCGAGGAGTCCTTCGTGGTCGACCGCACCGGGGACGGCACGGTGTGGCTGACGGTGTCGGCGTTCAGCCGGGCCGCCAAGTGGTACACCCGCGCGGGCGGCCCGGCGACCCGCGCGCTCCAGCAGGCGTACGCCCGCCGCTGCGGGGTGATACTCCGGCGGCTGTCGGGGGGCGACGAGCAGTAGCCCGTACGCCCTTCCCGGCAGCCGCCGTCGTCACGTTCCCCGGCTCCCCTCGGCCGAGGGGGGCGGGGTCAGCGCATCAGGACGCCCGCGCCCTCCAGGAGTTCCTCCGACGGGCCCGCGACCAGGCCGAGTTCGGCTGCCGACGCGAGCAGCGGGTGCGCGGGCAGGACCCGGACCGTGTAGCCGTAGGGGCCGGTGCGGTCCAGGGAGAGCGGGCCCTCGTACACCCAGCGGCCCTCCAGGTCGGGGCCGCCCGCCGGTTTCAGCGGGACCGCGGAGGCGTCCGTGATGCGGTCCTCCTCGTCGACCCGGCCCGACACCGCCTGCACCTCGACGTCGTCGGGGCCCAGGTCGCCCAGGCGCAGCCGGACCCGCAGGGCCAGCGTGGTGCCGAGTTCGGCGGTCGGGGCGGCCGGGGTGAGCGCGGTCGCCGCGGTCTCCACGTGGTCGACGCCGACGCCGTGCCAGGCGGTCCGCACCTTCGCCTTCCAGGCCGCGAGGTCGCGGGCCGCGTCCGGACCGAGGGCGCGGTGGGCCTCGGCGGCGGGGGCGTAGAGGCGTTCCACGTACTCGCGGACCATGCGGCCAGCCAGCACCTTCGGGCCGAGCAGGGTGAGGGTCTGGCGGACCATCTCGATCCAGCGGTCGGGCAGGGCGCTCGGGCCGCGCTCGTAGAAGCGCGGGGTGACGCGCTGTTCGAGCAGGTCGTAGAGGGCCGCCGCCTCGATGGCGTCCCGGCGGTCGGGGTCGGTCCCGGCGCCGTCGGCGGTGGGGATCGCCCAGCCGAAGTCGGGCTGGAACCACTCGTCCCACCAGCCGTCCAGCACCGACAGGTTGAGGCAGCCGTTGAGGGCGGCCTTCATCCCGGAGGTGCCGCACGCCTCCAGCGGGCGCAGCGGGTTGTTCAGCCAGATGTCGCAGCCGGGGTACAGCTTCTGCGCCATGGCCATGCCGTAGTCGGGCAGGAACACGATGCGGTGGCGCACCCGCGGGTCGTCGGCGAACCGGACCAGCTCCTGCACGAGGCGTTTGCCGCCGTCGTCCGCCGGGTGCGCCTTCCCGGCGACGACGATCTGCACGGGCCGCTCCGGGTCCAGCAGCAGCCGGGTCAGCCGCTCCGGGTCCTGGAGCATCAGCGTCAGCCGCTTGTACGACGGGACGCGGCGGGCGAAGCCGATGGTGAGGACGTCGGGGTCGAGGACGCCGTCGATCCAGCCCAGCTCGGCCGTGCCCGCGCCGCGCTGCCGCCAGGAGGCGCGCAGCCGGTCGCGGACCTCCTGCACGAGCTGCTCGCGCAGGACGCGCCGCAGGTCCCACACCTCCTGGTCGGAGATGCCGGAGACCGAGTCCCAGCGCTCGGAGCCGCCGACGCTCAGCGCGTCGTCGGCGCGTTCGGTGCCGGCGGCGCGGGCGCCGAGGGCCAGCACCTCGGGCGCGACCCAGGTCGGGGCGTGCACGCCGTTGGTGACGGAGGTGATCGGCACCTCCTCGGCGTCGAAGCCCGGCCAGAGCCCGGCGAACATCTCCCGGCTGACCTGGCCGTGCAGCAGGGACACGCCGTTGGCGCGCTGGGCCAGGCGCAGGCCCATCACGGCCATGTTGAAGAGGCTGGGCTCGCCGCCGGGGTAGGTCTCGCGGCCGAGGTCGAGGACGCGGCCGACGTCCATGCGGGGCAGTTCGGCGTCGGGCCCGAAGTGGCGGGCGACGAGGTCGCGGTCGAAGCGGTCGATGCCCGCGGGGACGGGGGTGTGGGTGGTGAAGACGGTGCCCGCGCGGACCGCCTCCAGCGCGGCGTCGAAGCCGAGTCCCGCGTCGCCCAGCTCGGCGATCCGCTCCAGGCCGAGGAACCCGGCGTGCCCCTCGTTGGTGTGGAACACCTCGGGCGGGGCGTGCCCGGTGAGGCGGCAGTAGGTGCGGACCGCCCGGACACCTCCTATGCCGAGCAGCATCTCCTGGAGGAGGCGGTGCTCGCTGCCGCCGCCGTAGAGGCGGTCGGTGACGCCGCGCTCGCCGAGGTCGTTCTCCTCGACGTCGGAGTCGAGCAGCAGCAGCGGGACCCGGCCGACCTGGGCGAGCCAGATCCGGGCGTGCAGGCGGCGGCCGCCGGGGAGGGCGAGGGAGACGTGGGCGGGGGTGCCGTCCTCCTCGTTGAGCTGGGTGACCGGCAGCTCGTTGGGGTCGAGGACGGGGTAGTGCTCCTGCTGCCAGCCGTCGCGGGAGAGGGTCTGGCGGAAGTAGCCGTGCCGGTAGAGCAGGCCGACCCCGATCAGGGGGACGCCCAGGTCGCTGGCGGCCTTGAGGTGGTCACCGGCGAGGATGCCGAGACCGCCGGAGTACTGGGGCAGGGCGGCCGTGATGCCGAACTCCGGGGAGAAGTAGGCGACGGCGGCGGGCAGCCCGGCGGACTGCCGCTGGTACCAGCGGTCGCCGGTCACGTAGGCGTGCAGGTCGTCGGAGGCGGCGGCCAGCCGGCGCAGGAAGCCCTCGTCCGCGGCCAGCTCGTCCAGCCGGTCGGCGGACGCGCCGCCCAGCAGCCGTACCGGGTCGCCGCCCGCGACGGTCCAGCGGCCGGGGTCGACGGACCGGAACAGGTCACGGGTTTCCGTGTGCCACGACCAGCGCAGATTGCGCGCCAGGTCGCTGAGCGGCCGGAGGGGTTCGGGGAGAAGGGGTCGGACAGTGAATCGACGGATCGCCTTCACATTCCACCTCGGCGTACGTAAGGAGTGGCGCACAGCACTGTGCACCGACGTCTCTGACGACGGTACCGGCGGCGGCGGGGGGCTTGCTGGAGGCTCGGAGTGTTGGGTGGGGCGAGCTTCCCCACGCGGGCGGCCGGGCGGGGCGGGGGGAGAGCCGGGGGTGCGGTGGGGCGGGACGGGTGCGGGAGTGCGGGTGGGTCCGGTGGGGCGGGGCGGGTGCGGGAGTGCGGGTGGGGCGGGTGGGGCCGGGGCTCCACCGGCCGGGTCGTCGCGGGCATCGACCGGGTCACCGGCAGGCCCGGCGTCCCCGTCACCTCGGCGGCGCACCCCTCCGACACCGGGAAGTCGACAATTTCCAGGATGTCGGCGGCGGCCCCGCACGCGACGGGCGCGGCGGCCCCGCACCTGGGAGCGCATCCCCGCGCCACCCCCGCCCAGGCGGAGAAAGCACTGGTCGACGGGGCCTCGTACGGGCGATTGTCCGGCCTCGGACCCGGTTCGCCGGACAGGCTCCTGCGGGTTCCGGGGTGCCGATCGGGCGGTCACGGACCCTGTCCCGAACCTGGCGCCCGTGGCCGTGCGTGTCCGGCGACATTCGGGCGAGTAGTTAACAAGGCCCCGGATTGCTCACCCGAATAGGGTGGGAAGGCTCCTCCGGTACAGAAGCGCGTACGACCCGAAGCACGACCCCGGCACGGCCTACGGCCCGAGCGCGACGCGGCGCCCCGGCCGGTCACCCGCGGTCCGCCGGTCCCACCCCGCCGGACCCTCCGCAGGACCCACCTCCCCACAGCCATCCGCCCACCCTCGTTGATGCGGACAGGAGCGGTCATGCCCGCCACGCACCACTCGTCAGCACCCCCGACACCCCCGCGCACGACGGCACCCGCCGTGCGCTCCCCCGACGCGGGACCACCGGCCCCGGAGACCCCGGAGACCGGGCAGGCCGCGGAGTCCCCCGCGTCGCCGGAGGCCGCGGGGGCGCCCGAGCCGTCCTCCGGGGCGGACGCGACCGCCGTGGGGCGGATACCCGTCCTGGACGTCCGGCCGGTCGTGCTGCGCGGGCGGCGGCCCGCCAAGGCGGTGGCCGGTGAGACGTTCGAGGTCTCGGCCACCGTCTTCCGCGAGGGCCACGACGCGGTCGCCGCCAACGTGGTCCTGCACGGCCCCGACGGCCGTCCCGGCCCGTGGACGCCGATGCGCGAGCTGGCCCCCGGCACGGACCGCTGGGGCGCCGACGTCACCCCGGACCGGCCGGGCCGCTGGACGTACACGGTGGAGGCCTGGGGCGACCCGGTCGGCACCTGGCGGCACCACGCGAAGATCAAGATCCCGGCGGGGATGGACACCGAGCTGGTCCTGGAGGAGGGCGCCCGGCTGTACGAGCGGGCCGCCGCCGGTCTCGGCGCGGCGGACGCGGCAGCCCAGGCCGTCCTGACGGACGCGGTCGACGCGCTGCGCGACGAGACCCGCCCGGCCGCGGCGCGGCTCGCGGCGGCGCTGACGCCCGCCGTGGAGGCCGTCCTCGCCCGGCATCCGCTGCGCGACCCGGTCAGCCGCTCCGAGCCCCTGCCGCTCCAGGTGGAGCGGGAGCGGGCGTTGTTCGGTTCGTGGTACGAGTTCTTCCCCCGCTCGGAGGGCACCCCCGAGCAGCCGCACGGCACGTTCCGCACCGCGGCGCGCCGTCTGCCGGAGATCGCGGCGATGGGGTTCGACGTGGTCTACCTCCCGCCGATCCACCCGATCGGGACGACGTTCCGCAAGGGCCGCAACAACACCCTCACCCCCGGCCCCGACGACGTCGGCGTGCCCTGGGCGATCGGCTCCCCCGAAGGCGGCCACGACGCCGTCCACCCCGGCCTCGGCACCCTCGACGACTTCGCCTGGTTCGTGCGCGAGGCCGCCTCCCACGGCCTGGAGATCGCCCTCGACTTCGCCCTGCAGTGCTCCCCCGACCACCCCTGGGTCCACAAACACCCCGAGTGGTTTAACCACCGGCCCGACGGCACCATCGCCTACGCCGAGAACCCGCCCAAGAAGTACCAGGACATCTACCCCATCGCCTTCGACGCCGACATGAACGGCCTCGTCAAGGAGACCGTGCGGGTCCTGCGGCACTGGATGGGCCACGGCGTGCGGATCTTCCGCGTCGACAACCCCCACACCAAACCCGTCGTGTTCTGGGAACGCGTCATCGCCGACATCAACCGCACCGACCCCGACGTCATCTTCCTCGCCGAGGCCTTCACCCGGCCCGCGATGATGCACACCCTCGCCCAGACCGGCTTCCAGCAGTCCTACACCTACTTCACCTGGCGCACCACCAAACAGGAACTCACCGAGTACCTCACCGAGCTGACCGGGGAGGCGGCCGCCTACATGCGGCCCAACTTCTTCCCCAACACCCCCGACATCCTCCACGCCTACCTCCAGCACGGCGGGCGCCCCGCCTTCGAGGTCCGCGCCGTCCTCGCCGCCACCCTCTCCCCCTCCTGGGGCCTCTACAGCGGCTACGAACTCTGCGAGAACACCCCCGCGAAACCCGGCAGCGAGGAATACCTCGACTCCGAGAAATACCAGCTCCGCCCCCGCGACTGGGACACCGCCGCCCGCGAAGGCACCACCCTCGCCCCCCTCATCACCCGCCTCAACCACATCCGGCGGGACAACCCGGCCCTGCGGAGACTGCGCGGGCTGCACTTCCATGACGCCGACCAGGAAGCGGTGATCGTCTACTCGAAGCGAAGCGGTTCGAACACGGTTCTGGTGGTCGCCAACCTCGACCCCCACCACACCCAGGAGGCCACGGTCTCGTTGAACATGCCACAACTCGGCCTCGACTGGCACGAGTCCGTGCTGGTCCGCGACGAGCTGACCGGCGAGACCTACCACTGGGGCAGGGCCAACTACGTGCGCCTCGAACCGGGCATCCGGCCCGCGCACGTGCTCACCGTCCTGCGACCGTCCCACCCGCAGACCGGAGGGTCACCCACACGATGATCGTCAACGAGCCCGTTCAGGACACCTTCGAGGACACCCCGGCCAAGGACCGCGACCCCGAGTGGTTCAAACGAGCCGTCTTCTACGAGGTCCTCGTCCGCTCCTTCCAGGACAGCAACGGCGACGGGGTCGGCGACCTCAAGGGCCTCACAGCGAAACTCGACTACCTCCAGTGGCTCGGCGTCGACTGCCTCTGGCTCCCCCCCTTCTTCCAGTCGCCCCTCAAGGACGGCGGCTACGACGTCTCCGACTACACGGCCGTCCTCCCCGAGTTCGGGGACCTGGCCGACTTCGTGGAGTTCGTCGACGCCGCCCACCAGCGCGGCATGCGCGTCATCATCGACATCGTCATGAACCACACCAGCGACCAGCACCCGTGGTTCCAGGAGTCCCGCGCGAACCCCGACGGGCCGTACGGCGACTACTACATGTGGGCCGACGACGACAAGAAGTACCCCGACGCCCGCATCATCTTCGTCGACACCGAAGTCTCCAACTGGACCTTCGACCCGGTCCGCAAGCAGTACTTCTTCCACCGGTTCTTCTCCCACCAGCCCGACCTCAACTACGAGAACCCGGCCGTCCAGGAGGAGATGATCTCGGCCCTGCGGTTCTGGCTGGACCTGGGCATCGACGGGTTCCGTCTCGACGCCGTGCCCTATCTCTTCGCCGAGGAGGGAACGAACTGCGAAAACCTTCCTGCAACCCACGGGTTCCTCAAGCGGGTGCGGAAGGAAGTCGACACGCACTACCCGGACACGGTGGTCCTGGCCGAGGCGAACCAGTGGCCGGAGGACGTCGTCGACTACTTCGGCGACTACGCCTCGGGCGGCGACGAATGCCACATGGCGTTCCACTTCCCCGTCATGCCGCGCATCTTCATGGCCGTGCGCCGTGAGTCGCGATACCCGGTGTCGGAGATCCTCGCCAAGACCCCGGCCATCCCGTCGGGCTGCCAGTGGGGGATCTTCCTGCGCAACCACGACGAGCTGACCCTCGAAATGGTCACCGACGAAGAGCGCGACTACATGTACGCGGAGTACGCCAAGGACCCGCGGATGCGCGCCAACATCGGCATCCGGCGCCGCCTCGCCCCCCTCCTCGACAACGACCGCAACCAGATCGAACTCTTCACCGCCCTCCTGCTCTCCCTCCCCGGCTCGCCGATCCTCTACTACGGCGACGAGATCGGCATGGGCGACAACATCTGGCTCGGCGACCGCGACGCGGTCCGCACGCCGATGCAGTGGACACCGGACCGTAACGCGGGTTTTTCCTCCTGCGACCCCGGGCGGCTCTACCTGCCGACCATCATGGACCCGGTCCACGGCTACCAGGTCACCAACGTGGAGGCGTCGATGGCGTCGCCGTCCTCGCTGCTGCACTGGACCCGCCGCATGATCGAGATCCGCAAGCAGAACCCCGCCTTCGGCCTCGGCACCTACACCGAGCTGCCGTCGTCCAACCCGGCCGTCCTCGCGTTCCTGCGCGAGTACGAGGACGACCTCGTCCTGTGCGTGCACAACTTCTCCCGGTTCGCGCAACCCACCGAGCTGGACCTCAGCCGCTTCGGCGGACGGCACCCGGTGGAGCTGTTCGGCGGGGTGCGGTTCCCGGCCGTGGGCGAGCTGCCGTACCTGCTCACCCTCGCGGGCCACGGCTTCTACTGGTTCCGGCTCCGCAGGGAAGCCGCCTGAGTCCGGGGACCGGGCGGGGCGTTTCCCCCGCCCGGTCCCGGGCACGCATGAGTAACACCCCGCCCCGAACCCCCCGGGGAAAGGACGTACCGCCATGGCGGACACGGTCATACGGTCCGGAAAGACGAGCCCCGGCCTGCTCGCGTCGCTGACCCCGCTGCTGCGGGAGTGGCTGCCCCGGCAGCGCTGGTTCGCCGGGAAGGGCAGCCCCGTCACCGGCTTCTCGCTGGTCGCGGGCACCGAACTGCTCCCCGTCGGCTCCCGGCTCGGCCTCTACCACCTGCTGGTCCGCGCCCACCAGGGCGCCGACCCCGGCGACTGCTACCAGCTCCTGGTCGGTGTCCGCGAGGCGCTGCCGCCCCGGCTGGCGCCCGCGCTGATCGGCCGCGTACCGGACGGCCCCCTCGCCGGACACACCGTCTACGACGCCCTCGACGACACCCGGCCCGCCGAGGTGCTGCTGGAGGCGCTGCGCACCGAGGCCCGCATCGGCGTGCTGCGCTTCGACCGGGACCACGCCCAGGAGATCCGGCCCGGCCTGGTGCCGCGCCGGCTGACCGCCGAGCAGTCCAACTCGTCGGTCGTCTTCGGAGATACGTTCATCCTCAAGCTGCTGCGCCGGGTCGTGCCCGGGATCAACCCCGACCTCGAACTGCCGCTGGCGCTGGCCCGCGCGGGCTGCGCCCGGGTCCCGGCACCGACCGCCTGGCTCACCGCCGACCTGGACGGCGACCCCGGCGACGGCGCCGCCGCGGCGGGGGGCGAGGAGCCGTACGTGCTCGGGGTGCTCCAGCCCTTCCTGCAGGGCGCGACCGACGGCTGGGAGCTGGCGCTGCGCGAGCTGGCCAAGGGCGAGGACTTCGCCGCCGAGGCGCGCGCCCTCGGCCGGGCCACCGCCGAGGTGCACACCTCGCTGGCCCGCGCCCTGCCCACCGCGACCCTGGGGCAGGCGCAGCTCGTGCCGCTGGTGGACGGCATGGTCCAGCGGCTCGACGCGGCCGCCCAGGCGGTGCCCGCGCTGCGGCCGTACGCGCCCGCGCTGCGCACCGCCTTCACCGCGCTGGCCGACCTCGCGGCCGAGGGGCGCGTCTGGACCGCCCAGCGCGTCCATGGTGACCTGCACCTCGGGCAGGTGCTGCGGGCGCCGTCCGGTGACTGGGCGCTCATCGACTTCGAGGGCGAACCGGCCCGGCCGCTGGCCGAGCGCCGGATGCCGCAGCCGGTGGTGCGGGACGTGGCGGGCATGCTGCGCTCCTTCGACTACGCGGCCCACTCGGCCGTCCCGCCCGTACCGGGGTGGGCCGAGACCTGCCGGGCCGCCTACTGCGCGGGCTACGGTGAGGTCTCCGGCACCGACCCGCGCACCGATCCGGTGCTGCTGCGGGCCTACGAGACCGACAAGGCGGTCTACGAGGTCGTCTACGAGGCCCGGCACCGGCCCGAATGGCTCTCCGTACCGCTGTCCGCCGTCCGGCGGCTCGCCGCGTCCGACCAGATCTGAGGAGGGTCCGCCCGTGACTCCCGGTTCCCCGACCCACGGTTTTGAGCCCGAGGACCCGACGCAGGCCGGCAAGAAGGCCGCGGCGGGGAAGGCCACGGACAAGAAGGCCACGGGCCGGAAAGCCGCGGACCGGAAAGCCGCGGCGAAGAAGGCCGTGACCAAGAAGTCCTCCGCCAAGAACGCCTCGGCCAAGAACGCGACCGGGAAGAACGCGGCGGGGAGGAGCGCGGGGAAGAAGTCCGCCGGGGCCGTCGGTGAGCCGCCGCGCGCGGCGGAGCCGTCGGTGGTGGAGCCGTCGGTGGTGGAGCCGTCGGTGGTGGAGGCCGTCGTGGAGGCGGCGCCTCGGGAGCCGGGCGGCGGGCCCGCCGAGGTGGTGCTCTCGCCCGCGCTGGACGCCGGGGACCGCGAGCGGCTGCTGCACGGCACGCACCACGAACCGCACGCCGTGCTCGGCGCCCACCCGGTGTCCGGCGGCGTCGCGGTGCGCGTCTTCCGGCCGTACGCGCTGGCCGTCACCGTCGTCACGGGTGAGCTGCGGGCCGAACTCCACGCGGACGGCGACGGGTTCTTCTCCGGGCTGCTGCCCCTGCCCGAGGTCCCGGCCTACCGGCTGAGCGTGGCGTACGAGGGGACGGTCGTCGAGACCGAGGACCCGTACCGTTTCCTGCCCACACTGGGCGAGCTGGACCTGCACCTGATCGGGGAGGGGCGGCACGAGGAGCTGTGGAAGGTGCTCGGTGCCCACCCGGTCGTCCACCAGGGCGTCGCCGGGACCGGGTTCTCGGTGTGGGCGCCCAACGCGCGCGCCGTGCGGGTGGTCGGCCCCTTCAACTTCTGGGACGGCACCGGCCATCCGATGCGGTCGCTCGGCTCGTCCGGGGTGTGGGAGCTGTTCGTGCCGGGCGTCGGGGAGGGCGAGCTGTACAAGTTCGACATCACCCGGCCCGACGGATCGCGCACCCAGCGCGCCGACCCGCTGGCCCGGCGCACCGAGGTGCCCCCCGCCACCTCGTCGATCGTGACGGCCTCCCACCACGTGTGGGACGACGCGGAGTGGCTGGCGCGCCGCGCCGAACGCCCGGTGCACGAGGCGCCGTTCTCCGTGTACGAGGTCCACCTGCCGTCCTGGCGACCCGGCCTGACGTACCGTCAGCTCGCCGAGCAGTTGCCCGCCTACGTCACCGACCTCGGGTTCACCCATGTCGAGCTGATGCCGGTCGCGGAGCACCCGTTCGGCGGCTCGTGGGGCTACCAGGTCACCGGGTTCTACGCGCCGACCGCGCGGCTCGGCACCCCCGACGACTTCAAGTTCCTGGTCGACGCGCTGCACCGGGCCGGGATAGGCGTCCTCATGGACTGGGTGCCCGCGCACTTCCCGCGCGACGACTGGGCCCTCGCCGAGTTCGACGGGCGGCCCCTGTACGAGCACTCCGACCCGCTGCGGGCCGCCCACCCCGACTGGGGGACGCTGGAGTTCGACTTCGGGCGGCGCGAGGTGCGCAACTTCCTCGTCGCCAACGCGGTGTACTGGTGCGAGGAGTTCCACATCGACGGGCTGCGGGTCGACGCCGTCGCCTCGATGCTCTACCTCGACTACTCGCGCGAGGCGGGCCAGTGGACGCCCAACGAGCACGGCGGGCGGGAGAACCTGGACGCGGTCGCCTTCCTCCAGGAGATGAACGCCACCGTCTACCGGCGCTGCCCCGGCGTCGTCACCGTCGCCGAGGAGTCCACCGCCTGGGACGGGGTCACCCGCGCCACCCACCACCAGGGGCCGAGCGGGTTCGGCGGCCTCGGGTTCGGGCTGAAGTGGAACATGGGCTGGATGCACGACTCGCTCCAGTACATGAGCCACGAGTCGGTGCACCGCGCCCACCACCACGGCGAGCTGACCTTCTCCATGGTGTACGCGTACAGCGAGAACTACGTCCTGCCGATCTCCCACGACGAGGTCGTGCACGGCAAGGGGTCGCTGGTGTCGAAGATGCCCGGCGACTGGTGGCAGCAGCGCGCCAACCTGCGCGCCTACCTCGCCTTCATGTGGGCCCACCCCGGCAAGCAACTCCTCTTCATGGGCCAGGAGTTCGCCCAGGGCGCCGAATGGTCCGAGGCGCACGGCCCCGACTGGTGGCTCCTCGACCCCGCCTACGGCGCCGAGGCCGACCACCGGGGCGTGCGCGATCTCGTGCGGGACCTCAACGCCGTGTACGGGGCGACGCCCGCGCTCTGGGAGCGGGACGTCACGCCCGACGGGTTCCGGTGGGTGGTGGGGGACGCCGCCGACGACAACGTGGTGGCGTTCCTGCGGTACGACGCGGAGGGGGTGCCGCTGCTGGCGGTGTCGCACTTCTCGCCCGTCGTGCGGGAGGACTACCGGGTGGGGGTGCCGGAGGAGGTGCCCGCCTGGCAGGAGGTGCTGAACACCGACCTCGGGCGGTACGGGGGGAGTGGGGTGTCCGGGGCGGACGGGGCGGCGGTGAAGCCGGAGCCGGTGGGGTGGCACGGGCTGCCGGCCAGTGTGCGGGTCACTTTGCCGCCCTTGTCCACGGTGTGGTTGCGGCCGGCTTGATCGCCCCCGCCGCCCCTTCCCGTCCCGAACCTGGGGGCTGTGCCCCCAGACCCCCCTTTCGGCCCTGAACGGGCCTCGTCCTCAATCGCCGGACGGGCTATAGGGGTCCAGCGCGGACAGGGAAGTGGGCAGGGGTTCCGTGTGCACCACGCCCAGGCGTTGCGTCGCCCTCGTCAGGGCCACGTAGAGGTCCGCCGTCGACAGGCGGGTCGGTTCGACCACGACGACCGCGTCGAATTCCAGGCCCTTCGCCTGGCGGGCGTCGAGGAGGACGACCGGGTGGGTGAGGTCGGGGAGGTCCGTGGCCTCCACGTCGTCGAGGGACGCGGCGAGGCGGTGGTGCAGGTCGCGGGGGGCGATGACGCCGAGGCGGCCCTCGGCGGGGCGGAGAGCGGTGACGGCTTCCGCGACCGCGCGCGGGAGGTCGTCGGTGGCGTGGGCCCAGGGGCGGACGCCGGTGGCGCGGACCGAACGCGGCGGGACGAAGGCGGGGTCGGCGGCGCGGACCACGGCCGCCGCCACGTCCATGATCTCGGCGGGGGTGCGGTAGTTCACGCCGAGGCGGGTGTGCGCGTACCGGTCGCCCACGTACGGGCCGAGGATGTCCGACCAGGAGCCGACCCCGGCCGCCTCCGCGGTCTGCGCGGGGTCGCCGACCAGGGTCATGGAACGGGTGGGTGAGCGGCGCATCAGCAGGCGCCACGCCATCGGGGACAGCTCCTGCGCCTCGTCCACGACGATGTGCCCGAACGCCCAGGTGCGGTCGGCGGCGGCGCGTTCGGCGGCGCTGCGGTGGTCGTCCTCCTCCTGGCGTTCGGCGAAACGTTCCGCGTCGATGATGTCGTGCGCGGAGAGGACCTCGCTGTCCTCGTCGTCCTTGTCGTCGAACTCGTAGGTGCGGGAGGCGTAGGACACGTCGAGGACGCCCTGCGCGTAGGCGACCTGGCGGGCCCGTTCGCGGTCGGCGCGGTCGCGGGCCGCGCGGTCGTCCTCGCCGAGGAGTTCCGCGGCCTCGTCGAGGAGGGGGATGTCGGCGGGCGTCCAGGCGCGGGTCACCGGGCGGCGTACCGCGGCGGCGGCCCCGGCCGGGAGGTGCGCCTCGGGGGCGGCGAGGAAGGCGGCGACGACCTGGCGCGGGGTGAGGACCGGCCACAGCTGGTCGATGGCGGCCCACACGTCGGGGTTCTCGGCGAGTTCGTCGCGGATCTGGGTGAGGTCGCTGGGGTCGAGCAGGCTCGACCCGTCGTAGGGGTCGGTGCCGATGCGTTCGGCGTACAGCTCGGTGAGGGTGTTGAGCAGGTGGCCCTCGAAGTGCTCGCGGGCCGCGTTGTGCGGGAGGTTCGCGGCGCGGGTGCGCTCCCGCGCGACGGCGACGAGACCCTCGTCCAGCAGCAGGACCTCACGGTCGTGGCCGATCGCGAGCACCGGGTCGGGCAGTGCCTGCCGGGCCCGTACGGCGGCGGCGAGGGCGTCGGCCATGGCGGCGTCGCCCTTCACGGCGGCGGCCTCGGGGGAGTCGGCGGCCGTGGCCCGGACGCCCGGGTACAGCTCGCCGACCGTGGCGAGCAGGACGCCGGTCTCGCCCAGCGCGGGCAGCACCTCGCCGATGTAGCCGAGGAAGGCCGGGTTGGGGCCGACGATCAGGACGGCCCGCTTGGCGAGGAGTTCGCGGTGCTCGTAGAGGAGGTAGGCGGCGCGGTGCAGGGCGACGGCCGTCTTGCCGGTGCCGGGGCCGCCCTCGACGACCAGGACACCCCGGTGCGGGGCGCGGATGATCTCGTCCTGCTCGGCCTGGATGGTCTGCACGATGTCGTTCATCCGGCCCGTGCGGGCGGAGGTCAGCGCGGCGAGCAGGACCGCGTCGCCGGACGGGTCCTCGTGGCCGGTGCGGGCGGCGTCGCCGACGTCCAGGAACTCGTCGTGCAGGGCGGTGACCCGGCGGCCCTCGGTGCTGATGTGACGGCGGCGGCGCAGCCCCATCGGGGTGTGGCCGGTGGCCAGGTAGAAGGGACGGGCGACGGCGGCCCGCCAGTCGACGAGGACGGGGGTGCGCTCGGCGTCGTCGCGGCGCAGCCCGACCCGGCCGATGTGGTGGCTGGCGCCGGAGGTGAGGTCGACGCGGCCGAAACAGAGGGAGCCGTCGACGGCGTTCAGCGCGGCGAGCAGCCCGGACCGCTCGGCGACCAGGATGTCCCGCTCCAGCCGGGCCTGCATCGGGGTGTTCCCCTGGGCGAGCGCGTCGGTGACGGCGGCCTCGGTGTCCCCGCGCAGGGCGTCCACCCGCGCGTACACCCCGTCGATGAATTCCTGTTCACCGCGCATTTCACCGTCGGTGAATTCTGCGCCGGCGTCGTTGTTTGACAATTCCACTCCCGCCCGGATATACTGTGCTCGTTGCACTTCACGCGGCTCATCACTAAAGAAGTCGCGAATCAACGAATATACGCACAGAAAACCCCCGAGCGCAATTGCCGGGGGTTTTTCCGTGGGCCGGAGTCAGGGTCGCCGGGTGGGTCAGAGGACGTCGGCCAGCTCCTCCAGCAGGCGCCGCTTCGGGCGGGCCCCCACCATCGAACGCACCGGCTCACCCCCGCTGAACACCACGAACGTCGGCATCGACAGCACCCGGTAGCGCCGGGTCGTCTCCGGATTGCGGTCCACGTCCAGCTGGACCACCTTCAGCCGCTCCCCCTCCTCCGCCGCCAGCGCCGTCAGCACCGGCGCCATCTGACGGCACGGCGGACACCAGTCCGCGGTGAACTCCACCAGCACCGGCCGGTCCGCGGCCAGCACCTCCCGCGCGAAATCCCCGTCCGTCACGTCCGGCACGTGGGACATCTCCGTCTTTCCCGTCACAGGCCCTCTCCTCCCGATTCGCACAACGGTTGCGGACCCCCCGGAACCTCCGCCCCGGCGGCCAGCGCGTCCCGCGCCCGCTCCGCCCGCGCCAACTGCCCGGCGACCTTCGCCCGCGCCGCCGTCAGCTCCGCCACCAGCGCGTCCAGCTCGTCCAGCTTGCGCCGGTAGACCGCGAGCGACGCCGGACAGGTGTCCCCCTCGGGATGGCCCGCCCGCAGACACTCCACGAACGGGCGGGTCTCCTCCAGGTCGAAACCCGCCTCCCGCAGCGTCCTGATCTGCCGCAGCAGCCGCAGATCGCCCTCGTCGTAGGCGCGGTGGCCCAGGGTGTCCCGGCGCGCGGGCAGCAGCCCGCGCGCCTCGTAGTACCGCAGCGCCCGCGTCGTGGTCCCGGCCCGCGCGGCCAGCTCGCCGATTCGCATGCCACCGAACGTACGGGTTGACGTCCACGTCAGGGCAAGCCCCCGCGTCAGCACAGCCCCGCCGGCCGGTGGCGCGGGCTCAGTCGGGCGGCAGCAGCGGCTTGCCCTGCACCGGCGAGGTGAGCACGATCGACGTCGTCGTCCGCCCCAGCGCGGAAAGCCGCTCCAGGACCTCCTCCAGGTGCACCGTGTCCCGGACGGCCACCCGCAGGATCCAGCAGTCCTCCCCCACCACGTGATGCACCTCGGTGATCTCGGGCCGGTCGATCAGCTCCAGAGTGCGCGGGTTCTTCAGCGTGTGACCGCCGTGCGGACTGACCCGGACGAACGCCTGGATGCCGTACCCGAGCCGGGCCGGGGCGACCCGCGCGCCGTAACCCGTCACGACGCCCGCCGCCTCCAGCCGCCGCACCCGCTCGGTGACCGCCGCCGGACTCAGCCGCACCCGGCGGCCCAGCTCGCTCAGCTTGATCCGGCCGTCGGTCTGGAGCAGCCCCAGGATCTGCCGGTCGACGGCGTCGAAGCCCACCGAGGTTCCGTCGGCGGCAGGCCGCAGATGCCGAGGTTCTTTCGGCACGTACGCCGGATCTCCCATGTTGTCTCCTTCAGGAACGGCGGTCCCGCCAGGAGAATTATGGTCATGGAGAAGGCGCGAGAGGTACTGGTCATCGGCGGCAACCGCTACTTCGGCAAGCGGCTGATCGCCCGGCTGCTGGCGGCCGGGGACCGGGTCACGGTCCTCAACCGGGGCTCGGCGCCGCCGCCCGCGGGGGCCGGGCACCTGGTCGCCGACCGCGACGACGAGACGGCGCTGCGCGCCGCCCTCGGCACCCGCCGCTTCGACGTCGTCGTCGACCAGGTCTGCTACACCCCGCGCCAGGCGGACACCGCCGTACGCGTCTTCGGCGGCACCGACCCGACCGCGCCCGGCCCGCGCACCGGCCGCTACCTGATGACGTCCACCGTCGAGGTCTACGAGTACGAGGACTCCATCGCACCGGTGCGGGAGACCGACGTCGACCCCCGCGACATCACCGTCGACCTCGAACTCCCCTGGGACGACGAGGAGTTCCGGGAGGCGCACTACGGCGAGGGCAAGCGGCAGGCGGAGGCCGTGTTCGCGGCGGCCGGGGAGCGGGGGGCGCTGCCGTGGGCGTCGGTGCGGGTGGCCCATGTACTGGGCGGCGCCGACGACTTCACCGGACGGCTGACCCACTACGCGGACCGCGTCCGGGTGGGCGCGCCGGTCGCCGTACCCCGCGTGAACCGCCCGGCGACCTACATCCACGTCGAGGAGATCGCCGACTTCCTGTACTGGGCGGCGGGCCAGGAGTTCACCGGGCCCCTCAACGCGGCCTCCCACCAGGCGCTCACCACCGAGGACCTCTGCGAGGCGGTCGCGGCGCACCTGCCCGGCGGCGAGGTCGTCCTGCGCGAGGTGGAGGTGGGCGAGGTCTCCCCCTTCGCCTTCCGGCGGGCCTACCCGATGGACAACTCCCGCGCCGTACGCCTCGGTTTCGGCTTCGGCCACAGCAGACGCTGGCTCGCCCGCGCGGTCGCGGAGACGCTGGGGGCGGTGGAGACGACGGGCGCGTTGGGTGCCTCGGGCGCGGTGGAGGCGGCGGAGTCGGCGGGGGTGCCGTGCCGGTGACGGGGGCGGGGCGGTGACGGGGGTGTGACGGTGGGGCGGTGATCGGGTCACCGCCCCACGAGGTCCGGGTGAGGGTCAGCGGCTCCCGGCCGACGCCTCGGACGCGCGCTCGCCCTGCTCCTGGCGCTCCTGCTCCTGGTGCTGATCCCGCTGGCTCTGCCGGCCTTGCGGGTCCGCCGGTGCGGCGGCGGTGTCCGGCTCGGGGTGGGTGCCGCCGCGCGGGAGCAGCAGGGCCACCAGGACGGTGCCGGCGCCGAGGACGATCGCGCCGACGAGGCTGGTGTGGGCGACCGCGTCCGAGAACGAGGCGCCGACCGAGTCGGCCATCTGCCGTGCGCTGTCCGCGACTTCGGCGGCCTGCGCCTTGAGCTGCGCCGCCTGCTGCGGGTCCGCGGTCCGCGCGGCGTGGTCGGCGAGCTGCCGCGCCTGGTCCCCGACACCGCGGGCGACGGCGTACCCGGCGCCCACCGAGTCCTGCGCGGTGGCGAGCGCGTCGGCGGGCAGCTTCGTCCCGGCGGCGGCGTCACCGAGGTGGCCGGAGTAGGAGGTGGCCAGCAGCGAGCCCAGGACGGCGATGCCGAGGGAGCCGCCCAGCTCCAGCGAGGTGTCGTTCACCGCGCCGCCGACGCCGAGTTCGGACTCGGGGAAGGCGCCCATGATCGCGTCGGTGCAGGGCGACAGGGCGAGCCCGATCGCCAGGCCGAGGACGACGAGCGGCGCCACCAGGTCGCCGTACGAGGACCCGGCGTCGACCTGGGTGAGCAGGGCCAGCGCGGCCGTGCCGCCGACCATGCCCGCCGTGACCGTCCACTTCATGCCGAGCCGGGGGGTCAGCCAGGCGGTCAGCGCGGAGCCGACGAAGACGGCCCCGGCGAGCGGCAGCATGCGCAGCCCGGTGTCGAAGGCGTCGTGGCCGAGGACGAACTGGAGGTACTGGGTGAGGTAGTAGAAGGCGCCGAAGACGGCCAGGAAGAAGAGGGCGACCGCGAGGTTGGAGCCCGCGAAGCGGCGGTCGGTGAAGCGGCGGACGTCCAGGACCGGGTGCGGGTGGCGCAGCTCCCACAGCACGAAGGCGAGCAGCGCGGCCCCCGCGACGACGGCGGCCGTGACCGCCTTGACGCCCCAGCCGAAGCGCGGGCCCTCGATGATCATGTAGACGAGCGCGCCGATCCAGACGACCGACAGCAGACCGCCGGTGTAGTCGATGCGGTTGCGGTGACCGGCCTTCGACGGCGGGACCAGGACCAGGGCGCCGACCAGCGCGACGGCGGCGACGGGCACGTTGATCAGGAACGTGGAGGACCAGCCGTGGTGCTCCAGCAGGGCGCCCGCGACGAGGGGTCCGGCGGCGATGGCGAGTCCGGCGGTCGCCGTCCACAGGGTGATCGCGCGGACGCGCTCGGCGCGCGGGAAGGTCGCGGCGAGCAGCGAGAGCGTCGCGGGCATGATGAGCGCCGCGCCGGTGCCCATCACGGCGCGGGCGGCGATCACGGCGGTGGAGCTGTCGGCGAGGTAGCCGCTCACGGCGCCGCCGCCGAACACCAGCAGACCGAGGATCAGGGCGCCGCGACGGCTGTACTTGTCGCCGATCGCGCCGAGCAGCAGCATCAGCGCCGCGTACGGGACGGTGTAGCCGTCGATGACCCACTGGAGGTCGGCGCTGGACAGGCCGAGGTCCTCGGTCATGGCGGGCGCGGCGACGGTGAGGGCGGTGTTGGCCATCACGATGATCAGCAGGCTGAGGCAGAGGACGAGCAGCGCCCACCAGCGTCGGCGGTAGGGGCCGGTCATCCCGTCGACGGGTTCGTTCAGGACGAGGCGCATGGCGGGGTTCGCCTTTCTCGGATCGTGGGGCGTCGGACACGCGGGCCGGACCCGCCGGACCGCTCGTGACGGACGGGGGGCCTGACGTCGCCCCGTCGCACAGCGACAGGCAATTGCACAACCATGTGCAATGTACGCTCGTTGCACACGCCTGTGCAAATCAGGGGCACGGGACCGGAGGAACGGGCACGCCGATGACCGCCATGACGCACAATGACCGCCATGACCACGGGTAACAGCAGTCGCGCCGACGCCAACCGACGCCGCATCCTCGACATCGCCCTCGCCGAGCTGCTGCGGGACCCCGACGCCTCGATGGACCAGATCGCGCGCGCCGCCGGGGTCGTCCGCCGGACGGTGTACGGGCACTTCCCGAGCCGCGAGGCGCTGATCGGCACGCTCGTGGACGAGGCGGTGGCCGCGCTGGCGGAGGCGCACGCGGCCGGACGCGCGGGCGTGACGGACCCGGCGGAGGCGCTGGCCCGGTCGGTGCTGTCGGTCTGGGAGGTCGCCGACCGCTACCGGCTGCTGGTCGCGCTCGCCCAGCGGACCGTCACCGTGCAGGGCATCCGGGAGCGGCTGGCGCCGGTGCGGGAGAGCAGCGTACGGCTGCTGCGGCAGGGCCTGGACGGGGGCACGTTCGCCTCCCCGCTGCCCGCGGCGGCCCTCGCCTGCGTGCACGAGCAGATCCTGTTCGGCGTGGTCGAGGCCGTGAACGACGGACTGCTCCCGGCCGCCGAGGCGGCCCGGTCGGCCGCGGTCACCGTCCTGGCCGCGGCGGGAGTACCGGCGGCCCTGGCGACGGCCCTGGTCACGAAGGCGGCCCCGACGGGATGACGTACCGCGGCCGACAGCCTCATCCGCGTCGGCTGACCGCTCCCGCACGCACGGCGACGGTGACCCCGTCCGGAGGGGCGCGCGGGGCTGCGCTGAGTCGGGGGGAAGGCGGCGAGGCGGCGTCGAGGACGAGACCCGCTCGGCGTGGGTCTGCGGGCGGCGGCCAGGACGAAGGCCAAGGCGGCGGCCCCCGACCGGAGACCCCTCGCCGCCGGAGACGCACGGGACCGGCAGGACGGCGAGGGACCGAGGGCGCGGGGAAGCCGGTCGGGCCCGGCCGCGCCGGAGGACGGACCGCGGCCGACAGTACGGTCCCGGCGCCCGACGGCTCCCGCACGCGCGGCGGCCCCGTCCGGGGGAGGCCGGGCGGGGCCGTGGGAGGGCCGGGGAGAGCCGGGCGGCTGAGCTACGGGGGAGCGCTCAGCCGCCCGGCGTCTCGGGAGGCCGCCTCGGGAGGCGGTGGGTGGCCGGGTGGCCGGCCCCGGTTCAGGCGGGGCCGGGCACCCGGAGTCGGGACGGCAGCGGGCGGTGGTGACCGGGGCGGGCACGGCGGCTCTGCGGAGCCCGCCCCGGTGGACCCGGGTCCCGGACCGGAGCGGTCCGGGGGTGGCCCGTGGATCAGGCCTTGGCAGGGTGGCCCGTGGGTCAGGCCTTGGCAGGGTGGCCCGTGGGTCAGGCCTTGGCGAGTTCCTTGTCGCCGCCCTCGCGCTGCTCGGGCACGTCGTCCCCGTCGGCGTGGTCGGCGTCGTCTGCTCCGGCGGTGCCGTGGCCGTCGTCGAGGAGGGTCTTCTCGTCGAAGGGCAGACCACCGGCGAGGACCAGGTTCACCCGCTCCTTGTCGATCTCCTTGGTCCAGGTGCCGATGAGCACCGTGGCGACGGCGTTGCCCGCGAAGTTGGTGAGGGCGCGGGCCTCGCTCATGAAGCGGTCGATGCCGACGACCAGGCCGATGCCGTCCACCAGGGCGGGCTTGTGCGACTGGAGGCCGCCGGCCAGCGTCGCGAGACCGGCGCCGGTGACACCGGCGGCGCCCTTCGAGGCGACCAGCAGGAAGAGCAGCAGCGGGATCTGCTCGCCGACCGACATCGGCGTCCCCATCGCGTCCGCGATGTAGAGGGAGGCCATCGTCATGTAGATCATCGTGCCGTCGAGGTTGAAGGAGTAGCCGGTCGGGACGGTGATGCCGACGACGGGCTTGCTGACGCCCAGGTGCTCCATCTTCGCGATGAGGCGCGGCAGCGCCGACTCGGAGGAGGAGGTGGACAGGATCAGCAGGAACTCCCGGCCCAGGTACTTGAAGAGGCTGAAGGCGTTGAGGCCCGCGACGATCCGCAGCATCGCGCCGAGCACGACGAAGACGAAGAGGATGCAGGTCACGTAGAAGCCGAGCATCAGGACCGCGAGGCTCTTCAGGGCGTCCACACCGGCCGAGCCGGTGACCGCGGCGATGGCGCCGAAGGCACCGATCGGGGCGGCCCACATGACCATGGCGAGGATGCGGAAGACGAGGCGCTGGATGTGCTCGATGCCGCGCAGCACCGGCTGACCGGCGGAGCCCATGGCCTGGAGCGCGAAGCCCGCGAGCAGCGCGACCAGCAGGGTCTGGAGGACCTCGCCGCCGGTGAAGGCGGACACGATCGTGGTCGGGATGATCCCCAGCAGGAACTCGGTGGTGTCCTTGGCCTCCGCCGACACCTGCGCCTGACCGGTCTCCTTGACCGCGTCGGTGATGGCGAGGCCGGTGCCCGGCTCCAGGATGTTGCCGACGACCAGGCCGATGCCGAGCGCCACCAGCGACATGATCAGGAAGTAGACCAGGGCGATACCGCCGACGGCACCGACCTTGGCGGCCTTGCGGACCGAGCCGATGCCCAGCACGATCGTGCAGAAGATGATCGGCGAGATCATCATCTTGATCAGGTTGACGAACCCGGTGCCGATCGGCTTCAGCTCGATGGCGAAGTCGGGCGCGATCAACCCCACGGCGATACCGAGGGCCACCGCGATGATCACCGCGATGTAGAGATAGTGGGTGCGGTCCCGCTTCGCGGGTGCGGCAGGTGCCGTATCGGGGGTGGTGCTGGCGGCCACGGCTGCCCTCCTTGACGTCTTCGTCGGCATCACCGGCGTGCGGCTCACGTCCGGGAGTGGGGGATTGCCAGGACTATCCACCCCCGCTGTGAGCGCGGTCACCCTTCCGTTCATTGAGTTCACGCTTGACGCCGGGGGGACACTGACGCCATGCGCATCCCCGTCCCGACCCCCCGCAGCCTCGCAGGCCAGCTCTTCGCCATGCAGGCGGTCCTGATAGCGGTGCTGGTCACGGGGTACGCCCTGTTCACGTACGTCAACGACCGCAGCCAGGCCGAGGAGGCCGCGCGCCGGCAGGCCTCGGCCGTGGCCCGCTCGGTGGCCGACTCCCCGTCGGTGCGGGAGGCCATCGGCACCCCGGACCCGACGGCGCGGCTCCAGCCGTACGCGCTGCTGATCATGCACGACACGGAGGTCGACTTCGTGACGATCATGAATCCGGCGGGCATCCGGTGGACGCACCCCGACGAGAAGCAGATCGGGCTGCACTTCCGGGGCAACACCGCGCCCGCCCTGCGGGGCGAGACGTTCACCGAGACCTACACGGGCACCCTCGGGCCGTCCGTGCGGGCGGTGACGCCGGTCGAGGACGACGGGCGGATCATCGGTATGGTCAGCGCGGGGATCAAGGTCGAGGCGATCACCGCGCGCGTGCAGGACCAGGTGGCCGCGCTGTTCGGGGTGGCGGCCGGGGCGCTGGCGCTGGGCGCGATCGGCACGTACGTGATCAACGCACGGCTGCGGCGGCACACGCACGGCATGAACGCCGCCGAGCTGAGCCGGATGCACGACTACCACCAGGCGGCGCTGCACGCGGTGCGCGAGGGGCTGCTGATGCTGGACGGGCAGTTCCGGGTCGCGCTCATCAACGACGGGGGCCGGGAACTCCTCGGGGTGTCGGAGGAGGTGGTGGGCCGGTCGGTGGCCGACCTCGGGCTGCCCGCGCCGCTGACCGGCGCCCTGCTCTCCTCCGAGCCGCGGGTGGACGAGGTGCACCTGACGGCGGACCGGGTGCTGGCGGTGAACATCTCCCCCGTCTCCGGCGGGGAGCGCCGCGGCTCGGTGGCGACCCTCCGTGACGTGACGGAACTGCAGTCGCTGATGGGCGAGTTGGACTCGGAGCGCGGCTTCACGCAGGCGCTGCGCTCGCAGGCGCACGAGGCGGCGAACCGGCTGCACACGGTGGTGTCGCTGATCGAGCTGGGCCGGGCGGAGGAGGCCGTCGACTTCGCCACCGCCGAGCTGGAGCTGGCGCAGGCGCTGACCGACCAGGTGGTGGCGGCGGTGAGCGAGCCCGTCCTCGCCGCGCTGCTGCTGGGCAAGACGGCCCAGGCGAACGAACGAGGTGTGGAGCTGGTGGTGTCGGAGCAGAGCGCGCTGGACGACGGGGTGCTGCCGCAGTCGCTGCCCGCGCGGGACCTGGTGACGATCCTGGGCAACCTGATCGACAACGCGGTGGACGCGGCCCAGGGCAGCGCGCGGGCGCGGGTGACGGTGACGGCGGCCACCGAGGAGGGCGACCTCGTGCTGCGGGTCACCGACACCGGCGAGGGCGTCGACCCGGCCCACGCCGAGCAGGTCTTCGAACGCGGCTACTCGACCAAGCCCGCCGGGCCGGGCGGCCGGGGCCTCGGCCTGGCCCTGGCCCGGCAGGCCGTGCTCCGCCACGACGGGACCCTCACGGTCGAGTCGACGTCCGGCGGCGACGGCGGCGCGGAGTTCGTGGTGCGCCTGCCGCTGCGCGCGAAGGCCGGTACGACGGCCGGGGCAGCGGCCGGTACGGCGACGGCGCGTACGACGGTCGGCACCGTGTCGGCGTCGGCGGCGGGAGGCAGAGCGTGACCGCCGGGACGGGGCTGCCGGGGACGGAGCCGATCCGGGTGCTGGTGGTCGAGGACGACCCCGTCGCCGCCGACGCGCACGTCCTGTACGTGGGCCGGGTGCCGGGCTTCGTCGCCGTGGGCAAGGCGCACACCGGGGCGGAGGCGCGGCGGCTGCTGGACCGTACGCCCGTCGACCTGCTCCTGCTCGACCTGCACCTGCCCGACGGCCACGGCCTCCAGCTGGCCCGTTCGCTGCGCGCGGCGGGCTACCACGCGGACGTCATAGCGGTGACGTCCGCACGCGACCTGACCGTGGTGCGGGAAGGGGTCTCGCTGGGCGTCGTCCAGTACGTCCTGAAGCCCTTCACCTTCGCCACGCTCCGCGACCGGCTCGTGCGGTACGCCGAGTTCCGGGGCGCGGCCGGGGAGGCGAGCGGCCAGGACGAGGTGGACCGCGCCCTCGCCGCTCTGCGGGCCCCCTCCCCCGCCGCGCTCCCCAAGGGCCTCAGCGCACCCACCCTGGAGCGCGTCACGGGCGCGGTCCGCGAGGCGGCCGACCAGGGCCTCACCGCCGCCGGGGTCGCCGAGACGGTCGGCATCTCCCGCATCACGGCCCGCCGCTACCTCGAACACCTGGTGGAAGCAGGCCGAGCCGAACGCAAACCCCTCTACGGCCAGGTAGGCCGCCCGGAACTGGTGTACCGGTGGGTGCGGGCGGGGCGGTGAGGGGGTGGTGCGGTGAGGGGGGTGCGGTGAGAGCGGGCGGGCGGGGCGGCGGGGGCCGCCTCACCGTCGGTCACGCTCCCGCGACGCCGTCGGGCGGTGCCGCGGCGTCAGACGATGTCGCGGACGTGGTGCTCACTCAGGTCGGACGCGTGACGGGCGACTGTGCGGTAGTCGGCGTCGTCGTGGAGGACGGCCAGGCCGTGGTGGGCGGCGGTGGCGGCGATGAGAAGGTCCACCGCCGAGGCGCTGCGGTGCTCACCGGCTCGGGCCATCCGGTGCTGCACCGCGCTGATCCAGCGGCCCGCGTTCTTCGGCACCGGAACGTCGGGGTACAGGTCCGCGAACATCTCCACGATCTCGTCGTACTCACGGCTGTTGCGAGCGCTGTGGAGAAACTCTGTGCGCTGCGGGTAGCAGGACGCGACGGCTCCGGCGTCGATCGCGTCGTGGTAGGCCGATTGCAGAGCCGGGTCGCGGAGCAGCCGCACCAGGCCGGACCTGTCGAGCAGATAGATCAACGGTTGTTCTTCTCCGCCGTGTGGAGACGCTCGGCGTCCTCGACCGCACCCCACTCGACCGCGCGCTCGAAGTGCCGGCGGATGCGCGCGGCTCGCTCCTGCTGCTCGGCGTAGAAGTGCAGCGCCAGATTGACCGCCTCCTTCTTGGTCCTGACCTTGGACAGGGCCATGGCGCGCTCCAGGGCGTCGTCATCGATGTCGATCTGGGTCACGGACATGCGGCACCTCCCGCGCGATGTTGGTTATGTACATAGAAGAATACGTCACCAACATTGACGTCTCAACGCCTGCGCGCCACTTCCGGGCACGGCGGGCCGGATCGACGTACTCGTCGCGCCCCAGGGCGCCCCTCACCCGAACGGCACCGCGTACCGCACCACCACCACGCCCAGGGCGACGACCGCCGCCGCCTCGGTCACGGAGAGCACCAAGAGGCCCGCCGAGAGGTCTCCCGCGGCCCAGTAGACGATGAGGCCGCTCAGGGGGACGACGCAGAAGGCCAGGAGGTCGACCGCGCACTGGGCGGCCTTGCGGGAGTAGCGGCGGTGGTCGGAGCGGTGGAAGTGCTCCCAGCCGAACGCCTCGGTCTGGCCCGCCAGTACGGCGAGGCGGGGGGCCAACTCCCCGCGCACGTACCGGCCGATGGCGGAGATCTTCTCGTCGTTGACCAGGTAGGTCCAGCCGAGCACCACGCACACCGGCGGCAGCGCGAGCAGCATCTCCGGTTGGCTTGCCTGGGCCGCCGCGGCGATGACGGCGGCGACCACGGCCAGGGTCACGTACAGCAGGTTGTCGCGGAACCCGATCCGCGCCTTCTGCTCGTCCTTCACGCTCTGGTACTCGGCGAGCATCAACTGCCCTGCGGTGACGTCCTGTTCGGCCATACCCGACCCGCCCCTTCCCCCGGTGGACATGGCAGTACTTTACGGGCGTGGCGGTACCTTGAGGGGGTGCCGGAGACGAATCGCACCGTTCCCACCGTCGTGGTCCTCACCGCCCTCCCCGTGGAGTACGACGCGGTACGCGCCCATCTCGCGGTGCGGGCCGAGGACGAGCTGATCCTGGGGGACGGCACCCGACTGGAGCGGGGCGCGCTGCCCGGCACCCCGTGGACGGTGGCGCTCGCCGAACTCGGCGAGGGGGCCCTGACGACGGCCGCGCTCACCACCCGCGTCGTCACCGAACTCGCCCCCGAGGCCCTGCTGTTCGTGGGGGTCGCGGGCGGGCTGAAGGAGGACCTGGAGATCGGCGACGTCGTCGTGGGCACCAAGGTGTACGCGGTGCACGGCGGCAAGCAGACCCCGGAGGGCCTGCTGACCCGGCCGGAGAGCTGGCACGGCTCGCACCGGCTGGTGCAGGCGGCGCGCGCGGCACTGCGCGGACTGGACGGCGTACGCGGCCACCGCAAGCCCCTCGCCTGCGGTGACGTGGTGCTGGCGGACGAGCGGTCGGCGCTGCGGGAGTACATCCGGCGGACGTACAACGACGCGTACGCGATCGAGATGGAGGGGTCGGGCGCGTCCCACGCGGCCCATCTCAGCGGGCAGTTGGACGCGCTGGTGATCCGGGGGATCAGCGATCTCGCGGACGCGCGCAAGTCCGCCGGGGACGCGGCGGGCGCGCAGGAGCTGGCGGCGGGTCAGGCGGCGAAGGTCGCGGTGGCCCTGCTGCGCAAGCACCGGCCGCGCACCCCCGCCGCCCCGCCGGACCCGTCGCCCGATCCCACCCAGGACCCGTCGCCCCCGCCGCGGTCCTCGCCGCCCCCCGGCGGGGACCATGTCGACTTCCGGGGCGGCACGTTCCACGGCCCGGTGATCGGCAAGATCACCGGCTCGCCTTGAGACCACCGACTCCAAAGAGGGCACCCGGCCCCCTTCTCCTCCCCCGACGGGACTAAGGATTTCCCTAGTTACCCGCGGTTCGCCCCCCTCACGGGCCACTCTGCCCGAACGGACCGTAGTCAACGATGATCGAATTCCCTACCGTGTGCCCGTGCCCCCACTGAACCATCCCAGCTCAGAGCCCTGTACGTCCTTCGGCGCCGCGATCGCCCGCCGACTGCGCGAAGGCCTCGGCCTCACCCCCCACCACGTCGCGCACAGCCTGCGCAGCTCCTTCGGCGTGCCCTACGCCTCGCCCGAGCTGGTGGCCGCCTGGGAGAGCGGGGACCGGCTGCCGACCGAGGCCGAAGTCGCCGCGCTCGCGGGCGTGTTGTGGTGCGCGCCCGCCGATCTCACCGGACGCCGCAACGTACTGCGGGAGTTACGGCTCGCGCGCGGCCTCGCCCCCGAGGAGATCGCGCGGAGCGTCGGCATGTACTTCCTGTCGTACGTCCGCATGGAGGACGCGGGCGTGTGGGACGGCAACCGCCGCCAGTCCGCCGCGCTCGCCCGGCTCCTGGACCTGACGTTGCCCGAACTGATCGCGCTCACCGGCCGGGAGGGCGAGCTGGACGCGCTGCTGCGGGACGCGGTGGGCACCCGCTGGCAGCCCTACGTCCAGCCGATCGCCGACATCGTGCCGCTGGACCGGCGGCTGCTGTCGACCGCGCTCCAGGAACTGCACCAGGACTTCCGCGAGCAGGCGCCCGCCGACCGGGGCCGCGGGCCCGGCGGTCCCGCGGGCGAGGCCGTCACCCAGTTCCTGGACCGCATCGTCGACCGGTTCTGGAGCACGGTCGAGGTCCACGCCGCCTGACAGCCACGAGCACCTGAGACGTACGGACACGCACCGGCGGCCGGGCCACCCGGCCGCCGCTACCCGCGCCCCTGGGGCAACGCGGTCTAGAAGACCGACTCCGCCTCGTCCATCCGGTACTGCGGCACCCGCTTCAGTTCGGTGACCGCCTCCGCGAGCGGGACCATGACGACGTCGGTGCCGCGCAGGGCGGTCATCCGGCCGAAGACGCCCTGGTGGGCGGCCTCCACCGCGTGCCAGCCGAAGCGGGTGGCGAGGACCCGGTCGTAGGCGGTGGGGACGCCGCCGCGCTGGACGTGGCCGAGGATGACCGGGCGGGCCTCCTTGCCGAGCCGCCGCTCCAGCTCGTACGCGAGCGCCGTGCCGATGCCCTGGAAGCGCTCGTGGCCGAACTGGTCGATGGCGCCCTTGCCGTAGTCCATGGTGCCCTCGTGCGGGTGGGCGCCCTCGGCGACGCAGATCACGGCGAACTTCTTGCCGCGCGAGAAGCGCTCCTCGACGAGCTTGACGAGGTCCGCCGGGTCGAAGGGGCGCTCGGGCAGGCAGATGCCGTGCGCGCCGGCCGCCATGCCGGACTCCAGGGCGATCCAGCCCGCGTGCCGGCCCATGACCTCGACGACCATGACCCGCTGGTGGGACTCGGCGGTGGTCTTCAGCCGGTCCATCGCCTCGGTGGCGACGCCGACCGCGGTGTCGAAGCCGAAGGTGCGGTCGGTGGCGGAGATGTCGTTATCGATGGTCTTCGGGACGCCGACGACCGGCAGACCCGCGTCGGACAGCATCCGGGCCGCCGTCAGGGTGCCCTCGCCGCCGATCGGGATCAGCGCGTCGATGCCGAAGTCGCGGATCATGTCGGAGGCGTTCTCGCAGGCCTCGCGGAGCCGGTCGCGCTCCAGCCGGGAGGAGCCGAGGATGGTGCCGCCGCGGGCGAGGATGCCGCTGACCGCGTTCAGGTCGAGGACGCGGTAGCGGCCGTCGAGGAGTCCGGCGTAGCCGTCCTCGAAGCCGATGACCTCGTCGCCGTAGTTGTCGACCGCCCGGTGCACGACCGAGCGGATGACTGCGTTCAGCCCGGGGCAGTCGCCGCCTGCGGTGAGAACTCCGATGCGCATCGTCCTGTGTCTCCTGCTCGCTGTGGGTACCGGTGAGCCAACGCGATTGTTTCATGCCCCGGAGGTGACCCGCGTTGGGCAGGCGCCTTATCCCCGGCGAAGGGTATTGTCAAGAGGGTTCTGCTCACCTCGGTGGGCGATTTTTGTGGGCCGGACGGCGGCACCCGCCCCCGGACGGACCAGCGGGAACGAGCACGGCCGCCCGTGCGACGGCCGACCCGACGGCGGGCACGGCGGCGGGCACGGCGACCGACCCGGCGGCGGGCACGGCAGCCGGCACCAGAGCAGCACGACGACAGGCACGACAGCAGGACGGAGAGCACGCGTGACGCGCAGCGTGTACGTGACCGGGATCGACCGCGGCGACGGCCGCCAAGTGGTGGAACTGGGGGTCATGGAACTCCTCACCCGGCAGGTGGACCGGGTCGGGGTGTTCCGCCCCCTCGTCCACGACGGCCCCGACCGGCTCTTCGAGCTGCTGCGGGCCCGCTACCGGCTGGCGCAGGACCCGTCGACCGTCTACGGCCTCGACTACCACGAGGCGTCCACGCTCCAGGCCGAGCGGGGCACCGACGAACTGGTCTCCACCCTCGTCGACCGCTTCCACCGCGTCGCCCGCGCCTACGACGTCGTCCTCGTCCTCGGCACCGACTACGCCGACACCCAGTTCCCGGACGAACTGGCCCTCAACGCCCGGCTGGCGAACGAGTTCGGCGCGTCGGTGATCCCGGTGGTCGGCGGCCGGGGCCAGACCGCCGAGTCGGTGCGCGCCGAGACCCGCAACGCCTTCCGCGCCTACGACGGCCTCGGCTGCGACGTCCTCGCCATGGTCACCAACCGGGTCGCCCCCGAGGACCGCGACGCCATCGCCGCCCGGCTGGAGTCCCGCCTGCCGGTGCCCTGCTACGTCCTGCCCGACGACCCGGCGCTCGCCGCGCCGACGGTCGCGCAGGTCAGCCACGCGCTCGGCGCGAAGGTCCTGCTCGGCGACGACTCGGGCCTCGCCCGCGACGCCCTCGGTTTCGTGTTCGGCGGCGCGATGCTGCCGAACTTCCTGCACGCCCTGACCCCCGGGGCGCTCGTCGTGACGCCGGGCGACCGCGCGGACCTGGTCGTCGGCTCGCTCGCCGCGCACAGCGCGGGCACCCCGCCGATCGCGGGCGTCCTGCTCACCCTGGGCGAGGTGCCGAGCGCGGAGGTGCTCAAGCTCGCCGCCCGCCTCGCGCCGGGCACCCCGGTGCTGTCGGTCGAGGGCAACAGCTTCCCCACCGCCGAGCAGCTGTTCTCGCTGGAGGGCAAGCTCAACGCGGCCACCCCGCGCAAGGCGGAGACCGCCCTCGGCCTCTTCGAGCGGCACGTCGACACCACCGCGCTGCTGGGCCGGGTCTCCGCGCCGAGCAGCGACCGGGTCACACCGATGATGTTCGAGCACACCCTGCTGGAGACGGCCCGCTCCGACCGGCGCCGCGTCGTCCTGCCCGAGGGCACCGAGGAGCGGGTGCTGCACGCGGCGGAGGTGCTGCTGCGGCGCGGGGTGTGCGACCTGACCCTGCTCGGCCCGGTCGACGCGATCCGCAAGAAGGCCGCCGACCTCGGCATCGACCTCGGCGACGTCCAGCTGATCGACCCGGCCACCAGCGAGCTGCGGGACTCCTTCGCCGAGAAGTACGCCGCCCTGCGCGCCCACCGGGGTGTCACCGTCGAACTCGCCCACGACGTCGTCGCGGACGTCAACTACTTCGGCACGCTGATGGTCCAGGAGGGCCTGGCCGACGGCATGGTGTCGGGGTCCGTGCACTCCACGGCGGCGACGATCCGGCCCGCGTTCGAGATCATCAAGACCAAGCCGGACGCGTCGATCGTCTCCTCGGTGTTCTTCATGTGCCTCGCCGACAAGGTCCTCGTCTACGGCGACTGCGCGGTCAACCCCGACCCGGACGCGGAGCAGTTGGCGGACATCGCCATCCAGTCGGCGGCCACCGCCGCCCAGTTCGGGGTGGCGCCGCGGATCGCGATGCTGTCGTACTCCACCGGCACCTCCGGCTCGGGCGCCGACGTCGACAAGGTGCGCGAGGCGACCGAACTGGTGCGGGCCCGGCGGCCCGACCTGCGGATCGAGGGGCCGATCCAGTACGACGCGGCCGTGGAGCCGACGGTCGCGGCGACCAAGCTGCCCGGCTCCGAAGTGGCGGGCCAAGCCAGCGTGTTGATCTTCCCCGACCTCAACACCGGCAACAACACGTACAAGGCCGTGCAGCGTTCGGCGGGCGCGATCGCGGTCGGCCCGGTCCTCCAGGGCCTGCGCAAGCCGGTCAACGACCTGTCCCGCGGCGCCCTCGTCCAGGACATCGTCACCACCGTCGCCATCACCGCGATCCAGGCCCAGACCCTCGACCGGGCCCGGACCGATCCGGCCCCGGCCCCCGAACCGGCCCCGACCTCCGAGCAGAAGGCTTCCGCCCCGTGACCGGCACCCGCGTCCTCGTCCTCAACTCCGGCTCCTCGTCGCTGAAGTACCAGCTGCTCGACATGGGCGACGGCGGCAGGCTCGCGCAGGGCCTCGTCGAGCGCATCGGCGAGGAGAGCTCCCGGCTCAAGCACACGCCCCTGCGCGCGGGGGCCTCCGCCGCGTCCCGCGAGCGCACCGGCCCCATCCCCGACCACGAGGCCGCGCTGAAGGCCGTCGCCGACGAACTCGGCCGGGACGGACTCGGCCTCGACTCCCCCGAACTGGCCGCCATCGGGCACCGGGTGGTGCACGGCGGGCAGCGCTTCACCGAGCCGACGGTGATCGACGACGCCGTCCTCGCCGAGATCGAGCGGCTGATCCCGGTGGCCCCGCTGCACAACCCGGCCAACCTCACCGGCATCCGCACCGCGCGGGCGCTGCGCCCGGACCTGCCGCAGGTCGCCGTCTTCGACACCGCGTTCCACACGACGATGCCGGAGGCGGCGGCCCGCTACGCCCTGGACACCGCCGTCGCCGACGCGCACCGGGTGCGCCGCTACGGCTTCCACGGCACCTCGCACGCGTACGTCTCGCGGGCGACGGCGCGGCTGCTGGGGCGGGCGCCGGAGGAGGTGAACGTCATCGTGCTGCACCTGGGCAACGGGGCGTCGGCCTCGGCGGTGCGCGGCGGGCGGTGCGTGGACACCTCGATGGGGCTGACGCCGCTGGAGGGACTGGTCATGGGGACCCGGTCCGGAGACCTCGATCCGGCCGTCATCTTTCATTTGGCGCGCGTTGGCGGAATGTCCATCGACGAAATCGACACTCTCCTCAACAAGAGGAGCGGGCTGATCGGCCTGTGCGGCGACAACGACATGCGGGAGATCCGGCGGCGCGTCGACGAGGGCGACGAGCGGGCGAAGCTGGCCTTCGACATCTACATTCACCGCCTCAAGAAGTACATCGGCGCCTATTACGCGGTGCTCGGCCGGGTGGACGCGGTGGCGTTCACGGCCGGGGTCGGGGAGAACGCGGCACCGGTGCGCGCGGCGGCCGTCGCGGGGCTGGAGAGCCTGGGCCTCGCGGTGGACGCGGACCTGAACGCCGTACGGGGTGACGGGGCGCGGCTGATCTCGCCCGCGGGCGCGCGGGTGGCGGTGGCCGTGGTCCCGACGGACGAGGAACTGGAGATCGCCACGCAGACCTACGCATTGGTGAGAAAGACAAACTGAGCAGGAAAGCAACTGAGCGCGTTCCCGCCCATTTGTATCTTCCGCCAGACGGAATATTCCGGAGCGAAACAAACCGATAGGATCGCCCCATGCGCCGTTCGAAAATCGTCTGTACTCTCGGCCCCGCGGTCGACTCCCACGAGCAGCTCGTGTCGCTGATCGAGGCCGGCATGAACGTGGCCCGCTTCAACTTCAGCCACGGCTCGCACGCCGAACACCAGGGCCGGTACGACCGGGTCCGGGCCGCCGCCAAGGAGACCGGCAACGCCATCGGCGTGCTCGCCGACCTCCAGGGCCCCAAGATCCGGCTGGAGACCTTCGCCGAGGGCCCCGTCGAGCTGGTGCGCGGTGACGAGTTCACCATCACCGCCGAGGACGTGCCCGGCGACAAGACGATCTGCGGCACCACCTACAAGGGGCTGCCCGGCGACGTCTCGCGCGGCGACCAGATCCTCATCAACGACGGCAACGTCGAGCTGAAGGTCCTGGACGTCGAGGGCCCGCGGGTGCGGACGATCGTCATCGAGGGCGGTGTCATCTCCGACCACAAGGGCATCAACCTGCCCGGCGCCGCGGTCAACGTGCCCGCGCTGTCCGGGAAGGACGTCGAGGACCTGCGGTTCGCGCTGCGCATGGGCGCCGACCTGGTCGCGCTCTCCTTCGTCCGGGACGCCAAGGACGTGGCCGACGTCCACCGCGTGATGGACGAGGAGGGCCGCCGGGTCCCCGTCATCGCCAAGGTGGAGAAGCCGCAGGCGGTGGAGAACATGGAGGACGTCGTGATGGCGTTCGACGGCGTGATGGTCGCCCGCGGTGACCTGGCCGTCGAGTATCCGCTGGAGAAGGTCCCCATGGTGCAGAAGCGCCTGGTGGAGCTGTGCCGCCGCAACGCCAAGCCGGTGATCGTCGCGACCCAGATGATGGAGTCGATGATCACCAACTCGCGGCCGACGCGCGCCGAGGCCTCCGACGTGGCCAACGCGATCCTGGACGGCGCCGACGCGGTCATGCTGTCCGCCGAGTCGAGCGTGGGCGCGTACCCGATCGAGACCGTGAAGACGATGTCGAAGATCGTCGCCGCGGCCGAGCAGGAGCTGCTCTCCAAGGGCCTCCAGCCGCTGGTGCCGGGCAAGAAGCCGCGCACGCAGGGCGGTTCGATCGCCCGCGCCGCGTGCGAGATCGCCGACTTCCTCGGCGGCCGGGGCCTGGTGGCGTTCACGCAGTCCGGCGACACCGCGCGCCGTCTGTCCCGCTACCGCGCGGCCCAGCCGATCATCGCGTTCACCACCGACGAGAACACCCGCAACCAGCTCGCGCTGAGCTGGGGCGTCGAGTCGCACGTCGTGCCGTTCGTGAACAGCACCGACGAGATGGTCGACCTGGTCGACCAGGAGATCCTCAAGCTCAACCGCTTCACGCCGGGCGAGGTCGTCATCATCACGGCCGGTTCGCCCCCCGGCGTCCCCGGCACCACCAACATGGTCCGGGTGCACCACCTGGGCAACGGCGGCACCGACTGACCGCTGCGACACCGACGTCCCCCGGCGGCCCCGACCCCGCCGAGGGCACGTACGACACCGAGGGCGCTCCCTGTGACAGGGGGCGCCCTCGGTGGTTGTGCGGCTCCCGAACGGGTCCGACGGGGTGCGCGGTCGTCGGCTACTTGGTGTTGTAGACGCGCATCCCCGGTATGTGGAGGTCGCCGCCGAACTGCGCGGCCTGCACCACCTTCACCTTGGTGAAGTAGATCAGCGGGATGTTGAGGGGCGGCGGGTGCTCCGGGTCGAAGGTGACCGGGATCAGCCCGAACAGGTTTCCCGAGATGCTCTGGGTGTACATGATCGTGTCGCCGTTGCGGATGGTCGACGTCGTGCCCGAGCCGGCCTGGACGTGGTAGGTCACGCCCTCCTGCTTGTCGTCGACGGTCTGGTGCAGGTCGCCGATGTCGGTGCCGTCGGAGATGACGTACTTGAGCACCTTCTTCTTGGTGCCGTTGGCCGTCTTCACCTCGACGACGCCCTGGTAGTCGGCGCCCTTGAGCAGCAGCGAGCTGGCGTTGAGGTACCACGGGTCGTCCGCGAGCGGCAGCTTGTTGTCGACGCCGCTCTCGTCCTCGGTGGCGACCGGGCAGTCGTTCACGTCGGTGGAGGCGCTCGCCGACGGGCTCGGGCTCGGGGAGGCGGAGGCGGAGGGGTCGTCCTCGGCGCCTTCGTCGGCCGTGTCGTCGCCGTCGGCCGCGGCCTTGTCGTCCTCGGCGGACGTCCCGGCCTGGTCGGTGGAGTCGGCCTTCTCGTCCTCGGCGGCGGTCCCCTTGCCCGACGTCTCCTTGCCGGAGGCCGCCTTGTCCGGGGTGTCCTTGTCCGACGTCTCCTTCCCGGCGTCGTCCTTGCCGGAACCGGCGTCGGCGGACGCGGACGGGGAGGGCGACGCGGACGGCTGTCCGGCCGGTGCGCCGGTGCCGGTGTCCTTGTCGGCGTCGTCCTTGCCGTCGAACAGATCGGTGATCGCGTCGCCGATCGTCTCCAGCAGGTTCTTGTCCTCGGCGGACGGCGCGGGCGCGGGGGCCGGGTCACCGGCGGAGGGCTCCTGCGCGGACGGCGCGGGGGCGGTGTCGTCGGAACCTGAATCCGACGAACCCGAACCCGACGTGCCCGTGGAACCCGATCCGGCCGACGCGTCGCCACCGGAGGAACCGGAACCGCCGCCGGAGGAGCCCGTCGCCCCGCCCGCGCCGTCGCCGCCGTCGGAGGCGCCGTCGCCGGAGTCGTCGTCCGGGTCCGAGGAGTTGGACGGCGACGGCGAGGCGGAGGGCTCGGCGCTCTCGTCCTTGTCGTCCTTCTTGTCGTCCTCGGTGGCCTTGTCGTCGGCCTTGTCGGTCTGCTCGGCGTCCTTGAGGGCGTCCAGGCAGTCCTTGTACTCGTCGATCGTGAGGCTCTTCGACTTCGGCTGGTCCTCGGCGTTGGCGAGGGTAGGCGTGAATCCCATGCCCATGAGGACGGCGGTGGGCATGGCCGCCAGGGCTATCGCCTTGCCGGCCGGCATGTGGAGCCTGGTGAACAGCGGCTTCTTCGGTGCCGCGTGGCGGGGCCCGGTTCTCACGCGGGCAGCGTCCACACCGCTCCCGGTGGTCACCTCGTCAGCCGGCACTGTGCCTCCCGTTCGCCCCGTTGGCCGGGCTCGTTCCTGACAGATCGTTCGGCTCGGCGGCGCCGTCGGCGTCCTTGGTGAGGGCCGGGCCCGTGCGGTACGGGTTCTCGGTGGGCGCGGCCTCGGGGGCGTCGCCCTGCGGGTAGGGCGCCGCCGTGGGCGTGTCCCCCGTGTCGAGGCGGGGACCCGGCACCGTCCCGGACGCGGGCGGCTCGCCCGGGGCCCAGGAGATCGCCATCGCTCCGCCGATCAGGGCGAAGAAGAAGCCGATGAGGAAGCCGCCGAGGTTCGACACCGGGATGGAGACCAGACCGAGCAGGATCGCCGCGACACCCGCGAAGACGCGGATGTGCCGCTGGAACCAGAGGCTGATCCCGAGCACGCCCAGCAGCACCCCGATGATGAGGGAGCCGGCGCCGGCGGTCGTCGCCATCGCCAGCGTCAGGTGGCCGATCTGGAGGTTCGCGTAGGGGAAGTACGCGATGGGAAAACCGCTGATGAGGACGAACAGGCCTGCCCAGAACGGCCTTGTGCCCCGCCAGGCGCGGAACTGCTGCCTGCGGCGTTCGAACTGGCCGGGGGCGGCAGAGGTCTCGGCGCTCATGGAAAACAGCTCCCTGGTGCGGCGTTGCTGTGGTGGTGAGTGGTACTCCGGGCAGGGGCCCGGCGCTTCGGCGAAGCGGGCGGACTGGACGGGCGGGGGCGCCACCGGCTCCCCCGCCCGTCAGAGGGTGCTTAGTAGCACTCCTTGACGCCCGTCGACAGCGACATCTTCAGACCGCTGAGCTTGAAGGTTCCGGCGGTGGTGGCCCACGCCGTCTGCTTCACGTCGGTCAGCGTGGCCGACTCGGCCTGCTGGGCGAACCCGAACGGGTTCGCGGTGTCGCCGCTCTTGACGCCGGGACCCTTGTTGAGGTCCTTGGCGGCCACACCGATGTCGATGTTCTTGAACGTGGCATCGGCGCCGAGTTCCTCGACGTCGATGAACAGGTTCTCGGCCTCGACCGGGGTACCGCCGCCGCCCGCCTTCAGCGTGAGGCTGACCGAGCCGAGCAGCGGGATGTTCGGGGTGACCACGGACTGGCACATGTTCGTGATCGAGGCGTTCTTGAACGCCGAGACCGCGACCGGGTGCGCCGTCTTCTTGCCGTCGAGCGTGTAGCCCGAGTCGATCGCGCCGTACTGCGAGAAGCCCGTACCGACGAGCTTGTCCGCGGTGACCTTGAACGACTGGCCCGACACGCTGAACGACGCGGCGAGCGCACCCTGTGCGAGGGCGACGCCTATGCACGCCGTGGCGGCGACGCTGGGCACCATGACCACAGCGAACCGCTTCCATCTGGTCCCGCCACGCACCTGGGACTCCATATTTCCTCCTTCTCGGACGTACATCTCCTGGCCCTGACTCGCCTCCGGTACGGCGGCTCAGCCGGGCAGGGATGGGAGAAGTGCTACGTCCTCGGGAAGGAGAGCGCCCGTTGCGTCCAGGCGCGTACCCGCGTCCGGATCACCGGCGATCACCCCCGAGCGACAACCACTGGTCGCGCCTGACACGCATCACGCACAACCTTGCTGGACAGGCTTCGTCGTGACGAAGACCCCCCTGTCCAAGGGATGGCGCCACGGGCGCCGGCCCTGCTCGGTGGGGACCCAGGAAAACCCGTTGACCCAACCGGCTGCCGGGGTACGGGAATGGACCGAGCGTGGCCGATCGTGGTGCATTCTCGCCGCCCGCACAAGGGGGTTCGTTACTCGCTAGTAACGGCCGGATAACCGCGCGACGACCGGGCGGTCTCGACCGGCGACGCTGGGTGGCAATCATGCCCAGAACAAAACTATGGATCGACGGACAGAACCCGACAGAAACCCGGCCTCGACTTACTTCAAGTAACAGCGGCCGCGATTACCAAGATTTGGTAAAGCGCGGCCGCAGGGGAACCAAGGAGACAGACCAGCCACCCCGGTTTCAGGGGCACTGAGCCCCCGTCAGGGTCAGAACAGCGCGCGTGCCAGGGCCCGCCGCGCGGCGCTCACGCGGGGGTCGTCCGGGCCGACCACCTCGAACAGCTCCAGCAGCCGCAGCCGTACGGCGTCCCGGTCGTCCCCGGCCGTGCGGCGTACGGTGTCGACGAGCCGCCCGAAGGCGTCCTCCACGTGTCCGCCGACCAGGTCGAGGTCGGCGGCGGCGATCTGCGCCTGCGCGTCGGCCGGGTTGTCCGCGGCTGCCTTGCGCACCTGCTGCGGGTCCATGTCGCCCACCCGGTGCAGCAGTTCGGCCTGCGCGAGACCGAGCGCGGCCTCGGTGTTGCCCGGATCGTCGGCCAGCACGTTCTGGTAGGCGCGGACGGCACCGCCGAAGTCCCCGGCGTCCAGGGCCTGTACGGCGGCCTCCAGCAGGGCGTCGTGCGGACCGGCCGGCTCGGGCTCGGCCTCCACACGCTCGCCCGGGTCGGCGTCCGGGTCGACGGTCAGACCGGTCAGGCCGAAGCGCTGCTCGGCGACCTGCACCAGCTGGTCGAGGGTCTGGCGGATCTGGGCCTCGCCCGCGGCCCCCTGGAAGAGCGGCAGGGCCTGCCCGGCGACGACGGCGAACACGGCCGGGATGCCCTGCACACCGAACTGCTGCATCAGCATCTGGTTGGCGTCGACGTCGATCTTGGCGAGCAGGAAGCGGCCCGCGTACTCGACGGCGAGCCGCTCCAGGACCGGGCTGAGCTGCTTGCAGGGCTGGCACCACTCGGCCCAGAAGTCGATGACGACGGGCACCTCGGCGGAGCGCTGGAGGACGTCCCGCTCGAAGCCCGCCTCGTCGACGTCGATGACGAGGTCGGCGGGCGACACGGCCCCCGTCCCGCCCGTCCGGGCGGATTCGGCGCGCGCCTGCTCCGCCTTCGCCTTGGCCTCCTGGGCCGCCTTCACCGCGGCGAGGTCGACGACCCCGCTCATGGACATGTTCCGTGGCTGCATGCGTCTATCCTCCCCCGTCCGCACGCGTGCGTGAAAAGCGTTCCGAAATGAGCACCCGAAGGTGCCGGTGGACGCCCGGGTCCCCACCCCGCGTCCGTCGCGCACCACCCGTGTACGTCCGTCACGGGCTTTCGCTACGAGTCGTAGCGTAATGGCACCGAGTGCCGTGCCGGGGGCGGCCCCGGGTGATCTGCCTCACGGCGACAGGGCGGGCGGCACTCCGCGGGAGCGCGGTTATGGTCGGGGCATGCAGAGCCGCAGCCCCCTTTGCCGGAAAGGTCGCCCCCGGAGCGCCGCCGCCGACGCCGCCATCCTGGCCGCGACGCGGGAGGCGCTGGTGGACCTCGGCTGGTCGAAGCTGACGCTCGGGGACGTCGCCACGCGGGCCGGGGTGGCGAAGACGACGCTCTACCGGCGCTGGGCGGGCAAGAACGAGCTGGTGCTCGACGCGGTGGCGGAGCTGTTCCACGAGCTGGAGCTGCCCGACCGGGGCAGTCTGGCCGCCGACATCGAGGGCGTGGTGCTCCAGTTCGCCGCGATCCTCGCCCGGCCGGAGGCGCGCAGCGGGCTGATGGCGGTGGTGGCGGAGTCGACGCGGGACGACGCGTTGCGGGAGCGCATCCGGGCGGCGGTGGTCGATCCGCAGAAGGATCTGGTGACGGAGGGGCGGGCTCGGGCGCGGGAGCGGGGGGAGATTCCGCCGGATGTCGATGCCGCGGAGGCGGCTCGGAAGGTGGATCTTGTGTTCGATGTGGTGGCGGGGGCTGTGGTGCATCGGACGTTGGTCAGTGCGGAGCCTGCGGACGAGCGGTGGGTGGGGGAGTTCACGCGGCTGCTCGTGCTGGGGTTGGCGGGGGCTTGAGCCCCGGGGGTGGTTCGCCCCCGCCGCCCCTTCCCGTCCCGAACCTGGGGGCTGCCGCCCCCAGACCCCCGCTTCGGCCCTTAGAGGGCCTCGTCCTCAAACGCCGGACGGGCTGAAAAGATCCGGCGTTTGAGGGGGTTCTAGAAGCCCGCGGGCTCCACGTAGATGCCCCACTCCTCCCTCAGGACTCCGCAGATCTCGCCGAGGGTGGCCTCGGCGCGGACGGCGTCGAGCATGGGGGCGATCATGTTGCCGCCGTCGCGGGCGGCGGTGAGCATGGCGGTGAGTCCGGCCTGTACGGCCGCCTCGTCGCGGTGGGTGCGGCGGGCGGTCAGGGCGCGGACCTGTTCGCGTTCGACCTCGTGGCTGACCCGCAGGATCTCCAGGTCGCCGGTGACCGAGCCGGTGTGGGCGTTGACGCCGACGACGCGCTTCTCGCCCTTCTCCAGGGCCTGTTGGTAGCGGAACGCCGACTCGGCGATCTCGCCGGTGAACCAGCCGTCCTCGATGCCGCGCAGGATGCCGGAGGTGATCGGGCCGATGGGGTGGCGGCCGTCGGGGTGCGCCCGCAGGCCGCGTTCCTTGATCTGCTCGAAGATCTTCTCGGCGTCGGCCTCGATGCGGTCGGTGAGCTGCTCGACGTACCAGGCGCCGCCCAGCGGGTCGGCGACGTTGGCGACGCCGGTCTCCTCCATGAGCACCTGCTGGGTGCGCAGCGCGATCTCGGCGGCCTGCTCGCTCGGCAGGGCGAGGGTCTCGTCGAGGGCGTTGGTGTGCAGCGAGTTGGTGCCGCCGAGGACCGCGGCGAGCGCCTCCACGGCCGTACGCACCACGTTGTTGTACGGCTGCTGCGCGGTCAGGGAGACCCCGGCGGTCTGCGTGTGGAACCGCAGCCACTGCGCCTTGTCGGTCCGCGCGCCGTAGACCTCGCGCATCCAGCGCGCCCAGATGCGGCGCGCGGCACGGAACTTGGCGATCTCCTCGAAGAAGTCGAGGTGCGCGTCGAAGAAGAAGGAGAGGCCGGGGGCGAACACGTCGACGTCCAGGCCGCGGGAGAGGCCGAGTTCGACGTACCCGAAGCCGTCCGCGAGGGTGTACGCCAGCTCCTGCGCGGCCGTCGCCCCGGCCTCCCGGATGTGGTAGCCGGAGACGGAGAGCGGCTTGTAGGCGGGGATGCCGGTCGCGCAGTACTCCATCAGGTCGCCGATCAGGCGGAGATGGGGCTCGGGCTGGAAGAGCCACTCCTTCTGGGCGATGTACTCCTTGAAGATGTCGGTCTGGAGCGTGCCGTTGAGGACGCCCGGGTCGACGCCCTGGCGTTCGGCGGCCACCAGGTACATGCAGAACACGGGCACGGCGGGCCCGCTGATCGTCATGGAGGTGGTCACGTCGCCGAGCGGGATGTCCTTGAAGAGGACCTCCATGTCGGCCGCCGAGTCGATGGCGACCCCGCAGTGGCCGACCTCGCCGAGCGCGCGCGGGTCGTCGGAGTCGCGGCCCATGAGGGTCGGCATGTCGAAGGCCACCGAGAGTCCGCCGCCGCCGTTGGCGAGGATCATCTTGTAGCGCTCGTTGGTCTGCTCCGCGTTGCCGAACCCGGCGAACTGGCGGATGGTCCAGGTCCGGCCCCGGTACCCGGTCGGGTGCAGCCCGCGCGTGTACGGGTACTCGCCGGGCCAGCCGATCCGCTCGAAGCCCTCGTAGGTGTCCCCGGGGCGTGGCCCGTAGACCGGCTCCACGGGGTCACCGGAGAGCGTGGTGAAGTCGGCCTCGCGGGTGCGCGCGGCGTCGTACCGGGCCTGCCAGCGTCGGCGGCCCTCCTCGATGGCGTCAGCGTCCATGCCACCGAATTTACTAGGACGTCCTAGTAAATGTCGATGGCAGACCGCCGTACGGGTTTCCGTACGGCGGCGGGCGGCCGATCGCCGCAGGTCCGGGCGCCGGGCCGGGAGCGGCGGGCGCCGGGCCGTTTCCGCCTCGGGCCTTCGCCGTTTCCGCCTCGGGCCTTCGCCGTGTCCGGCTTACGCCTTGGCCGTGACCGGGGATGCGTCGGTGGCCTTGGCGTCCAGTTCGCGCGTGATGTTCCGCTCGACGAAGAACGCGGCCGTCGGCACGGTCCCGGCGAGCAGCACCCACAGCTGCTTCCGTACCGGCCACTTCGCCTTGGAGCCCAGGTCGAAGGCGAAGACGAGGTAGACGACGTAGAGCCAGCCGTGCGCGATGGAGACGACACGCGTGACGTCCGCGGCCCCGTCCAGGTCCAGCACGTATTTGCCGATCATGCACAGGCACAGCAGCACCAGCAGCACACCGGTGACGTAGGCCATGACGCGGTAGCGGGTCAGCACGCTTCGTTTCATGGCGTCGAGCGTATCCAGGCGTTCCGGGCGATCTTGCCCCGGGGCACCCCTCGGGGCACCCGTCGGGGCATCTCTCGCGGCGCCCCTCGCGAGGGGTCCGCGCGGGCCCCTGCGGGTGGGCTCAGCTCTCGTCGAAGTCCTGGGCCGAGACCCGCAGCGGCCGGAGCATCGCGAAGATCTCCGCGCACTCCTCCGCGTCGTACGCGCCCAGCCCGAAGTCCATCGCCATCAGGTCGCGGGTGGCCGCCTCGACCACCTCGCGGCCCTTGTCGGTGATGACGGCGAGGGTGCCGCGGCCGTCGTTGGGGTTGGGGCGGCGGGCGACGAGACCGGACTTCACCAGGCGGTCCACGGTGTTCGTCACGGACGTCGGGTGCACCATCAGCCGCTCGCCGATCTTCGACATGGTCAGCTCGCCCTCCTTGGAGAAGGTGAGCAGCACAAGCGCCTCGTAGCGCGCGAACGTCAGACCGTACGGCTTGACCACCGCGTCCACCTCGGCGAGGAGGATCTGGTGGGCGCGCATGATCGAGGTGATCGCGGCCATGGAGGGCACGCTGCCCCAGCGTCGCTTCCAGAGTTCGTCGGCGCGGGCGATGGGGTCGAAGGGGAGGCTGAGCGGCTTGGGCACGGCACCAGACCCTACCCGGCGGTCATATCGCGGTCAGCACCGTCTCGTTCCTCGGTCCCCCGGGCCCGCCGCGCGCCCTTCCGCGGTCCGTCGGCGCCCGCCCCGGCGCGGCGCGCCTCCCACGCGAGCAGCACGCACACCGCCGTACCGAGGACGCCCGCGCCCGCGACGGCCGCCGGGACGCCCGCGACCTCCGCCGCGACCCCCGCCAGCGCCATGCCGACGCCCTGGAAGGTCATCAGCCCGGCCGAGAGCAGCGTCATCGCCCGCCCGCGCAGCTCCTCCGGCACCGCCCGCACGAACCACTGGTCCACGCCCAGGGTGTACGCCGCTCCCGCGCCGGAGACCACGAGCAGCAGCACGGACACGACGAGGCCGGGCCGCAGGGCGTAGCCGAGGTACGGCAGCAGGGTCAGGCAGACCAGCGGCAGCGCGATCCGTTCCCGGACCGCCGGGCGCAGCCGGGCCCCCGCGAACACCTCGCCCGCCAGCGTCCCGACGGGCAGCGCGCACATCAGCAGGCCCAGACCGGCCGATCCGGCGCCCAGTCCGTCGGCGTACGGCGCCGCCAGCGCCTCGGGGGCCACGGCGAAGGTGGGCGGCAGCCAGAAGAGGAGCAGCAGGACCCGCACCCGGCGGTCGGCCAGGACGTGCCGGGCACCGCGCAGCGAGTCGGCGACCAGGGCGCCGCCGGTACGGGCGCGGGCCGGGCGGCGGCGGGTGCCGACGCGCAGGAACGCCGCCGAGGCGAGGAAGGTGCCGACGGTGATCAGCAGGGCCTGGCGGGGCGAGGCGGCCGTGAGGAGCAGTCCGCCGAGGCCGTAGCCGACGAGGAGGCCGCTCTGCGCGGTGATCCGCAGCAGGGAGCGGCCGAGGACGAAGAGGTCCCCGTCGCCGAGGATGTCCGCGAGGGTGGCCATCCGGGTGCCGGAGAAGACCGGCGCGACGGCGGCGAGGCAGCAGCGCAGGACCAGCAGCACCGCGATCGGCGCGCCCGGCGCCGCCATCGGCACCACGCAGGCCGCGCAGACCAGGTCGCAGACCACCAGCACCCGGCGGGCCGGGAAGCGGTCCGCGACACCGGAGAGCAGGGTGCCGCCGACGACGTACGGCAGGAAACCCAGCGCGAGGGTGAGGGCGCTCAGCAGCGGGGAGCCGGTCAGGTCGTAGACCAGCACGGAGAGGGAGATCTCGGCGACGACCAGGCCGAGCATCGACAGCACGTGCGCGGCGAACACCGCGCGGAACTCGCGCACGGCGAAGACGGCCGCGTAGCCGGTGCGGGGCGGGGTGGGAGCGGCGGAGGGGGTGGACGCGGTGGAACCGGTCGGGGCCGGTGGTGGGGGCGGGGCTGACATGAGGAGCAGCGTGCGGGGTGGGCGGCGGGCGGCCTAGAGTTTCGGGCAGGGCCGAATGTTCGGCTCGGGAGATCCGGGTGTCAGGGCTCGGGAGAGGGGCGTGGGATGCCGTCGCTGCTGCACTTCGGGCAGGAGGACCTCCTGCGCTGCCGGTTCGCGGTGTCGGCGCTGTGGGAGACCCAGGAGATCGTCCGGACGCTCGCCCGGCCCCACCGGCAGGGCTACCACGGGCCCTGGCTGCGGCGGGCACGGGCGGTCGCGGACACGCTCGACCTGTCGGGGCTGTGGCTGCTCATGCCCCGCCGCGGCCACACCCCCGACTGGCTGTTCCCGCCCGCGGTCGGTACCGCCGCCGGGTTCGAGGAGGAGATCGCCGCCGTACGGTCCGCCGACCCCGACGCCGGCCGCGCCGACTCGGCCCGCTCCCTCGCGGACACCCCGGGCGCGCTGGAGACGCCGACGGCACGGGCCTGGCTCGCCGACCCCGCCCGCATGATCGAAGAACTGGCCGACACCCTCGAAACCGTCTGGCACGCCCTGCTCGCACCGGACTGGCCCCGGCTGCGCGCCCTCCTCGACGCCGACGTCGCCTTCCACTCCCGGCGGCTCGCCGAGGTCGGGCTCGGCGGACTGCTGCCCGAGATCGACCGGCGCTGCGGCTGGCGGTCCGGGACGCTCACCATCGACGGGCAGGCCGAGCACGAACGGCACCTGGGCGGGCAGGGGCTGGTGCTCATGCCGAGCGTCTTCGTCTGGCCGGACCTCGTCAGCGGCTTCGAGCCGCCCTGGCAGCCGACGCTGGTCTATCCGGCCCGCGGCATCGCGGGACTGTGGGCCGACCCCGCGGAGGGCTCCGCCGCGTCGCTCGTACGGCTCCTGGGGCGGGGGCGGGCGGCGGTCCTGGGCGGGGTGGACGAGCCCGTCGGTACGACCGTGCTGGCCGCGCGGTTGGGGCTGGCCGCGTCGTCCGTGTCGGAGCATCTGACGGTGCTGCGGGAGGCGGGACTGGTGGTGGGGCGGCGGTACGGCCATCAGGTGCTGTACGAGCGGACGCCGCTGGGGATGGCGTTGGTCGCGGGGGGCGGTGCGTGAGGGGGCTTCGCGGATGTGCGGGCAGGCGGGGTCGGGGTGGGGGTGCGGGGAGTTCGCCGGGTGCGGGTGGGTGGGGGCTCGGCGCGCGGTTCCCCGCGCCCCTTCGGGGTCAGTACAGGTCCCGCAGGCCCAGGACGTCTCCCTTGCCGAGGGTGCGGGCGGTGGTGGAGCAGGTGAAGGAGTTGGTGTACATCGTCTGGGTCTCGTGGCCCGCGCCGACGTGGGCCAGGCCGAAGACGTGGCCGGCCTCGTGGGTGGCCACGCTCCGCAGGTCGTACTCCTTGTCGCAGCGCTCGCCGGGGCGGTCGGTGAAGGCGTGGTCGCGGATGTTGAAGCGGACGTCGGCCTCGCGCAGTTCGTCGGGGCCGCCGCCCTCCGCGGCCCGGCTCCAGGAGCAGGTGGTGGCCACCACTCCGGGCACCAGGTCCCCCGCGTCCCAGACGCTCACCCCGTCCCGCGCCATGCAGCGGGCCTCGCGGTCGATGTCGGCCTCGCTGCCGGTGCGGGAGAGATAGCGGGCCCGCGCGCCGACGGTGTCGCCGAGGCCGCAGTCGTTGCGGCTCGCGGTGATGGTGCCGATGGCGTCCTCGAAGGCGCGGCGGACCTCGTCGGCGGAGAGGTTCCCGGGCAGCGGGCCGTCCCCGAGGAACCACTCGTACGTGCCGTACTCCTTGTGCCCGGCGGTGGCGTAGGCGCCGTCGGCGCACGCGGCGCGGGCCGCCCCGGCGGGGGACGCGGGTGCCGCGTGGGCGGAGCCGTGGGAGTGTGCCGCGTCGCCTGGCTCCTCGAAGGCGTAGGAGACCGTTCCGTCGGCCGCCACCGCCACGGTGAAGCCGTGCCGGGAGCCGTTCACGGTGAGGGCGTCGACGGTGGCCCGCTCGCCGGGGGCGGGGACCGTGAGACCGGCCCCCTCGTGGACGACGAGGCGTCCCACGGCCGCGCAGTCCACCGCGGAGGCACCGTCCGGCAGGTCCGACGGGGTCAGCGGGTCGGTCGGCGGCAGGCCGCACGCGCCGGCCGGGATCGCCCGGACGGGTGACATCGGGCGGGGTGCCGGGTGGACAGGTCCCGCGTCCTCGGGCGGCAGCCACGCCAGGGCGAGGGCCGACGACGTCGCGGCGACCGACACCGCCACCGCGCCCCGGACCCACCACACCCCCCGGCCCGTCCGCCCCGGACGGGCCGTCCGCGCCGTCCGTCCTGTCCCGCCCGCCGGTACCGGCCCGCGCCGCCCTGCCACTTCGCCTCCGTCTGACTGCCCGTCCGACCGGTCGCCCGACCGCCGTCCGTCCCCGGACGGTCCTCGCCCGGACGTGTTCCGGACCGGCGTCTGTTCCCGGCCCCGGGAGAGGTTAGCCATACCGGGCGACCGGTAATCCCCTCCCCACCTCACCTGTTTGAGCGACCGCTCAAACAGGTGTACCGTCCCGGTCACAGAGTTTGAGCGATCGCTCAAACAAGCGTGTACCCAGGGGGGACACACATGGGGCTCTACATCGAGGCACGGATCCGCGCCGACCTGGACGAGCTGTGGCACCGCACCCAGGACCCGGCCCACCACCAGCGCTGGGACCTGCGGTTCACCGAGATAGCCCACCTCCCGCGCGCGGAGGGCGACCCGCAGCGGTTCCGGTACGCCACGCGCGTGCTGCCGTTCCTGACCGTCGCGGGGACCGGCGTCTCGGCGGGCGAGCGGGAACGCCCCGACGGCACCCGCACCTCCGCGCTGCGCTTCTCCTCCCCGCACCCCCTCTCCCTGCTCGCCGAGGGCAGCGGCTACTGGCGTTACGTCCCCGACGGCGACGGGGACGGCGTGCGGTTCCTCACCGGCTACGACTACCGGCCCCGCTGGGGCGCCTTCGGCGCGCTCACCGACCGGCTGGTGCTGCGCCCGCTGATGGGCTGGGCCACGGCCTGGTCGTTCGACCGGCTGCGGCTCTGGCTGGAGCGGGGCGTCACTCCGGAACGCGCGCTGCGCAACTGGCTGCTGGAGCTGACCGTGCGCGCGCTCGTGATCGCCGTCGCCTGCACGGGGCTCGGCCTGGAGTCGGCGCTGCTCCTGCTCGGCCCGTTCGCCGCGTCGATGGCGTACGCCTGTCCGCTGCTGCTGAGCGTCGCGGTGTGCGGGGCGCTGTTCGCGCCGCCGCGGGCGCACACGCCGGCGGCCCGCCGCTGTCTGCGCACCCCGCCGGGCCGCGTCCGCGCGCCCCGGCTCCTCGGCACCCTGGAGAGCCCGCGATGACCTCGATCTTCCGTACCGCGATGGGCGCCGACTTCGAGCGGCTGCACCCGGCGCTGCGGCGCCGCTTCTCGGTGGGCCTGGCGAGCGGGGAGGCGTGCACCGGGCGGGGCGTCATGGACCGGATCTGGCACGGCGGGGCGTTCGTGAAGCCGTTCCTCGCCCTCGGCGCGACGCGGAACATCCTCGTGCCGCGCACGGGCCGCCGGGTGCCGTTCGTGATCGAGAACGTGCCGTACGCGGACGGCTTCGGCCGTGAGACGGTGAGCTTCGTGCGTACCTTCGACCTGCCCGGACGGCCCGCCCGGTTCGACGCCCAGATGGTGCTCGGCCCCCGCGGCGACCGTGTCCTCGACTACCTGGGCACCCATCAGCACCTCGCCACCGACCTCCACTTCCGGGCCGAGCCCGACGGCTCGCTGCTGATCCGCTCCGGCGAGCACCGTTTCCGGGAGGGCGTGATCGACGCGCGCGTGCCCGACCTGATCGGGGCGACCGCTCAGGTGCGGGAGTCCTACGACGACCGGACGGGCCGCTTCCGTGTCCGGGTGGATGTGGTGAACCGCCGCTTCGGCCCGCTCTTCGGCTACGAGGGGTCCTTCACGGTGACGTACGCCGACGTGCGGTCCCAGGGCGTGCGCGCGGGGCTGCGGCCGGTGCGCGAGGAGGCGCGCGCGTGAGCCCGGAGACCGCCAAGTCGGCGGAGACCAAGGCGCGGCTGCTGGAGGGCGCCCTGCGCACCCTCACCGAGCAGGGCATCGCCCGGACCTCGGCCCGGACGGTCGCGGCGGCGGCCGGGGTCAACCAGGCGCTGGTCTTCTACCACTTCGGCTCGGTCGACGAACTCCTCGCCGCGGCCTGCCGGTACGGCGCGGAGTCCTCGGTGTCGCGCTACCGGGACCGCTTCGCGGCCGTCGCCTCGCTCTCCGAGCTGCTCGCCCTGGGACGGGAGATCCACGAGCAGGAACGGGCGGCCGGTCATGTGGCGCGCCTCGGGCAGCTGCTGGCGGGCGCGCAGACCCACGCGACGCTCGGACCGGCCACCGCGGCGGGCCTCGACCTGTGGATCACGGAGATCGAGCGGGTCCTCGAACGGGTCCTCGCGGACACCCCGTTCGGCGAGTTCGCCGACCCGCCGGGCCTCGCGCGCGCGGTCGCCGCGTCCTTCGTGGGCATCGAGCTGTACGAGGGCGTCGACGCGGCGGGCGCCACGGCCGCCCTGGAGGCGCTGGAGCAACTCGGCCTGCTGGTGGGCGCCCTGGAGGAACTGGGCCCGGTGGCCCAGCGGGCGGTACGGCAGTATCTGCGGCGCGCTTCGGGCCGCCGCTGAGAGGCCGGGGGGCCGGCAGTCACCGAGGCGCGGCGCCCCGGGGACGCCGTACGCCCCGGCGACGGCTCAGGGGCCGCTCACGCCTCCGGAGTCGCCAGGTGCCGTTCGACGGTCTCGATCTTGGAGGTGAGGCCGTCGGTGACGCCGGGGCGGATGTCGGCCTTGAGGATGAAGGAGACGCGCGGGGCGCGCGCCTCGACGGCGGCGACGGCGCGGCGGACGACGTCCATGACCTCGTCCCACTCGCCCTCGACGGTGGTGAACATGGCGTCGGTGCGGTTCGGCAGGCCGGACGCGCGGACCACGCGCACGGCGTCGGCGACGTACTCGCCGACCTCCTCGCCGACGCCGAGCGGGGTGACGGAGAAGGCGATGATCACGACGCCTCCACCACGCCCTGGTGGCGGGCGCGGGAGGCGATGACCGCGTCCTCGGCCTCGCGGCGCAGCCTGCGGTCGGCGAAGAAGCCGCCGGTCGGCAGGACGGACAGGACCAGGTAGAGGGCGGCGATCGGCAGCGACCACTTGGCGCGCACCCAGGCGTCCAGCCAGAACAGCAGGTAGAGCACGAACAGCACGCCGTGCACCATGCCCATCACCGGGACCGCGTTGAACTCCGTGGTGCGCTTGAGCACGGAGCAGACGAGCAGCAGCAGGAACGAGATGGCCTCCGGGCCGGACACCAGGCGGAGGCGGCGGAGGGCGGAGGCTGTCTTGAGGTCCACGGGTCCCCTTCGGTGGGAAGGCGCGCCACTGATCTTTTGTGAACGCGCGCACAAGCGTTCCGCCATTGTGGCAAACGTCAAGAACGGGCAAGGAACGGGGTCCGGGCCTCCCGGTCACCGTGCCGCCGGGGTCCCCTAAGGGGACACTCAGGGACGATCTCCACCCCCGGGACCTGTCGGTGGAGGCCCCGCGGGGGCTACCTTTCGCAGCGTGGCGATGTTTCGACTCCAAGGCAGCAAGGTGCTGGCCGTCGACATGACCGGGGACGCCGTGAAGGCCAAGAACGGCTCCATGGTCGCGTACGACGGTCAGATGGCCTTCAAGAAGATGAGCGGCGGCGGCGAGGGCCTGCGGGGGATGGTGACCCGGCGGCTCACCGGCGAGCAGATGACGGTGATGGAGGTGAAGGGGCAGGGGACCTGCTGGTTCGCCGACCGGGCGTCCGAGATCAATCTCGTGAGCCTCCAGGGCGACAAGCTGTACGTCGAGTCCAGCAACCTGCTGGCGACGGACGCGGGCCTGCGCACCGGCACGACCTTCACCGGCCTGCGCGGCGCGACCCAGGGCAACGGGCTGTTCACCACGACCGTCGAGGGGCACGGCCAGGCCGCGATCACCTCCGACGGTCCGGCGATCGTGCTCCGGGTCAGCCCGCAGTACCCGCTGACGGTCGACCCCGGCGCCTATGTGGCGCACCAGGGCAACGTCCGGCAGTCCTTCCAGTCCGGTGTGACCTTCCGCACCTTCCTGGGCGAGGGCGGCGGCGAGGCCTTCCAGATCCGCTTCGAGGGCGACGGCCTGGTGTACGTCCAGCCCAGCGAGCGCAACACGATCGCGGGAGACGTGTGACATGCCCTTCCGGGAGATCAACTCCAAGATGGTCGAGGCGACCGTGCTGCCCGGCCAGCGGCTGTTCAGTCAGCGCGGCGCGATGCTCGCGTACAAGGGCGAGGTGTCCTTCACGCCCAACATGCAGGGCGGGCAGGGCGGGGTGATGTCCATGATCGGCCGCCGCCTGGCCAACGAGGACACGCCCCTGATGTCCGTCGAGGGCAGCGGCACCGTCCTGTTCGGGCACGGCGGCCACCACGTCCAGGTCATCAACCTCACCGGCGACACCCTGTTCGTGGAGGCGGACCGGCTGCTCGCCTTCGAGGGCACCCTCGAGCAGGGCACCATGTTCATGGGCTCGCAGGGCGGCGTCATGGGCATGGTCCGCGGCCAGATCAGCGGCCAGGGCCTGTTCACCACCACCCTCAAGGGCCACGGCTCGGTCGCCGTGATGGCCCACGGGGGCGTCTTCCAGGTCCCCATCACCCCCCAGCGCCCGGTCCACGTGGACCCCCAGGCCTACGTCGCCCACCACGGCGACGTCCGCAACAAGCTCTCCACCGCCCTCGGCTGGCGGGACATGGTGGGCCGCGGCTCGGGCGAGGCGTTCCAGCTGGAGCTGAGCGGCAACGGCGCGGTCTACGTCCAGGCGTCGGAGGAGAAGCTGTGAGCACCTATCCCGGCAACCCCGGCTACCCGGGCAACCCCGGCCGGCCCGGCTATCCCGGTCAGCCCGGCTACCCGCCCGCACCGGGCGGCCCCGGCGGCGGCTACGGACCCCCCGGCGGGCCCACCGTCCTCGACCCGGCGACCCTCCCGGTCGACGACAACGTGAACGCGTACACCTTCTCCGTGGAACTGAAGGGGAGCCAGTGGTTCCTCCAGAAGGGGAAGATGATCGCCTACTACGGGTCGATCGAGTTCAACGGCGTCGGACACGGCCGTCTGGACCGCCTGGTGCGCACTTCGTTCCATTCGCCACTGCACGCGAGCGACTGGGTCGTGGCGGAGGGCTCGGGCAAGATGCTCCTCGCCGACCGGGCCTTCGACGTGAATTCCTATGACCTGGACGAGGGCAACCTGACCATTCGCTCCGGCAACTTGCTCGCTTTTCAGCCAAGTCTCGCGCTGAAGCAGTCCATCGTTCCCGGATTCCTGACCCTGATCGGAACCGGAAAGTTCGTCGCGGCCTCGAACGGCCCGGTGGTCTTCATGGAGCCGCCGATCCGCGTCGATCCGCAGGCGCTCGTCGGCTGGGCCGACTGCCCGTCCCCGTGCCACCACTACGACCACGGCTACATGACGGGCGTGATGGGCGGTCTACGTGCGCTGACGGGCCTGGGCGGGGCGTCCGGGGAGGAGCACCAGTTCGAGTTCGTGGGGGCGGGCACGGTACTGCTCCAGTCCTCCGAGGCGCTCATGGCGGAGCAGGCGGCGGGGGTCGTTCCGCATGAGCCGGGGGTGCCCGGAGGGGGCGTTCCCGCGGGCCACGGAGGGCAGAGCGGGGCACCGCGCCTTCCCGGACAGCTGGGAGACCTCCAGCGTCGCTTCGGGCTGTGAGCGGTAGTCTGCGGAGTGTGACGTCGAACGCGTGCGCACTGTCACACGACCCTCACTAGTTCGCATTTCAACATTTTAGGTAGACTTCACATATGGAGACTGAGACGGCCACGCGCTGGCTGACCGATGCGGAGCAGTGCGCCTGGCGCACCCACCTGGAGGTCAACAGGCTGTTGACGTACCAACTGGAGAAGGACCTCCAGCCGTTCGGACTGACCATGAACGACTACGAGATCCTGGTGAACCTCTCCGAGTCGGAGGACGTGCGGATGCGGATGAGCGACCTCGCGTCCGCCACCCTCCAGTCCAAGAGTCGCCTCTCGCACCAGATCACCCGCATGGAGGGCGCCGACCTGGTGCGCCGGGAGAACTGCGAGTCGGACCGCCGCGGTCTGTACGCGGTCCTCACCGAGCACGGCATGGAGACGATGCGGAAGGTCGCCCCGCACCATGTGGCGTCCGTCCGGCGCCACTTCATCGACCTGCTCTCCCCCGAGGCCCTCGCGGAACTCGACAAGTCCCTCATCCCCATCGCGGACCACCTCCGCGAGCAGCGGGGCCGCCCCTGACGGGCCCCACCCCAGGGGGCCCTCGGGCACACCCCTACGGCGCGACCGGCAGGCGGAGTTCGAACAGGGCTCCGCCTACCGGCGTCTGCCCGGCCGTGAGCGTGCCGCCGTGCCGGACGGCCACGTCGCGGGCGATGGCGAGGCCCAGCCCGGCGCCGCCGTCGTCGCGGCTGCGGGCCGCGTCGAGCCGGACGAACCGTTCGAAGATCCGCTCCCGGTCGGCCGCGGGGACGCCCTCCCCGTCGTCCGCGACCGCCACCACGGCGACCGGACCCGCCTCGCCGACCCCGTCTCCTCGCCCGCCCGCGGCCTCCCGGCGCACGGACACCGTGACCGCCGAGCGGGCGTGCCGGGCGGCGTTGTCCAGCAGGTTCGCCAGCACCCGCTCCAGTTGCCCGCGCGACCCGGCCACCTCCACCGGCCCCGCGGGCTCCGGATCGACGGCCACCCCCGCCCGGCCCGCCGCCGTCTCCCGGACCAGGTCCGCCAGATCGACCCGCCCGTCCGCCGGGCGCTCCCCCGCGTCCAGCCGGGCCAGCAGCAGCAGATCCGCGGCGAGCCGCTGGAGCCGTACGGTGTCCGCCACCGCGCCGGGGACGTCCAGCAGGTCGGGATGGGCGGCGCCCACCTCCAACTGGGTGCGCAGCGACGCGATGGGGCTGCGCAGTTCGTGGGAGGCGTCGGCGACGAACCGGCGCTGGCGCTCCACGGCGCTCTGGAGGGCGGCCAGCGTCTCGTTGGTGGTCCGCGCCAGGCGGGCCACCTCGTCGTGGGTCCCCGGCTCGGGCACCCGCCGCGCCAGGTCGGCGGAGGCGGTGATCGCGGCCATCTCGCGCCGGATGCCCTCCACCGGGCGCAGCGCCCGCCGGGTGACCAGCCAGGTCACGGCGGCGACGACGGCCAGCAGCAGCGGGAAGCCGATCAGCATCACGGTGAGCGCGGTCCGGACGGCGGAGCGCTCCGCGGCGAGGGGGGCGCCCGCGTGGACGGTGAGCGTGCCGCGGTCGCCGGTGTCGACCTCGACGGCGGCGAAGCGGTAGTCGGCGGTGTCGCCGTCGACGGTGGCCGAGCCGTCCCGGAACACGGTGTCCTCACCGATCTCACCGGGCCGGAGCGTGCCGCCCCCACCGGAGTCGGAGTCGTCGTCCGAGGAGTCCGAGGAGTCGGAGCCGTCCGAGGAGTCGTCGGTGTCGTCGTCGCCCGCCTCGTCGGACGCGTCGTCGTCGCCGGTGGGGCTCGGCGGGCCGGACGGGCTCGGCGCGGCGCTGGGGATCGGTGTGGGTGCCGTGGGTGACGTGGGGGCCGGGGACGCCGTCGCGGGCCGGACGGCGGCCGTGCCGGTGCCGGTGATCCGCTCCAGGTGCTCGGTGGCGGCGACCAGCGTGCCGCCCTCGGTGACGACCTGGACGGGGCTGTCGTCGTCGTCCAGGGACAGCGCGCCGTAGGGCTGTCCTGCGGCGAGCTGGACGGCGACCTCGCGGGCGGTGCGCTCGGCCGCCGCGCCCGCCTGGCCGCCGAGGTTGGCCACCAGCGACAGCAGGACGGCCGTCCCGGCGGCCACCAGGGCGACGGCGACGACGAGCGTGGCACCCAGGGTGGCGCGGGCCCGTACCGAGCGCAGACGGCGCAGACGGCGGCTCACCGGCCCGCCTCCAGGCGGTAACCCGCGCCCCGGACGGTACGGATGAGTCCGGCGCCGAGCTTGCGGCGCAGGGCGCTGACGTAGACCTCCACGATGTTGGGGTCGCCGTCGTAGGCGAAGTCCCAGACGTGTTCGAGGATCTCGGACTTGGAGACGACCGTGCCGGGGCGGGTCACGAGTTGCTCCAGGACGGAGAACTCCTTCGCGGTGAGCGGCACCTCGGTGCCCGCGCGCAGGACGCGGCGGGCGGCGGTGTCGACCCGCAGGTCGCCGACCTCGTGCACGGGCGAGGCGCCGGGGCCCGGTCCGCGGCGGCGCAGCAGCGCCTTCACGCGGGCGACCAGGACGACGTAGGAGAACGGCTTGGTGAGGTAGTCGTCGGCGCCGGTGTCCAGGCCCTCCGCCTCGTCGTACTCGCCGTCCTTGGCGGTGAGCATGAGGATCGGCACGTCGTTCCCGGCGGCGCGCAGGGCGGCGCAGACGTGGTAGCCGTTCATGCCGGGCAGCATGATGTCGAGGACCAGCAGGTCGTACGGTGTCTCGCTCGCGCGGTGCAGGCCCTCCCGTCCGTCGTGGACGACGTCGACGGCGTAGCCCTCGGCGGTCAGGCCGCGGGCGAGGGAGAGGGCGAGCCGCTTCTCGTCCTCCACGATCAACAGGCGCATGCGTCCCAGGGTCGCAAACCGAAGCTGAAGTGATCTTCAGGTGGCTTCAGGTTCCCCTCAGCGTCGGTTCGCGAAGGTGGTTCCCGTCGGCACCGAGAACGGTGGCCGGCACCACGACCGCTCGGGAGGAACCACCATGAAGCGCAAGATCGCCATCGCCGCAGTCGCCACGTCCCTCGTCCTCGGCGGCGGAGCGGCGGTCGCCTTCGCCGACGACGACGGCCGCGACGACACGAAGAACACGGCGCGCGACGTCACCGCCGACGTCCGGGCCGCGGCCCCGGCCCCGGCCGCCGACGGCTCCGCGCAGGTCACCGCCGCCGCCGGGGCGAAGCTCACCGCCGCCGAGGCCATCGCGAAGGCGCTGGAGGCGCAGCCGGGCACGGCCGTCTCCGCGGACCTCGACACCGACGCGGACCGCGACGACGACGGGGACGACCGCCACCGCGGCTGGGAGGTCGACATCCTCGGCAAGGGCAGCACGTCCTACCAGGTCGTCCTCGACCCGTCCTCGGGCCGCGTCCTCGACACCCGCACCGACCGTTCCGACGACGACGCGCGCCAGGACCGGGCGCTCCTGAAGGGCGCCGACGTGACGGCCGCCGAGGCCGCGAAGGCGGGCGCCGCGAAGGGCGTCGTCACCTCGGTCGACCTCGACGACGACGGCAAGGGCGCCTGGGACGTGGAGACCGACGGCGACACGGCGAAGGAGCGCGACTGGAACGTCGACCTGGCCTCCGGTGCCGTCACCGCCGACCGCACGGACGACAACGCTCGCGCGACGGGCGCCAAGACGACGGACGACGACCGGGACGACGACGCCGACGACCGCGACGACCGCGACGGCGACGACGACTGACGTACGGCCACCCGGCCCACCGCCACCTCCCCCGGAACCAGCGCCCCCGTCCCCCACGACAGCGTCCCCGCCGCCCTCCTCAGGGCCCGGCGGGGACGCTGTCGGCGTTCCCGGCTGCCGTGGGAGAGCGACCCTTCCCGGGGGAGGGCGTCCCTGGCCGTGCAGGGCGCGAGGGCGCAGGGCCGGAACTCCGGGCAGCGCGCCCGCTCCCGTACGCGCCCACGCCTCCGGGCCCCCGGCACCGGCCTACTCGGCGCCGGAACGTTCTGGCGCCGCGCCCCCGGGCCGAGCGTCACCGAGCCGCCGGGGCACCGAGCCGACGGGTCACCACGCCAACAGGCGCCGGGCAGCGTCCGGGGCACGTACAGGGCCGGGCAGCCCCGTACAGCGAGACACCGGGCACTCCGCACGCGGGCACCCGGCAGCCGTGCCGCACGCGCACCCGCCCCAGCACAGACGGTGTCGGCGCTCCCGCCGGGAGAGGGCGGGGACGCGGAGGCACAGGGGCGTGGACGCACGAAGGGGCACGGCCGACCACCGCGCGACGCTCCCGTTGCCGCCCGATGCGGCCCGCTGCCGCCCCACCGGGCCCGGCCCCGCCGCCCTCTCAGGGCCCGGCGGGGACGCTGTCGGCGTTCCTGCGCAAGGGTGCGGGCGCGTCCGGCGCGGACCGCCCCCGCTGCTCCGTCCCGCTACTCCGCCCCCGTCAGCTCCGCCACCAGTTCGTCCGCCGCGCGGTACGGGTCCAGGTCGCCGGTGACGATGCGGTCGGCGAGGGAGTCGAGGCGGCGGTCGCCGTGGAGGTCGCCGATGCGTTCGCGGAGGGCGGTGACGGCGATGGTCTCGACCTCGCGGGCGGCGCGGGCGCGGCGGCGGCGGGCGAGGTCGCCGTGCTCCTCCATCCAGGCCCGGTGCTTCTCCAGCGCCTCGACGACCTCGTCGATGCCCTCGGCGCGGGCGGCGACGGTCTTGACGATCGGCGGGCGCCAGTCGCCGGGGGCGCGGGACTGGCCGAGGCCGAGCATGTGGTTCAGCTCGCGGGCGGTGGCGTCGGCGCCGTCGCGGTCGGCCTTGTTGACGACGTAGACGTCGCCGATCTCCAGGATTCCGGCCTTGGCGGCCTGGATGCCGTCGCCCATGCCGGGGGCGAGCAGGACGACGCTGGTGTCGGCCTGGGAGGCGATCTCGACCTCGGACTGGCCGACGCCGACGGTCTCCACGAGGACCACGTCGCAGCCCGCCGCGTCGAGCACCCGGATGGCCTGCGGGGCCGCCCAGGCGAGCCCGCCGAGGTGACCGCGGGTGGCCATGGAGCGGATGTAGACGCCGGGGTCGGAGGCGTGGTCGGACATCCGGACGCGGTCGCCGAGGAGGGCGCCGCCGGAGAAGGGGGACGACGGGTCGACGGCGAGGACGCCGACCCGTCTGCCCTGCTTGCGGTAGGCGGTGACCAGGGCCGAGGTGGAGGTGGACTTGCCGACGCCGGGCGAGCCGGTGAGGCCGACGACGTAGGCGTTGCCGGTCAGCGGGGCGAGGGCCGCCATGACCTCCCTGAGCTGCGGTGACGCCCCCTCCACCAGGGAGATCAGCCGGGCCACGGCCCGCGGCCTGCCGTCCCTGGCCTGGGCGACCAGCGAGGAGACGTCCTGCATCACAGCTCCGTTCGGAAGTGCACGTAACGCGTGGTGGCGGCGGTCGGGTCAGGCCTTGGGGACCCGCACGATCAGGGCGTCGCCCTGGCCGCCGCCCCCGCACAGGGCGGCCGCGCCGACGCCGCCGCCGCGCCGCTTCAGCTCCAGCGCCAGGTGCAGCACCAGGCGGGCGCCGGACATGCCGATCGGGTGGCCGAGGGCGATGGCGCCGCCGTTGACGTTCACCTGGTCGGTGGTGACGCCGAGGTCCTTCATCGACTGGACGGCGACGGCCGCGAACGCCTCGTTGATCTCGATGAGGTCGAGGTCGGAGACGGCCAGGCCCTCCTTCTTCAGGGCGTGGGCGATGGCGTTGGAGGGCTGCGACTGGAGCGAGTTGTCCGGTCCGGCCACATTGCCGTGGGCGCCGATCTCGGCGATCCACTCCAGGCCCAGTTCCCGCGCCTTGGCCTTGCTCATCACGACCACCGCGGCGGCGCCGTCGGAGATCTGCGAGGCGGAGCCCGCGGTGATGGTGCCGTCCTTGGCGAAGGCGGGGCGGAGCTTGCCCAGGGACTCGGCGGTGGTCTCGGGGCGGATGCCCTCGTCCTTGCTGAAGACGACCGCGTCGCCCTTGCGCTGCGGGATCTCGACCGGGGTGATCTCGGCCTCGAACAGCCCGTTCTTCTGGGCGGCGGCGGCCCGCTGGTGGGAGAGGGCGGCGAACGCGTCCTGCTCGGGGCGGGCGATGCCGAGGCGGGTGTTGTGCTTCTCGGTGGACTCGCCCATCGCGATGTTCTCGAAGGCGTCGGTGAGGCCGTCGTACGCCATGGCGTCGAGCATCTCGACCGCCCCGTACTTGAAGCCCTCGCGGGACTTCGGCAGCAGGTGGGGGGCGTTGGTCATGGACTCCTGGCCGCCCGCGACGACGATGTCGAACTCGCCCGCGCGGATCAGCTGGTCGGCGAGGGCGATCGCGTCGAGCCCGGAGAGGCACACCTTGTTGACGGTGAGCGCCGGGACGTTCATCGGGATGCCGGCCTTGACGGCGGCCTGGCGGGCCGGGATCTGACCGGCGCCCGCCTGGAGCACCTGGCCCATGATCACGTACTGCACCTGGTCGCCGCCGATGCCGGCGCGGTCCAGGGCCGCCTTGATGGCGAAGCCGCCGAGGTCGGCGCCGGAGAAGGACTTCAGCGAGCCCAGCAGCCGCCCCATGGGCGTCCGCGCGCCCGCGACGATCACCGAGGTCGTGCTGTTCGTTCCAGTCATGAGCTGCGATCCCCTTACCGGCCTTGCACGGGCCGAGGAGTGAACGAGGGTTTACTTCGAATGTACTGAGCGGTCGCCTCGGCCGTCATCGGGCCGTCGGTGTGATCGCGCGCACGTTGCGTAACCGCCCCGGCCGCGCTGCACTGACAGCATGCTGACGCGAATCGACCACATCGGGATCGCCTGTCACGACCTCGACGCCACCGTCGAGTTCTACCGGGCCACGTACGGGTTCGAGGTCTTCCACTCCGAGGTCAACGAGGAGCAGGGCGTCCGGGAGGCCATGCTCAAGATCAACGATACGTCCGACGGGGGCGCCTCGTACCTCCAGCTGCTGGAGCCGACCCGTGAGGACTCCGCGGTGGGCAAGTGGCTGGCGAAGAACGGGGAGGGCGTCCACCACATCGCCTTCGGTACGGCGGACGTCGACGGCGACGCCGCGGACATCCGCGGGAAGGGCGTACGCGTTCTGTACGACGAGCCCCGACGCGGTTCGATGGGGTCCCGGATCACTTTCCTGCACCCGAAGGATTGCCACGGAGTCCTGACAGAACTGGTCACATCGGCGCCTGTTGAGTCACCTGAGCACTGACCCTCGTACATAGGGGCCGGTAGGGTTGGGGTCGGTCGCCGCTCCAGCCAGGGCGACCGGTGTCCTGCCGTCCTGGCAGGACCCGTCCGGGGTCCGGGTTTCGGGGGACGAGCGTCGGGGCGCAGGCCTGTGCTCCGTCGTCGATCTGACACCATTCCCCGGGGGCCCCGTCCGGCCGAAGGACGGAGCTCGTACGGAGAAGCTTGCGACCAGGGGACGGATGGGACCGCGCAGTGCGGGGCTACGAGAGCCAGGAGCGGGAGCCGGCGGCTGACGTCGACCACCTCACTCGGTTCGAAGCCGAGATGAAGCGGCTGAAGACCGAGCGGGAAAAGGCGATCCAGCACGCCGAGGACCTCGGCTACCAGGTCGAGGTGCTGCGCGCCAAGTTGCACGAGGCGCGGCGCACCATCATGTCCCGGCCCTCCTTCGACGGCGGGGACCTCGGCTACCAGGCCGAACAGCTGATGCGCAACGCGCAGATGCAGGCCGACCAGATCCGCGCCGACGCCGAGCGCGAGCTGAGCCAGGCCCGCGCGCAGACGCAGCGCATCCTCCAGGAGCACGCCGAGCAGGCGGCCCGGCTCCAGGCGGAGCTGCACCAGGAGGCGGTGGCCCGGCGCCAGCAGCTCGACCAGGAGCTGGCGGAGCGCCGCCAGACCGTCGAGTCGCACGTCAACGACAACGTGGCGTGGGCGGAGCAGCTTCGCGCCCGCTCCGAGTCGCAGGCCCGCCGGCTGGTCGACGAGTCGCGCGCCGAGGCCGAGCAGGCGCTGAGCGCCGCCCGCGCCGAGGCCGAACGGGTCGCCGCGGAGGCCCGCCAGCGGCTCCAGGCCGAGGCCGAGTCGGCCCGCGCGGAGGCCGAGCAGCTGCTCGTGCGCGCCCGCACCGACGCCGAACGCCTCCTGAACGCCGCGTCCACGCAGGCCCAGGAGGCCAGCGACCACGCCGAGGCGCTGCGCAGCTCCACGGCGAACGAGTCGGACAGCGCCCGCCGCCAGGCCGGTGAGCTGAGCCGCGCCGCCGAGCAGCGGATGGCGGAGGCGGAGACCGCGCTGCGCGAGGCCCGCGCCGAGGCGGAGAAGCTGGTCGCCGAGGCGAAGGCCGCCGCCGAGAAGGCCCTGACGGGCGCCGAGTCGGCCAACGAGCAGCGCACCCGGACCGCCAAGGAGCAGGTCGCGCGGCTGGTCAGCGAGGCCACCAAGGAGGCCGAGGCCACCAAGGCGGACGCCGAGCAGGTCGTCGCGGACGCCCGCGCCGAGGCCGAGAAGATCGTCGCGGAGGCCGCCGAGAAGGCGCGCACGCTGACCGCCGAGGAGAGCGCCACCCAGCTGTCCAAGGCGGCCAAGACCGCCGAGGACGTCCTCAACAAGGCGCAGGAGGACGCCCGGCGCACCACGAAGGCGGCCACCGAGGAGGCCGAGCGCATCCGCCGCGAGGCGGAGACCGAGGCGGACCGGCTGCGCGCGGAGGCGCACGACATCGCCGAGGAGCTGAAGGGCTCCGCGAAGGACGACACCAAGGAGTACCGGGCCAAGACGGTCGAACTCCAGGAGGAGGCCCGCCGGTTGCGCGGCGAGGCCGAGCAACTGCGCGCCGACGCCGTCGGCGAGGGCGAGAAGATCCGCGCGGAGGCCCGCAAGGAGGCCGTCCAGCAGATCGAGGAGGCCGCCCGCACCGCCGAGGAACTCCTGTCCAAGGCACGGGCCGACGCCGACGAACTGCGCCAGAAGGCCACCGCCGACAGCGAGAAGGTCCGCACCGAGGCCATCGAGCGGGCCACCGCGCTGCGCCGCCAGGCCGAGGAGACCCTGGACCGCAGCCGCAAGGAGGCCGAGCACCTCCGCGAGGAGGCCGCCGAGCAGGCCGGGGCCGTCGCGGCCGACGCCGAGCGGGCCGCGGCCGAGCTGCGCGAGGAGACCGAGCGGGCGATAGAGGCCCGGCAGGCGGAGGCCGCCGGAGAGCTGACCCGGCTGCACACCGAGGCCGAGCAGCGGCTCGCCGCCGCCGAGGAGGCGCTCACCGACGCCCGCGAGGAGGCCGCGCGCATCCGCCGCGAGGCCGCCGAGGAGAACGAGCGGCTGCGCGCCGAGTCCGCCGAGCGCATCCGTACGCTCCAGCAGCAGGCCGAGACCGAGGCCGAGCGGCTGCGCACCGAGGCCGCGGCCGACGCGTCCGCCTCCCGCGCCGAGGGCGAGAACATCGCCGTCCGGCTGCGGTCGGAGGCGGCGGCGGAGGCCGAGCGGCTGAAGACGGAGGCGCAGGAGAGCGCGGACCGGGTGCGCGCCGAGGCGCGGGACGCGGCCGAGCGGCTGGCCGTCGAGGCGTCCGAGACGCTGGCCGCCGCCCAGGAGGAGGCGGCCCGGCGGCTACGGGAGGCCGAGGAGTACCTCGGTTCGGCCCGGCAGGAGGCCGACCAGGAGCGGGAGCGGGCCCGCGAGCAGAGCGAGGAGCTTTTGGCGTCGGCGCGCAAACGCGTCGACGACGCCCAGGCCGAGGCCGTCCGGCTGGTCGAGGAGGCGGACCGGCGGGCCGGCGAGATGGTGTCGGCGGCCGAGCAGCACGCGCAGCAGGTGCGGGACTCGGTGGCGGGGCTGCACGAGCAGGCGCAGGAGGAGATCACCGGGCTGCGTTCGGCCGCCGAGCACGCGGCGGACCGCACCCGCCGGGAGGCGCAGGAGGAGGCGGACCGGGTCCGCGCCGACGCCTACGCCGAGCGGGAGCGGGCCTCCGAGGACGCCGGGCGGCTGCGGCGGGAGGCGGGCGACGAGGCGGAGGCCGCGCGGTCGCTGGCCGAGCGGACCATGGCGGAGGCGATCGCGGAGGCGGAGCGGCTGCGTTCGGACGCGTCGGCGCACGCCCTGCGGGTGCGCACCGAGGCCTCGGACACCGTCGCGCAGGCCGAGCAGGACGCGTCCCGCACGCGGGCCGACGCACGCGACGACGCCAACCGCATCCGGTCGGACGCGGCGACGCAGGCGGACACCCTCATCACCGAGGCCCGGTCGGAGGCGGAGCGGCTCCAGACGGAGACCCTCGCGGAGGCCGAACGGCTCCAGAGCGAGACGGCCGCCGAGGCGGAGCGGCTGCGCGCGGAGTCCGTGGCGCGCGCGGAGAAGCTGATCGGGGACGCCACCGGGGACGCGGAGCGGCTGCGCGCCGAGGCCGCCGAGACGGTCGGTTCCGCGCAGCGGCAGGCCGAGCGCATCCGGGTCGAGTCGGAGCGGGTGAAGGCGGAGGCCGCCGCGGAGGCGGACCGGATGCTGAGCGTGGCCCGCGACGAGGCCGACCGGACGCAGGACGAGGCGCGCGCGGAGGCCAACAGGCGGCGCTCGGAGGCGGCCGAGCAGGTCGACACCCTCATCACGGAGACCGCCGCGGAGGCGGACAAGCTGCTCACCGAGGCGCAGCAGCAGGCGCAGCAGACCACCGCGGACGCGGAGGCGCAGGCCGACTCGATGGTGGGCGCGGCCCGCACCGAGGCGGAGCGGCTGGTGTCGGAGGCGACGGTGGAGGGCAACTCCCGTGTGGAGCGGGCCCGTACGGACGCGGACGAGCTGCTCGTCGGCGCGCGCCGGGACGCGACCGCCATAAGGGAGCGGGCGGAGGAGCTGCGCGACCGCATCACCTCGGAGATCGAGGAGCTGCACGAGCGGGCCCGCCGGGAGGCCGCCGAGACGATGAAGTCGACGGGCGACCGGTGCGACGCGCTGATCAAGGCGTCGGAGGAGCAGCTCGTCAAGGCGCAGGCGAAGGCGAAGGAGCTGGTGTCCGAGGCCAACTCGGAGGCGGGCAAGGTCCGGATCGCCGCGGTGAAGAAGGCGGAGGGGCTGCTCAAGGAGGCCGAGCAGAAGAAGGCCACGCTGGTCCGGGAGGCCGAGGAGCTGAAGGCCGAGGCGATCCGGGAGGCGCGGCGCACGGTCGAGGAGGGCAAGCGCGAGCTGGAGGTGCTGGTGCGCCGTCGCGAGGACATCAACGTGGAGATCTCGCGGGTGCAGGACGTCCTGGAGGCGCTGGAGTCGTTCGAGACCCCGGGCGGGAACAAGGACGGCGGGGTCAAGGCCGGTGCGACGGTGGGCGCGCCCCGATCGGGTGGCAAGGCCTCGGAGGGCTGACGGTGAACGGGCCGACGGGAGCGGGGATTTCTCGTCGGCCGGAGGTGAGGATTCCGTTGAGACCTGGGGGGTTTGACCCTTTTTTTGGCAAGCTGTCCGATAGCAGGCCACTCAAAAGGGGTGTCATTCTCCAGATCAAACACGTATCCGCTCGATGACACACCGCTTCGGCCCCTAGGATTCCACCTATCACCTCACCGGTCTCATTCGACAGGAACCCCATGAGCGACACTTCCCCCTACGGCTTCGAGCTTGTGCGGCGTGGGTACGACCGCGCTCAGGTGGACGAACGGATCTCCAAGCTCGTCTCCGACCGTGACAGCGCTCTCGCCCGCATCACCGCCCTGGAGAAGCGCATCGAGGAGCTGCACCTCGAGACGCAGAACGCCCAGGCCCAGGTGAGCGACGCCGAGCCGTCCTACGCCGGTCTCGGCGCCCGGGTCGAGAAGATCCTGCGCCTGGCCGAGGAAGAGGCCAAGGACCTGCGCGAGGAGGCCCGTCGCGCGGCGGAGCAGCACCGCGAGCTGGCCGAGTCGGCCGCCCAGCAGGTGCGCAACGACGCGGAGTCGTTCGCCGCGGAGCGCAAGTCCAAGGCGGAGGACGAGGGCGTCCGGATCGTCGAGAAGGCGAAGAGCGACGCGTCGCAGCTGCGTTCCGAGGCGCAGAAGGACGCGCAGTCCAAGCGGGAGGAGGCGGACGCCCTCTTCGAGGAGACCCGCGCCAAGGCCGCGCAGGCCGCCGCCGACTTCGAGACCAACCTGGCCAAGCGCCGCGAGCAGTCGGAGCGCGACCTGGCGTCCCGTCAGCAGAAGGCGGAGAAGCGCCTCGCGGAGATCGAGCACCGCGCGGAGCAGCTGCGGCTGGAGGCGGAGAAGCTGCGCACGGACGCCGAGCGCCGCGCCCGCCAGACCGTCGAGACGGCGCAGCGTCAGGCCGAGGACATCGTGGCCGACGCCAACGCCAAGGCGGACCGCATCCGTTCGGAATCCGAGCGGGAGCTGGCGGCCCTCACCAACCGCCGCGACTCGATCAACGCCCAGCTGACGAACGTCCGCGAGATGCTCGCCACGCTGACGGGTGCCGCGGTCGCCGCCGCCGGTTCCCCCGTGGAGGACGAGTCGGTCTCCCGCGGCGTGCCCGCGCAGCAGACCCGCTAGTCCCGGTGACGGGCCGCTAGGCACCGCACCGCACAGCACAGCACCGCCGGAAGGGGCGGAGGACACCGAGTCCTCCGCCCCTTCCGCGTGCCCCGCGAGAGCGCGCCGTACCGGCGCCCGTCACCCGCGCGCGGCCCTCCGTTCGGCCGTACGCGGTGGCAGGCGCCGCGGGGCGGTCATAGCGTGGCCCGCATGATCGAGCTGGAGGGCCTCACCAAGCGGTACGGCGGGAAAGTGGCGGTCGACGGGCTGACCTTCACCGTCAGGCCGGGCATCGTGACGGGCTTCCTCGGTCCCAACGGCGCCGGAAAGTCCACGACCATGCGGATGATGCTCGGCCTGGACCGGCCGACCGCCGGGGACGTCCGCATCGACGGACAGCACTACGACCGGCTGCGGGACCCGCTGAAGTACATCGGGGCGCTGCTGGACGCGAAGGCGATGCACGGCGGGCGCAGCGCCTACCACCACCTGCTCTGTCTGGCGCAGAGCAACGGCATCCCGGCGAGCCGGGTGCACGAGGTGCTGGACACGGTGGGTCTGACCTCGGTGGCGAAGAAGAAGGCCAAGGGGTTCTCGCTGGGCATGGGCCAGCGGCTGGGCATCGCGGGAGCGCTGCTGGGCGACCCGCGCATCCTGATGTTCGACGAGCCGGTGAACGGTCTCGACCCCGAGGGCATCCACTGGATCCGCACCCTGATGAAGTCGCTGGCGGCGCAGGGCCGCACGGTGTTCGTCTCCAGCCACCTGATGAGCGAGATGGCCCTGACCGCCGACCACCTGGTCGTGATCGGCCAGGGACGGCTGCTCGCGGACACCTCGATGGCGGAGTTCATCGCGGAGAACTCCCGCTCGTACGTCCGGATCCGCACCCCGCAGCGCGAGCGGCTGCTCGACGTGCTGCACCAGGCGGGGGTCACCGTGGTGGAGGCGGGCGGCGGGGTGCTGGAGGTGGACGGGAGCAAGTCCGAGCGGATCGGCGAACTGGCCGCGCAGCACCATCTCGTGCTGCACGAGCTGAGTCCGCAGCAGGCCTCCCTGGAGGAGGCGTTCATGCAGTTGACCGCGGAGTCCGTGGAGTACCACGCGCACAGCGGCGAGCCCGCTCCCGGACCGGCGCCGCAGGCGCGGTCGTGGGGCGACGACTGGAAGAAGGACTGACCATGGCGGCGACCCAGGTGCTGCGGTCGGAGTGGACGAAGATCCGTTCCGTCGCCTCGACGGTCTGGACGCTCTCCCTCGCCGTGATCGTCACGATCGGCCTCGGCATGCTGATCTCGGCGCTGTCGAAGAACGAGTTCGACGACCTCAGCCGCGACGACAAGCTCTCCTTCGACCCCACCTTCATCAGCTTCGCCGGGATGACCCTCGGCCAGCTCGCGATGATCGTGTTCGGGGTGCTGGTGGTGTCCAACGAGTACAGCACCGGCATGATCCGCACCTCGCTGGCGGCGGTCCCGCAGCGCGGCACCTTCCTCGCCGGGAAGATCGCGGTGGCGGCCGGACTGGCGCTGGTGGTCGGGATGGCGACCAGCTTCGCCGCGTTCTTCCTCGGGCAGGCGATGCTCGGCGACCTCAGGGCCTCCCTCGGCGACACGGGCGTGCTGCGGGCGGTGCTCGGCGGCGGCCTCTACATGACGCTGATCGCGATGTTCTCGATGGGCGTGGCCGCGATGCTGCGCTCCCCCATGCTGTCGCTGGGCATCCTGATGCCGTTCTTCTTCCTCATCTCCAACATCCTCGGCAACGTCAGCGCAACGAAGAAGATCGGCCAGTACCTGCCCGACCAGGCGGGCAGCAAGATCATGCAGGTGGTCACGCCGATCGACGACGACACCCCGTACGGGCCCTGGGGCGGCCTCGGCATCATGGCGCTGTGGGTGCTGGCCGCGCTCGTCGGCGGACTGGTCCTGCTGAAGAAGCGCGACGCGTGAACCTCAGGGCTTTGCTTTGATTTGAGCGGAACCGTCAGCGCGCGGTTATCCTCCTAACCCTTACGGGGGGCGTGTGCCCCGCTGTCCTGAACCTGTCGATGGGTGCGGAGCATGATCGAGGCAGTCGGCCTGACCAAGCGCTACGGCGACAAGACCGCTGTGTACAACCTTTCCTTCCAGGTGCGGCCGGGTGCCGTCACCGGCTTCCTCGGGCCCAACGGTTCCGGCAAGTCGACGACGATGCGCATGATCCTCGGCCTGGACAACCCGACCGCGGGCTCGGTCACGATCGGCGGCTTCCCCTACCGCAAGCTGCCCAACGCGCCCCGCCAGGTCGGCGCGCTGCTGGACGCCAAGGCAGTGCACGGCGGGCGGCACGCCCGCAACCACCTGCTGAGCCTGGCCCAGCTCTCCGGCATCCCGGCCCGCCGGGTCGACGAGGTACTGGCCGTGGTCGGCCTCACGGAGGTGGCGAAGCGCCGCTCCAAGGGCTTCTCGCTCGGCATGGGACAGCGGCTCGGCATCGCCGCCGCGCTCCTCGGCGACCCGCAGGTGCTGCTCTTCGACGAACCGGTCAACGGCCTCGACCCCGAGGGCATCCTCTGGGTGCGCAACCTGATGAAGTCGCTGGCCGCCGAGGGCCGCACGGTGTTCGTCTCCTCGCACCTGATGAGCGAGATGGCCCTCACCGCCGACCACCTCATCGTCATCGGGCGCGGCCAGCTCCTGTCCGACATGAGCGTCTCCGCGTTCATCTCCGCGAACTCCGCCGACTTCGCGCGCGTGCGCACCCCGCACACCGAGCCGCAGGCCCGCGAGAAGCTGGCCGCCGCGCTCACCGAGGCGGGCGGCCACGTCCTGCCCGAGCAGGACGGCGCGCTGCGCGTGACAGGCCTGCCGCTGCCGCGCATCAGCGACCTGGCGCACGAGAGCGACGTACGGCTGTGGGAGCTGTCGCCGCACCAGGCGTCGCTGGAGGAGGCGTACATGCGGATGACCCAGGGCGCCGTCGACTACCGCTCCAGCATCGACCAGAGGTCGGGCCTCCAGCAGCCGCTGCCGCCGGGCGCGCAGCCCGTGCTGCCGGTGCCGGGCCAGGGCCAGCCCGGCTGGTACGCCCCGCCGCCCCCGCAGCAGACCGGCTACGCGCCCCCGCAGCCCGCCCAGGGCGCCCCCGCGGGCCCGTACGGCGCTCCGGGCGCCCCCGCCGCGGACGGCGCCAACCCGTACGCCCAGCAGGCGCCCGCGCAGCCCGCCGCGGCCCCCGCGCCCGCCCCGCAGGCGCCCGCCGCTCCCCCGGCCCCGCAGGCGCAGGCCGCCCCGGCCGCCGCCGCGCAGCCGCCCGCCGCGCCCGCCGACGCCCCGTCCGCCGCCGACGCCCCGAACCTGACCAAGGACGCCTGATGAGCACGCCTCCGCCCCCGGCCCCGCAGGCCGCGCCCGCCTGGCAGGCGGCGCCCGGCCCCTCGTACCCCGGCTACACCTCGCCGATCCCGGTGGTGCGCACGCACCTCGGGCACGCCCTGGCCTCCGAGTGGACCAAGATCCGGTCGGTGCGCTCCACGATGTGGACGCTCGGTGTGTTCGTGCTGCTGGTGCTCGGCATCGGCTTCCTGGTCGCCGCGCTCGTCGCCGCCAACACCCAGGAGGGCGACCTCGGCAACGAGACCGCCCTGTCGTTCGGCTTCTTCGGGCTGCTGCTGGGCTGCATGTGCGTCATCACGCTGGGCGTGCTGACCACCGCCTCGGAGTACGGCACCGGCATGATCCGCACCACGATGACGGCCTGCCCGTCGCGCGGCCGGGTGCTGGCGGCCAAGGGGATCGTCTTCTTCGGGGTGGCGTTCGTGACCACGCTGGTGTCGACGGTGATCGTCGCGCTGGTGGACGTGGCGCTGCTCACCGACGCCCGGGAGCCCACCTCCGGCGAATGGCTGAAGGCCACCGTCGGCATCTCGCTCTACATCGCGCTGCTCGGGCTGCTCTCGCTGGCCGTCGGCTCGATCATCCGGCACTCGGCGGGCGCCATCACGATCATGATCGCGCTGGTGCTGGCGCCGCTGGTGATCGCGCTGTTCATGTTCAGCGAGTCGCTGTCGGACCTGCGCGAGGCCCTGTTCGAGTACTCGATCCCCAACCAGCTGAGCGTCTTCTACTCGACGTCGCTGACCGACTCCGGCCCCTCCGGCTGGGACCCGCTGTGGATCGCGCTCGGCGTCACCGCCGTCGCGTTCGGCGCCGCGTTCACCCTGCTGGAGAAGCGGGACGTCTGACGCAGCGGCCGACCGGGCCCGCCGTCCGGCCGGTCAGAACTTGGGCGCGTTCCTGGACCGCCGTACCCCCGGGGTGCGGCGGTCCCGCGCGTTCCAGCACGCCTTGTGCCAGTGCCGCCGGTCGTCCACGCCCGCGTGCTCGGGCCAGGCCACCAGGTGCGGTACCCCGTCCGGGATCAGCTGGTCGCACCCCGGGCAGCGGTACGACTTGCCCTGCGCGCTGGCGCCGGCCACGTGCCGCACGCTCCACTCCTCGCCGTCCCAGCTGACGCTGGTCTGCCAGCCGCCGTAGCGGCTCGCGCGGTCGTCCTCGGCGCTGCGGCCGGACGGGCCGTCGTCCTTGGATCGGTTGCGACGCGGGGACACAGGACACCTCACAGGGCTCTCCAGGGGGCACGTTCGCCGTCCAGCCTACGCGGCACGGGCGGGGGCACCCGGAGGGCGCAGAACACCACAAGCCGCCGCCAAGTCCCGCGCCGAAGTGGCCGATTCTGCACACAATCCGGAAATCTTTTCGCAGGCCGTGTCCTCGGCACGTGTCGCCCGGTTATGCGCCGTGGGGGGAGCCACGCGTCGGTCCAAGGAAGCCCAAGGAAGCAGGAAAGTCCCATGCGCGTCGGAAGTTTCGTGGTGGCGGCCCAGTTCCCGGGGCAGGGCCCGGGGGAGGCGCTGCACCGCGCGGTCCGCTCCGCCGAGGTCGCCGAGGAGGCGGGCCTGGACTCGGTCTGGCTGGCCGAGCACCACTTCGTGCCGTACGGCACCTGCCCGTCCGCCGTCACCCTGGCCGCCCTGCTGCTGGGCCGCACCCGGCGCATCCGGGTCGGCACCGCGGTGAGCGTGCTGCCCACCGGGCACCCCGTCGCCGTCGGGGAGCAGGCCGCCCTGCTGCACCTGACGAGCGGCGGCCGCTTCTCGCTCGGTGTGGGGCGCGGCGGCCCCTGGATCGACCTGGAGGTGTTCGGCGGCGGCCTCGCGGCGTACGAGTCGGGGTTCCCGGAATCACTCGATCTGCTGCTGCGCTGGCTGCGCGAACCGGCCGTCGGCGCGGACGGCGAGCGGTACCGCTTCCGCGAGGTGCCGGTGGTGCCCCGGCCGTCCGAGGCGCTCACCGACGCCGACGGACCCGAGGTGATCGTGGCCTGCACCTCCCCCGCGAGCGTCCGGCTGGCCGCCGAGCGCGGGCTGCCGATGCTGCTCGGCATGCACATCGGGGACGAGGAGAAGGCCGAGATGGTCGGAGCGTGGCGGCGGCACGCGCGCTCCGCCGGACGCTCCCCGGACGAGATCCGGGAAGCGGGGCACGTGTCGGCCGGGGTCTGCCAGATCGCGGACCGCCGCACCGACGCCGTCGAGACCCTCGTGAAGGCGATGCCGGGCTGGCTGAAGCAGGGCCTCGACGCCCATGTGACGGTGGACGGCCGCGCCCGCGGCATGCGGGACCCGGTGGCGTACACCGAACTGCTCTGCGGGCTGCATCCGGTGGGCACCCCCCGGCTGTGCGCCGACCGCCTCGCGGCGACCGGCGAGCGCACCGGCATCTCCCGTTTCGCGCTGCTCGTCGAGGGCTCGGGCGACCTGGCGGCCACCGAGGAGAACGTACGGCGGCTGGGCTCGGAGGTCCTCCCCCACCTCCGGTGAGCGGCCCCGCCGCCGTAGCGGTGCCTGCCGCTCCGCGATGTCACGGCTCCCGGGCCGGGAGCGGCAAGCGACGTCCTCAGCAGTCCCGGAACTCCGGCGACTGGTTCAGCACCTGGCTGCGCACCGACGTGAAGCGGGCCAGCGACGCGTCGACCGTGGTGTCCAGCGGGAACACCGCGACCCGGTGGCAGTTCTGGAACGCCAGCCGGACGCCGAAGTGCCGCTGGAGCGCGCCGCGTATCGCGTCACTGGCGAGCGCGCGCAGCAGCTGCCCGCGTGCCTGCTCGTCCGGCGGCGGCGTCTGGTTGTCGGCGAACTGACCGCCGTCGACCTTCAGCTGGGCCACCAGGGAGCTGATCATCTCCCATGCGTAGGGCAGGGAGGTCCGGACGCAGTCGACGAATTCTGCTTCGTCGACCTCGCCTCGCTCGGCCTGTTCGAGTAGGGCCGGTGAGACGTCGAGCGACATGGGTACTCCTCTCGCACCCCCGGGGCGCGGGGGTTGCCGGACAGGGAAAGGGAGACCGACCCGCGGGCACGGCGAGCACGGCGGACACCGGGCACGCTGAGTACACGCATCGCGACCTCCCGTTCTCTACGGTAGGCAACCGCCCCTGCCCGCACCAGGAGAACGGGCACAAAGGGAGCGGTGGTTGGGCGCACTATCGGCCACTGGCGAACCTGGGTTTTCCAGGGCGAATCGCGTGGCGCGTGGGGCGTCGGATAGCGTTGCCGACCATGCGTCTCGTCATCGCCCGATGCTCCGTCGACTACGCGGGCCGGCTCACCGCCCATCTCCCCTCCGCACCCCGTCTGATCCTGGTGAAGGCGGACGGGAGCGTCTCCGTCCACGCGGACGACCGGGCCTACAAGCCCCTCAACTGGATGTCCCCGCCCTGCACGTTGAAGGAGGGCACGGGCGAGGAGGAAGGCGTCTGGACCGTCGTCAACAAAGCGGGCGAAAAGTTGATCATCACGATGGAGGAGATCCTGCACGACTCCTCGCACGAACTGGGCGTGGACCCGGGGCTGATCAAGGACGGCGTGGAAGCGCACCTCCAGGAACTCCTCGCGGACCGCATCGAGACGCTCGGCGAGGGCTACACCCTCATCCGCCGCGAATACATGACGGCCATCGGCCCGGTCGACATCCTCTGCCGGGACGCCGAGGGTGCCACGGTCGCGGTCGAGATCAAGCGGCGCGGCGAGATCGACGGTGTCGAGCAGCTCACCCGCTACCTCGAACTCCTCAACCGCGACCCGCATCTCGCTCCGGTGCGCGGTGTGTTCGCCGCCCAGGAGATCAAGCCCCAGGCCCGCGTCCTGGCCACGGACCGCGGCATCGGCTGCCAGGTCCTGGACTACAACGCGCTGCGCGGCATCGAGGACGACAAGCTGCGGCTGTTCTGAGGACCGTCCGGGACCCGTCGGTCCGGGACACACGAGGGGCCCGGCGCGATGCCGGGCCCCTCACGTGTGCCCGGCCCGGGGCCGGGTCGGTGCGCCGGGCTCAGATGAAAGTGCCGGTGCCGTCCGCGGGGGCGGAGGTGTGCGGGTCCTCGGGGGTCGCGGCGTCGGTGCTGTCCGACGTCGCCGTGGCGGACGCCGTCGCCGTGTCGCTGGCGGTGACGGAGGTCTCCGGGCTGCCGGTCGGGGTGTCCGTGGGCGTCTCGGTGGGGGTCTCCGACGGCTCCTCGGACTCGGTCGGCGTCGGCGGTGGGGTCGAGGACGTCGACGGCTTCGGCGGGCTGCTGCTCGGGCGGGTCGACTTCGACGGCTTCGGCGAGGAACTGCCCTTGCCGGGCTCCTTCGTGCCGCTCGGGTCGTCGGAGGGGCGGGCGGACTCGCTGGGCGTCGGGTCGTCGGAGGTGCCCATGGTGCCGTCCGGGCCGGGGTCGGTGGGCCTGCTGACCGCGCCGCCCGTCTCGCCCGGGTCGCCGCTGTCGTCGCCCGAGGGGTCGGTGCCGAGGCCGCCGTCGTCCTCGCCCGCGCCCGCGGTCGGGTTGACGTTGACACCGTCGGAGGGGACGTTCGCGTCGTTGTTGGAGGTCGCCCCGAGGGTCACGACCGTGCCGAGCACGGCGACCAGGAGGGCGCCCGCCGCGGAGGCGACGAGGTTGCGCCGGACCAGGCCGCGCACACCGCGCCGCCGCTGTCCCGGCTGCGGCGGGGGGACGACGGCGCCGGTACGGGTGCTGACCAGGGCGGGTTCGGCGGCCAGCGCCGGGAAGCGGACCGGGGTGGCGGAGCGCGCGGGGGCGGGGTCCTCGGGCCGGGCGGCGAGGGTGTCCTCGTCGCCGGGGACGGGCACCGACACCAGGCCGGGTATCTCGCCGGAGCGGTCCGCGACCAGGGCGAGGGCGCGTCGGCCCGTCGTACCGCCCCGCTTGTCGGTGAGGGAGTCGCGCAGCGCGAGCGAGGCCTCCAGTTCGGAGCGGGCCCGGTCGAGCTGTCCGGCGCACAGGGCGAGGACGCCGAGTTCGTGGTGGAAGTAGGCGCGGTCGGCGCTCTGTCCGGCGAGCCGGGCGGCCTCGGCGCCCTCGTACAGGGCCTGTTCCCAGGCGGTCCAGCGCAGTCCGGCGGCGAGGGCGGGCGCGGCGGTGCGGGCCAGCTCCACGGCGGGGGCCTGTTCACCGTCGGCGGGGGGTTCGGTGGCCGGGCCGGTGACCGCGAGGACGGCAAGGACGGCGTCGGCCTCGGCGCAGACCTGCTCCGGGGTGACGGAGGGGTGGCCGGTCCACCAGGCGTAGTGCTGGGCGGCGGTCCGGGCGCGTCCGGTGAGGTCGTCGGCGTATCCGGCGGTCTCCAGCTGGGCGCGGATGCCGGTGGCGAGGCGGTAGCGGGAACCGACCGGGGAGACGAGGCCGCAGGCGACGAGTTCGCCGAGGGCGGCGTCGGCGTGGGTGTCGCCGGTCAGGGCGGGCAGGTGCGCCTGGTGGGGGGTCTCGCCGCCGAGGGCGACGGCGAAGCGGAGGGTGGCGCGGGCGGAGGGGCTGAGCCGGGCGGCGAGCAGCGCGGCGGGCGCGGCGGCCTCGCCGAGGGAGGGCAGGGGTATCTCCTCCGCCTCGTCGGCGGGCTCGTCGCCGGGGGCGACCGGGGCGGCGGAGGTGACGGACGAGGCGGTGAAGGGGCGGGCGTCCTCGAAGACGCCGAGTTCGTCGACGGCGCGGGCGCTGGCCCGCAGCCGGTCGCGCTGGCGGAGGAGGGCGCCGGCCTGGACGAAGCGCAGCGGCAGGCCCTCGGACTCGAACCAGAGGTCACCGGCCCAGTTGGACTCCTCCTCGGTGAGGACGCGGCCGACGGTCCGCTCGATGACCTCGACGCCGTTCGCGCGGTCGAGGCCGCTGAGGTGGACGGCCTCGACGGCCGCGTCGGGCGAGGGCGGCGGGGTGTCGGGGGCAACGGCGAACAGGAAGGCGCACTCGGGGGTGGCCTCCAGGAGCACGTCGAGGTCGGCGCCGCCGGACTCCAGGTCGTCGACGACGACGACCGCGCCGATCTCGCGGACGAGGGCGCGCAGTTCCTCGTCGCCGGGGCGGTGGCGGGGGGCGTCGTAGACGGTGTGGAAGAGGTCCTGGAGGAGGTCGGCAGGGGTGCGGCGGTAGCCGCTGAGGCGGACCACGCCGTCGGGGGCGAGGTCCTCGCAGTCGTCGGCGACCAGGTCGAGGAGGCTGGTGCGGCCGGAGCCGGAGGGGCCGGTGAGGGAGACGGAGCGGCCGCGGGCGAGCATCCGGACGAGGTGTTCGCGCTCGTCCTGGCGGCCCAGCAGGGAGTGGGCGGGGAGCGCGGGACCGGCGGGCACCGGGGGCCGGGCGGCGCGGTCGGTCTCGGCGCGCTGCTCGGGGGTGCGGCGGACGGGCGGCCGGGGGCGGGTGTCGGTCCCGTCGGCCGGGTCGGCGGTGTCCGGAGCGTCGGCGGGGCGGGCCGCCTTGGTGAGGCGGGTGGGGCGGGCCGTCGCGGGGGGCGTGGTGTCGCGGGGCGGGCCGAGTTCGATCTCGCTGCCGTCGACGGGGTTGACGGTGAGGACGTACTCCCCGGCGAAGAGCCGCACGATCCGGGCCTGGGCGGACGCGTGCTGGGCGTAGTCGGGGGTGAGGGGGTCGCGGGCCGGGCGCGGGCGGGCGGGAGGGGCGGCGGCGTCCAGCTCACGCGGCCGGGTGGTGCCCCCGTCGTCGTGGCCGTGGTCCTCGGGGCCTCGGGTCGTCGGGTCCATGGGTACAGCCCCCCAAAAGAAAGCGTCGTGTGGAGAAGTGGAGAAGTGGAGAAGGAGAAAGCCCCTGCCGGCCTCGCCGCACACCGCGCTGTCGCTTCTGGTCCGGTGCCCGCGCGAAGGGCTCTGCGGGCGGCGGGCAGACGAACCGTAAACCTTCGGACAGTATCTACGACAGCCCGGGGTGGCGGTCGGTCCGAGACATCACGGTCCGATGTGGATTGCGGGACTCCGGTGTGTTCGGGAGGGGCCCAAACCCGTCCGTCCCCGGCCAGAAAGCCGTTGCTCCGGGGGGTGCCGCGGTCCGCCCCCGCATCTCGCGCACGGCTTCCGCACAGGTGCCTCACACGCGGGTCGGCCGTGGTGCGGTCGCCTCGGCGGGAGCGGTCCGGGTGAGGTCGCGTCAGCGCGGGCGGTCCGGCGGGGCACTGCGGCGGGGGAGCCGCGGCAGAGGTGCTGCGGCGGGGCGCGTCTCAGACGCGGGGCAGGGACTCCACGCCGATGCCGCCCTCGATGGCGAGGATGCGGTGCAGCCGGGTGGCCACGAGCAGGCGCTGCATCTGGGGCGGGACGGCGCGCAGTACGAGGCGGCGCCCGCAGCGGCCGGCCCGTCGGTGGGCGCCCATGATGACGCCGAGGCCGGTGGCGTCCCACGAGTCGAGTTCCGACAGGTCGAGCACCAGGTCACCGACGCCGTCGTCGACGGCCGAGTGCAGGACCGTACGGGCGTCCGCGGCGCTGCGGACGTCGAGGCGGCCCCCGACGGCCAGCTCGACGTGGTCGCCCCTGATGTGCATAGCGCTCCCCTAAGCGTGCGTCCGTGCTCCGGTTGCTCCGCGGTGCGATGTTCCGTGGTGCAACCTCTGACTGCGTGAAGCTGCCGGAGGTTGCCGTCCGTGAGCGAACCGATACCGAATTCACCCGCAGGAGTGAGGCCCCTGGGGCCTGTGCGGTTTCCGTGCCCGCTGAAGCCCTGCCCGTTCCGGTGTCCGATGTCACCGGCGTCAGCCGTCCGGCGCAGCGCGCACCGGCGAACGCGCACCGGGGGAAACGGACGCTCCTCCGGATGGCCCTCTGGCCGGACACTAGCGGCCGTGGGGCGCGGTGTGACCGCGAAGTAACGCGTTTCACGTCTCAGCGCGTGAGATGCCGGTCACGTCGTCAATTCCTGCCGGATTCGGGGCGATTGGCCCCGGCCTGGGCGGGCGTGACGCAGGGCACGACGGGGGCCGCGGCGGACGGTCTAGATTGGCGGCATGGTCAATCTGACGCGCATCTACACGAGGACCGGCGACCAGGGCACCACCGCTCTCGGTGACATGAGCCGGGTCGCCAAGACCGACCTGCGGATCACGGCGTACGCGGACGCGAACGAGGCGAACGCGGTCATCGGGACGGCGATCGCGCTGGGCGGTCTGGACGAGGGGATCGTCGCGGTCCTGACGCGGGTGCAGAACGACCTGTTCGACGTGGGCGCGGACCTGGCGACGCCGGTCGTCGCGGACCCGGAGTACCCGCCGCTGCGGGTGGAGCAGTTCTACGTCGACAAGCTGGAGGCCGACTGCGACCTCTACAACGCGGAGCTGGAGAAGCTGCGGTCGTTCATCCTGCCCGGCGGCACCCCGGGCGCGGCCCTGCTGCACCAGGCGTGCACGGTCGTCCGGCGCGCGGAGCGCTCGACCTGGGCCGCGCTGGAGGCGCACGCCGAGGTGATGAACCCGCTGACGGCCACCTACCTCAACCGTCTCTCGGACCTCCTGTTCATCCTGGCCCGCACCGCCAACAAGGGTCCGGGGGACGTGCTGTGGGTGCCGGGGGGCGAGCGGTAGGGGCGGGAGGGGGCCTGGGGTACGCCGGGGCGCGCTCCGGGGGCAGCCGCCTAGAGCTTCTCCGCCGGGGCCTTCCCCTTGCCGCGCCCGAGGTCTGTCCCGGGCCCCGTCTCGGCGTCGGTCCGGGGGGCGGTCCGGGGGTCGGTCCCGGGGTCCGTCCGCGGGGTCTGCGCCAGCGCCTGCTCCGGCATCTGGCCCGGCTCCTGCTCGGGCGCCTGCCCCGGTACCCGCTCCGGCGCCTTCTTCGGCCAGATCACGTACGTCAGGGCCACCAGGCCGTGGACGGCGGCGGCCCGCCAGGCGGTCCAGCGCCAGCTCTCCAGGGAGCCGGTGCGGGCGGGGTCGTCGACGTACCAGATCGCCAGCTGGAGCAGCGCGGTCGCGACGGCGGCGGCGACGACCGTGCCGAGCCAGACCGTGCCCTCGTGGCGGGCGCGGGCCATGCCGTGACGGGGCGGTCCGGCGGGCTTCGGCGCCCCGGCGAACCGGTGGGCTGCGTGCCCGTCGAGCCACCGCATGGTGCGGTGCCCGTGGCCGACGGTGTAGCCGATGTAGACGGCGGCCAGGCCGTGCTTCCAGCTCGGATCGGCGCCGTTCTTCAGGTCCAGCGCGGTCACCACCAGCAGCACGACCTCCAGCAGCGGCTCGCACAGCAGCAGCGCCAGGCCGGTGCGGGGCATCCGCAGCACGTAGCGGGCGCCCAGCCCGGCGGCCAGCAGCACCCAGAAGCCGATCTCACAGACGGCGATCAACGCGACGATCACGGTTCGCTCCTCTCGGTCGCCCCTCCAGGCTTCCGTGCCGGACGGCCGACCTCGTCGTCGCCGGTGAGGAAACCGCGGGGCGCCGCGGTACATCGAACGATGCAGTCGGGACCGTCCCCCGGCATCGGGCGCGGGCCCGCCGGGCCGTGTTGGATGGAGTCATGGCCCGCCCGTTCCCCCGCCCGCACCGCTTCGACGTCGTCCTGGCCGCCGCCGGGCTGCTCGGCGGCCTGCTGGTGTGGGGGCTCGGCCTGGCGACGCGTCCGGCGGGCGAGCCGACGGTGCTCCTCGACGGCCGCTGGTGGGTGCTGCCGCCGCTGGTCGTCACGGCGAGCTGCGAGCTGCTGCGCCGGACGGCGCCGCGCACGGCGCTGCTGGTCGCGACGGCCGCGCTGATCCTCGACACGCTGACCCGCGGCAGCCTGGTGACGCTGCTCATGTTCACCGACGTGCTGTACGCCTGCGTGCTGTACGGGCCGCCCGCCTCCGCCCGGCGCGTCCCCCGGATCACCGGACTGCTGACGGTCGCGGCGACCGTGGTGCCGTACGCGCTGTGGCGGGTGCCGGAGGCGCTGCTGATCGGGGTGCTGACGGGGGTGGTGGCCTTCGCGCCCGCCTCCACGGGGCTGATCGTGCGCAACCACCGGGACGCGGCGCTCTCGGCCCGGCTGCGCGCCGAACAGACCGCGCTGCTCGCCGAGGTGGACCGCAGCCAGGCGGTGGTGGCCGAACGGGCGCGGATGGCACGGGAGTTGCACGACATGGTCGCCAACCACCTGTCGGCGATCGCCATTCACTCGACGGCCGCGCTCTCCCTGGACGACCCGCGCACCTCGAAGGAGTCGCTGGCGGTGATCCGGGAGAACAGCGTGCAGGGGCTGGCGGAGATGCGGCGGCTGATCGGCATCCTGCGCGAGGGCAGCGGGGACCACGAACCGGCCGCCGCCCCGACCCTCGACGGGCTCGGCGCCCTGGTGGACGGCGCCCGCGCCAACGGCCTCGACGTCACTCTCGACACCGGGAGCCCACCGGCGCCGGGGGACGCCGACGGAAGCGGCCCCGAGGTGCCCACCCCGGTCGGGCTGGCCGCGTACCGCATCGTCCAGGAGTCCCTGACCAACGCGCTCAAGCACGCCTCGCCCGGCCCGGTCACCGTCACCCTGGCCCGGCGGGACGGGGTGCTCGACGTGCGGGTGAGCAGCCCGTACGGCCACCGGGACGGGCCGCGCGCGCCCGGTTCGGGGGCGGGGCTGGTCGGGATGCGGGAGCGGGCCGCGCTGCTGGGCGGCACCTTCGCGGCGGGGCCCGAGGACGACCGCTGGACGGTCCGTGCGGCGCTCCCCGTCGACGGGCCGGAGCCCCCGTGACCGCCACCGCCGGTCCCTTGGCCCGTTCCGGCGCGCGTCGCGCCCCGTCCCCGGAGGAGTCCGCATGATCCGCGTCCTGGTCGCCGAGGACCAGTCCGCCGTCCGCGCCGGTCTGGTCCTGATCCTGCGCAGCGCTCCCGACGTGGAGGTGGTCGGGGAGGCCGCGGACGGCGAGCGGGCGGTGCAGCTGGCCCGTGAACTCCGGCCGGACCTGGTGCTGATGGACGTGCAGATGCCCCGGCTGGACGGGGTGGCGGCGACCCGGCAGGTGGTCGGGGAGGGGCTCGCGGAGGTGCTGGTGCTGACCACCTTCGACCTCGACGCGTACGTGTTCGGCGCGCTGCGCGCGGGCGCGGCCGGGTTCCTGCTGAAGAACACGGAGGCCGCCGACCTCATCGCGGCGGTCCGTACGGTCGCGCGCGGCGAGGGCGTCGTGGCACCGGCCGTCACCCGGCGGCTCATCGCGGAGTTCGCGGCCACCGCCCCGCGCGAGCCCGGCACCGATCCGGCGGTGCTGGAGCCGCTCACCCGGCGGGAGCGGGAGGTGCTCTCCTGCCTCGGGGAGGGCCGGTCCAACGCGGAGATCGCGGAGTGCCTGGACATGGCCGAGGCGACGGTGAAGACGCACGTCAGCCGACTGCTGGCCAAGCTGGGGCTCCGCAGCCGGGTGCAAGCGGCGGTGCTGGCGCAGGAGTTGGGGATCTGACGCTCGCCCCGCCACTCACCCCGCTCCCCGACTGTCAAGTGGTCTGGACCTATTGACCTGTGGTCCAGACCTTTCTATTCTCGCGGCACCGTGGGCATGAAGGCTCAGTCATGCCCCTGACACCCTTATCAAGAGGGAGGCGCACCATGCGCTTCAGACACAGAGCCGCGGCAGGTTTCGCGACCCTGTTGCTCCCGCTGGCCGGCATGGTCGGTCTCGCGAGCCCGGCCCAGGCCGCCACATCCGCCACCGCCACCTACGCCAAGGCCTCCGACTGGGGCTCCGGCTTCGAGGGCAAGTGGACGGTCAAGAACACCGGCACCACGAGCATCAGCTCCTGGACCGTCGAATGGGACTTCCCGAGCGGTACGTCGGTCACCTCCGCCTGGGACGCCGACGTCACCTCCTCCGGCAGCCACTGGACCGCCAAGAACAAGTCCTGGAACGGCAGCCTGGCACCCGGCGCCTCCGTCTCCTTCGGCTTCAACGGCTCCGGCACCGGCTCCCCCAGCAACTGCAAGCTCAACGGCGGCAGTTGTGACGGCACGTCGAACCCGCCCGGTGACGCTGCCCCCTCCGCGCCGGGCACCCCCACCGCCTCCGACATCACCAACACCTCGGTGAAGCTCTCGTGGGGCGCGGCGACCGACGACAAGGGCATCAAGAACTACGACGTGCTGCGCGACGGCGCCAAGGTCGCCACCGTGACCACCACGTCGTACACCAACACCGGTCTGACCGCCGGGACGAACTACTCCTACACGGTCCAGGCGCGCGACACCGCCGACCAGACCGGCCCGGTCAGCGGTTCCGTCGCGGTCCGCACCACCGGCGGCACGACCGACCCGCCCACCGGGGACAAGGTCAAGCTGGGCTACTTCACCGAGTGGGGCGTCTACGGCCGCAACTACCACGTGAAGAACCTGGTGACCTCCGGCTCCGCGTCGAAGATCACCCACATCAACTACGCGTTCGGCAACGTCAAGAACGGCCAGTGCGTCGTCGACGACACCTACGCCGCCTACGACAAGGCGTACACCGCCGACCAGTCCGTCAGCGGCCAGGCCGACACCTGGGACCAGCCGCTGCGCGGCAACTTCAACCAGCTCCGCCAGCTGAAGGCCAAGTACCCGCACATCAAGGTGCTGTACTCCTTCGGCGGCTGGACCTACTCGGGCGGCTTCGCGCAGGCCGCGGCCAACCCGGCGGCGTTCGCGGCCTCCTGCAAGGCCGTGGTCGAGGACCCGCGCTGGGCCGACGTCTTCGACGGCATCGACATCGACTGGGAGTACCCGAACGCCTGCGGTCTCACCTGTGACACCTCGGGTCCGGCGGCCTTCAAGAACCTGGTGTCGGCGCTGCGGACCTCGTTCGGTTCCAACTACCTGGTCACCGCGGCCATCACCGCCGACGGCTCCAACGGCGGCAAGATCGACGCGGCCGACTACGGCGGCGCCTCCTCGTACCTCGACTGGTACAACGTGATGACGTACGACTACTTCGGTGCCTTCAACGCGCAGGGCCCGACCGCGCCGCACTCGCCGCTCACCTCGTACAACGGCATCCCGCAGGCGGGCTTCAACTCCGCCGACGCGATCGCCAAGCTCAAGGCGAAGGGCGTGCCGTCCGCCAAGCTCCTGCTCGGCATCGGCTTCTACGGCCGCGGCTGGACCGGCGTCACCCAGGCCGCCCCCGGCGGCACGGCGACCGGAGCGGCGCCGGGCACCTACGAGCCCGGCATCGAGGACTACAAGATCCTCAAGAACTCCTGCCCGGCCAACGGCACCATCGCGGGCACGGCGTACGCCTACTGCGGCAACAACTGGTGGTCCTACGACACCCCGGCCACCATCGCCGGGAAGATGTCCTGGGCCAAGAACCAGGGCCTCGGCGGCGCGTTCTTCTGGGAGTTCAGCGGCGACACCAGCAACGGTGAACTGGTGAGCGCCATCAACAGCAGCCTGTGACAGGCTCCTGAGGGACGCTCCGGTTCACCGGAGCGTCCACCCCCCACAAACGAACACCCTCAAGCAACGTTGACGCTCCCCCAGACTTCGTCCGGGGGGACCCCCACCCAGCGCGTGAATGTGGCTACGCCACATTCACGCGCTGTCCGGGCGGGGCTGCCTCCAGCCACGCGAGAAACCCGGTCAGCGCGTCTTCGCTCATGGCGAGTTCGAGACGGGTGCCGCGATGGACGCAGACGAGGATCACCGCGTCGGAGAGCAGCGCCAGTTCCTCCTCGCCCTCGGACAGCCGCCGCCCGGCGACCTCGATCGAGGCACGCTCCAGAGTGCGGCGCGGACGGTAGGCGTACGAGAAGACGCGGTACCACTCGATCTTGTCGCCGGTGTAGCGGGCGACGCCGTAACTCCAGCCTTTTCCGCTCGTGTCCGGTTTCTCGGGGACGTCCCAGCGCAGCGAACAGTCGAAGGTGCCGCCGGAGCGCTGGATGAGTCTGCGCCGCAGGCCGAACACGAACAGCCCCAGCACCACCAGGGCCACGACGATTCCGCACACAGTCAGAGCGAGGACCATCGACACCGACCTCCTCGTCTCCTAGGTACCGAAAATAGGTAACGGAACGGAAAAAACATCCAGATCTGCCACAGCCGCGGCCGGCTCCGGATCGCTCCGGTGCCGGCCGCGGCTGAGTGACGTCCTCACACGGCGAGCTGGGTCAGCTCGCCGCCGCGGCGCGCAGTCGTACGTCCGCGCGGCGCTCGGCGGTGGCGTCGCCCTCCGCCTTCGCACGCTCCAGCTCGCGCTCCGCGCGCTGGACGTCGATCTCGTCCGACAGCTCGGCGATCTCGGCCAGCAGCGACAGCTTGTTGTCCGCGAACGAGATGAAACCGCCGTGCACCGCGGCGACGACCGTCCCTCCCTCGCTCGTACGGATCGTCACGGGGCCCGACTCCAGCACACCGAGCAGCGGCTGGTGACCGGGCATGACGCCGATGTCGCCGGACGTGGTGCGCGCGACGACCAGGGTGGCCTCGCCGGACCAGACCTCTCGGTCGGCCGCGACCAACGCGACGTGCAGCTCAGCAGCCAAGGTGGCTCCTCGGGTCACCACCCGGCGGTCGCGCCGGGTGTTGGTTACAAGTCTAGTGGGCGTGGCAGAGGGGGCGGGACGAACCCCGCCCCCTCCGGTGTGAGCCGTACGGCTCAGTCACTGCTCGGCGTCAGGAGACGCCCAGCTCCTTGGCGTTGCTCTTCAGGTCCTCGATGCCACCGCACATGAAGAACGCCTGCTCCGGGAAGTGGTCGTACTCGCCGTCGCAGATCGCGTTGAAGGCCGCGATCGACTCGTCCAGCGGGACGTCCGACCCGTCGACGCCGGTGAACTGCTTGGCGACGTGGGTGTTCTGGGACAGGAAGCGCTCCACGCGACGGGCACGGTGGACGACGAGCTTGTCCTCCTCGCCCAGCTCGTCGATACCGAGGATCGCGATGATGTCCTGGAGGTCCTTGTACTTCTGCAGGATCGTCTTGACGCGCATGGCGGCGTCGTAGTGGTCCTGCGCGATGTACCGCGGGTCCAGGATGCGGGACGTCGAGTCCAGCGGGTCCACGGCCGGGTAGATGCCCTTCTCGGAGATCGGACGGGAGAGAACCGTCGTCGCGTCGAGGTGGGCGAACGTGGTGGCCGGGGCCGGGTCGGTCAGGTCGTCCGCGGGGACGTAGATCGCCTGCATCGAGGTGATCGAGTGACCGCGGGTCGAGGTGATGCGCTCCTGGAGGAGACCCATCTCGTCGGCCAGGTTCGGCTGGTAGCCCACCGCGGAGGGCATACGGCCGAGCAGGGTCGACACCTCGGAACCGGCCTGCGTGAAGCGGAAGATGTTGTCGATGAAGAACAGCACGTCCTGCTTCTGCACATCGCGGAAGTACTCCGCCATGGTCAGACCGGCGAGGGCCACGCGCAGCCGGGTGCCCGGCGGCTCGTCCATCTGACCGAAGACCAGCGCGGTCTTGTCGATGACGCCGGAGTCCGACATCTCCTCGATGAGGTCGTTGCCCTCACGGGTGCGCTCACCGACACCGGCGAACACGGAGACACCGTCGTGGTTGTTGGCGACGCGGTAGATCATCTCCTGGATGAGCACCGTCTTGCCGACGCCGGCACCACCGAACAGACCGATCTTTCCACCCTTGACGTACGGGGTGAGGAGGTCGATGACCTTGACGCCGGTCTCGAACATCTCGGTCTTCGACTCGAGCTCGTCGAAGTTCGGGGCCTTGCGGTGGATGCTCCACCGCTCGCCGTCGTAGGTCTCGTCGACGTTCAGCACCTCACCGAGGGTGTTGAACACCTTGCCCTTGGTGAAGTCACCGACGGGGACGGTGATGCCCGTACCGGTGTCGGTGACGGCGGCCTGGCGGACCAGACCGTCGGTGGGCTGCATGGAGATGGTGCGGACCAGGCCGTCACCCAGGTGCTGGGCGACCTCCAGGGTCAGCGTCTTCTTCTCGCCGGCGTTGGCCGGGTCGGCCACCTCGACGTGCAGCGCGTTGTAGATCTCCGGCATCGCGTCGACGGGGAACTCCACGTCGACGACCGGGCCGATGACCCGGGCGACGCGGCCCGTGGCCGTCGCGGTCTCAACAGTGGTGGTCATTAGCGGTCACTCCCCGCGGTCGCGTCGGCCAGGGCGCTGGCGCCACCGACGATCTCGCTGATTTCCTGGGTGATTTCGGCCTGGCGGGCCGCGTTGGCAAGCCGGGAGAGCTGCTCGATCAGGTCTCCGGCGTTGTCGGTGGCCGACTTCATCGCGCGCCGCGTGGCGGCGTGCTTGGAGGCGGCCGACTGGAGAAGCGCGTTGTAGACGCGGCTCTCCACGTAGCGGGGCAGGAGGGCGTCGAGGACGTCCTCCGCCGACGGCTCGAAGTCGTACAGCGGAAGGATCTCGTCCTTCGTCGCCGACTCCTCCGCCACCTCGTCGAGGCTGAGCGGCAGCAGACGGTCGTCGAGCGCCGTCTGCGCCATCATCGACACGAACTCGGTGAACACGATGTGGATCTCGTCCACACCGCCGTCCGCCGTCTCCGTCTCGATCGCCTCGATCAGCGGGGCCGCGACCTTCTTGGCGTCCGCGTACGTCGGCTCGTCGGTGAAGCCCGACCACGACCCCGCGACCTTGCGCTCACGGAAGTTGTAGTGGGCGACACCACGGCGGCCGACGATGTACGTGACGACCTCCTTGCCCTCGCGCTCCAGCCGCGCGGTGAGCCGCTCGGCCTGCTTGATGGCGTTGGAGTTGAAGGCACCGGCCAGACCGCGGTCGCTCGTCAGGAGCAGCACCGCGGACCGCGTGACCGTCTCGGCCTGCGTGGTCAGCGGGTGCTTTGTGTTCGAACCGGTCCCCACCGCGGTGACCGCGCGGGTCAGCTCGGTCGCGTACGGCGCGGAGGCGGTCACCTTGCGCTGTGCCTTGACGACACGCGAGGCGGCGATCATCTCCATCGCCTTGGTGATCTTCTTGGTCGCGGTGACGGATCGGATGCGACGCTTGTAGACCCGGAGCTGGGCTCCCATGAGTCAGGTCCCTTCCTACGTCACTTGGCGGCGGGCGAAGCGTCCTCGCCGAGCAGCTTGCCGTCGCTCGTCTCGAACTGCTTCTTGAACTCCGCGATCGCGTCGGCGATGGCCGTCAGCGTGTCGTCGGAGAGCTTGCCGCCCTCGCGGATGGAGGTCATGAGGCCCTGCTCCTTGCGGTGCAGGTACTCCAGGAGCTCCTTCTCGAAGCGGCGGATGTCGACGACCGGGACGTCGTCCATCTTGCCGGTGGTGCCGGCCCACACCGAGACGACCTGGTCCTCGGTCGACATCGGCTGGTACTGGGCCTGCTTCAGCAGCTCGACCATGCGCTGACCGCGCTCCAGCTGCGCCTTCGACGCGGCGTCCAGGTCGGAACCGAAGGCGGCGAACGCCTCCAGCTCACGGAACTGGGCCAGGTCCACGCGCAGACGGCCGGAGACCTGCTTCATCGCCTTGTGCTGGGCGGAACCACCGACGCGGGAGACGGAGATACCGACGTTCAGCGCGGGGCGCTGACCGGCGTTGAAGAGGTCCGACTCCAGGAAGCACTGGCCGTCGGTGATGGAGATGACGTTGGTCGGGATGAACGCCGAGACGTCGTTGGCCTTGGTCTCGACGATCGGCAGACCGGTCATCGAGCCGGCGCCCTCGCCGTCGGAGAGCTTCGCGCAGCGCTCCAGCAGACGGGAGTGCAGGTAGAAGACGTCACCCGGGTAGGCCTCGCGGCCCGGCGGGCGGCGCAGCAGCAGCGACACGGCGCGGTAGGCGTCGGCCTGCTTCGACAGGTCGTCGAAGATGATGAGGACGTGCTTGCCCTCGTACATCCACTGCTGACCGATGGCCGAACCGGTGTACGGCGCCAGGTACTTGAAGCCGGCCGGGTCGGACGCCGGGGCGGCGACGATGGTCGTGTACTCCAGCGCGCCGTTCTCCTCCAGCGCGCCGCGGACCGACGCGATGGTCGAGCCCTTCTGGCCGATGGCGACGTAGATGCAGCGCACCTGCTTGTTCACGTCGCCCGAGCGCCAGTTGTCGCGCTGGTTGATGATCGTGTCGACGGCCAGGGCGGTCTTGCCGGTCTGACGGTCACCGATGATCAGCTGACGCTGGCCACGGCCGATCGGGGTCATCGCGTCGACGGCCTTGTAGCCCGTCTCCATCGGCTCGTGGACCGACTTGCGCTGCATGACCGTGGGGGCCTGCAGCTCCAGCGCGCGGCGGCCGGACGTCTCGATCTCGCCGAGGCCGTCGATCGGGTTGCCGAGCGGGTCGACGACGCGGCCGAGGTAGCCCTCGCCCACCGCGACGGACAGGACCTCGCCGGTACGGCTGACCGGCTGACCCTCCTCGATGCCGCTGAACTCACCGAGGACGATGGCGCCGATCTCGCGCTCTTCCAGGTTGAGCGCGAGGCCGAGGGTGCCGTCCTCGAACTTCAGCAGTTCGTTGGCCATGGCCGAGGGAAGACCCTCGACCTTCGCGATGCCGTCGCCGGCAAGGGTGACCGTACCGACCTCCTCGCGCGAGGCCGCGTCCGGCTTGTACGACTGGACGAAGTTCTCCAGCGCGTCCCGGATCTCCTCCGGCCGGATCGTGAGCTCCGCCATCTGGGTTCCCTGCTCTCCTTGTTGGGCCCGAAGTTTCTTGGGGGATCTGGGGGTTCCCCCCAGAAACTTTGCATCCACTGCACGGCCCAACGAGGGCCGTCCGTACTCCTGCTTGTTCTGTTGCTGCTAGCTCGCCATGCGGCGGGCGGCGTCGTCGATACGGTCCGCGAGGGAACCGTTGATCACCTCGTCACCGACCTGCACCCGGATCCCGCCGAGGACCGCGGGGTCCACGTCCAGGTTGAGGTGCATACGGCGGCCGTAGAGCTTCGCCAGGCTGTCGGCCAGGCGCTGCTTCTGCCGGGCGTCCAGCGGGACCGCCGAGGTGACGACGGCCACCATGCGGTCGCGGCGGTCGGCGGCGAGCTTGGACAGGGACTCGAGTCCCGCTTCCAGGCTACGGCCTCGCGGCGCGGTCACAAGGCGCGTCACCAGACGCTCGGTGGCCGCGTCGGCCCGGCCGCCGAGCAGGCTGCGCAGCAGCGTGCTCTTCGCCGGGGCGGTGGCCTTCCGGTCGGTCAGTGCGGCGCGCAGCTCGGTGTTCGAGGCGACGATCCGGCCGAAGCGGAACAGTTCGTCCTCGACGTTGTCGAGCCGGTTCGCCCGCTGGGCGGCCGTGAGGTCGGCGGTGTCCGCCAGCTCCTCCAGCGCGTCCACCAGGTCACGCGACTGGGACCAGCGGGCGCGCACCAGTCCGGCCACCAGGTCGGCGGTCGTGCCGTCGACCTGCCCGCCGAGCAGGCGCTGGGCCAGCTCGGCCTTGGCCTCACCGGACTGCGCCGGGTCGGTCAGGACCCGACGCAGCGACACCTCGCGGTCGAGCAGCGCGGTGACCGCGGCCAGCTCGTCGGCGAGCCGCGCCGCGTCCACGGACACGCGGTCCGTCAGCGCGTCGAGACGCTCGCGTGCGGCTGCCAGGGCATCGCGGCTCGCTCCGTTCATCGCGACGCCTCGGCCTTCGTCGCCTTGTCATCGAGTTCGTCGAGGAAACGGTCGATGACGCGGCTCTGGCGGGCGTGGTCCTCCAGGGACTCACCGACCAGCTTTCCGGCCAGCTCGGTGGCGAGCTTGCCGACGTCCTGGCGCAGCGCGGACGCGGCGGCCTTGCGGTCGGCCTCGATCTGGGAGTGACCGGCGGCGACGATCTCCTCACGCTGCCGCTGGCCCTCGGCGCGCATCTCAGCGATGAGCGTCGCGCCCTGCTCCTGCGCCTCCTGGCGCAGGCGCGCGGCCTCGTGCCGGGCCTCGGCGAGCTGAGCCTTGTACTGCTCCAGCACGCTCTGTGCCTCGGTCTGCGCGGCCTCGGCCTTCTCGATACCGCCCTCGATGGCCTCGCGGCGCTCTTCCAGAACCTTGTTGATGTTCGGAAGGAGCTTCCAGGCAAGGAAGCCGAAGACGATGACGAAGGCGAGCAGGCCGATGACAAGCTCGGGGATCGGCGGGATGAGGGGGTTCTCAGCCTCCCCTTCAGCCGCCAGGATGAGCAGCTGGCTCATGTCGTTGCCTTTCGTCTGGGTTGCTGGTCGTCAGCCTGAGTGATCAGGAGCCGTAGACGAACGGCATAACCAGACCGATCAGGGCGAGCGCCTCACAGAAGGCGAAGCCGAGGATCTGGTTGGCGCGGATCAGACCGGCCGCCTCGGGCTGGCGGGCCAGGGCCTGGGTGCCGTTACCGAAGATGATGCCGACGCCGACGCCGGGGCCGATGGCGGCGAGACCGTAGCCGATGGAGCCGAGGGCCTTCAGGTCACCGGTGACAGCGGCGAGAGTCTGGGACATGCCAGTTCTTCCTTCTCTTTCAAGGACCGGTGGGGGTTGGCCACCGGACGTCTGCGGGGTGGGAGTTGGCGGTGCTCAGTGGTGCTCGGCGAGCGCGCCCTGAATGAAGCTGCAGGTCAGGAGCACGAAGACGTACGCCTGAAGGGCCTGAACGAAGAGCTCGAAGGCCGTCATGACGATGACCATGATGAACGAGACACCGGCGTAGGCGATCCCGATGCCGTTCAGCAGGTACCAGCTGGCGATCGTGAAGAGCAGCAGCAGCGTGTGGCCCGCGAACATGTTCGCGAAGAGTCGCACCGCGTGCGTGAACGGTCGGACGAGCAGGTTCGAGAAGAACTCGATCGTCATCGACAGCGGCAGCACCGCACCCAGCGACTTGTCGTATCCGGTGAAGTTCTTGAAGGCACCGACGAACCCGTGACGCTTGAAGGTGAGCGACACCCAGAGGATGTACACGATCAGAGCGAGCACGAGCGGGTACGAGATGATCGACGTCACCGGGAACTGGGCGATCGGGATGATCGACCAGAGATTCATCATCCAGATGAAGAAGAACAGGGAGACGACGAGCGGGACGTACTTCTCACCTTCCTTCTTGCCGATGGTCTCGTAGACGACACCGCGGCGGATGAAGTCGTAGCCGGCCTCGGCCACCATCTGGAGCTTGCCCGGGACCACCTTCGGCTTGCGGAAGGCGGCCCAGAAGAAGCCGATGATGACGACCGAGCCGAGCAGCGCCAGCAGCATCGTCTTGTTGAAGTAGACGGCGTCGTCCTGGTGACCCCAGATGGGCTCGAACAGGAACGAGTGCAGGCCCGGAGCCGGGAAGCCACAGCCGTCGAAGATGTGGCAGTCGGTCTCGAAGGCGAGCACCTGCGTCGGGTCAGCACTCACCGCGGGCTCCTTCAGCGTGGCGCATAGGTACGGCAACCTCGTTGTGTCGGCGCGGCGCGGGGCCGCGGTTCGGCACGGGACTGGTGTAACGGATGTGAGGGCGGCTGGGGGGCATCTCGCCTCGCGATTGAGCAGGCGTCAGCTCGGATGCCCGCGCCCGCGATGCCGCAGTTGGCACCGGACGATAGCAGGATCTCTCAGACGTCTTTATCCCGCCCCTACCCGTCACGACGAGTGCCCCGTTTTGTGGGCTTTCTCGTGGTGCGCGGAGGAGGTCGAATCAGGTTCGACGTAGAGGGTCTTGGCCTTCATGTGGGCCCGCGTCTGCGCCGCGGTCCAGGCCAGCGTGCCGACCAGCAGCGTGATGGCGAACGCCCGGGGATTGAACAGCGTCGTGTTCTTGAACGCGGCCAGGAAGACGAACAGCAGCAGGATCTGGGCCGCGTAGAGCATGAGCCCCATGGCCTGGAACAGGTGCGGAAGCGTTTTCGCGGTGCGCTGGAGGACGTAGAGGCCGAGTCCCATGAAGAGGATGACCACCACCGTCGCGACGGCGGCCCCGACTGCCCCCTTGCCGCCCGCGACCACGCCGCTGACAGCGGCGGCGATCGCGCCGACGGCAGCCGTGGGCACGGCGGCCTGGGCCAGGGTCCGGACGTCGTTGGACGGCATGGCGGCATCTCCGCTTTCAACGGGGGGCAGGGGTGTCGTCATGGACGAGCGTAGTCCCCGTCCGAGGGGCGAGAGACAGCCTGCCTACCTCGCACCAAGAGGCCGTCGCACTGCGGCCCTTCGGCTCTGTCGGGGGTTCTCGTGAACCGTATCACAAACTATTTGATGAGGTCTTTACCTGGATGGTGTGCTTGCTGTCACACGTGAGGGTGAAGGTGCACGTCTGTGCAGGTGAGGCGCCCACTTGTCTGGTATTAGGGGCCTTTGCCCGCCCGCGCTTTCCCCACGGTTTGGCAATGCTCTCGTCAGATTCTTACCTTGCCGCGGTCAGCGGGCGGTCCGGGAGCGGGGCCCGACGGCCGTCGCCCCGTTGACGCGGGAGGCGCCCGCGGCGACCGGCGTACGGTCCCCGGCGGCGTCCGGCACCGCCCCGGCGGCCGTCTCCGTGCCCGCCGTACCGCCGGCCTCCTCCGCAGCCCCCTCGGCCCCCGTGGTCCCCGCCTCGCCGGCCGCCTCCGGCCGGGCCTTGCGGCGCCGGTAGCGCGGCGGGACGAACGCCTCCGCCCAGCGCGGCGCCCGCGGCGTGAAGCGGGGCAGCAGGAGCAGCAGGAGCCCGATCGCGCTGAGGATCACGACACCGAGGACGATCCACATGGACGCCGAGTTGACCGAGTAGGCCAGGGCGCCGAACGCGATCAGCGCGGACCAGAAGTACATGATCAGCACCGCCCGGCTGTGCGAGTGCCCGGTCTCCAGCAGCCGGTGGTGCAGGTGCCCCCGGTCCGCGGCGAACGGCGACTGCCCGCGCCAGGTGCGGCGCACGATGGCGAGGATCAGGTCGGCGGCCGGGATGGCGATGATGGTGAGCGGCATCAGCAGCGGGATGTAGACGGGCACCATCTGGTGCACGGTGCTGCGCTCGGAGCCGCCGAACAGCCGGTCGGGGTCGACCTGTCCGGTGACGGAGATCGCCCCCGCGGCCAGCACGAGGCCGATGAGCATCGACCCGGAGTCGCCCATGAAGATGCGGGCCGGGTGCATGTTGTGCGGGAGGAAGCCGAGGCACATGCCCATGAGGATCGCGGCGAAGAGCGTCGCGGGGGCGGCGGCCTCGATGCCGTACGAGTACCAGATGCGGTAGGCGTACATGAAGAACGCGGCGGCGGCGATGCAGACCATGCCCGCGGCGAGACCGTCGAGGCCGTCGACGAAGTTGACGGCGTTGATGGTGATGACGACCAGGGCCACCGTCAGCAGGGTGCCCTGCCACTGGGTGAGCGCGACCGTGCCGACGCCGGGGATGGGCAGCCACAGGATGGTGAGGCCCTGGACGACCATGACGCCCGCGGCGATCATCTGCGCGCCCAGCTTGATGAGGGCGTCGATCTCGAACTTGTCGTCGAGGACGCCGACCAGCCAGATCAGGGCGGCCCCGGAGAGCAGGGCGCGCGGCTCGTTCGACTTCACGAAGACGTCGTTGAGGTTGGTCAGGTGGTCCGCGACGAGCAGGCCCGCGCAGAGGCCGAAGAACATCGCGATGCCGCCCAGCCGGGGCGTGGGCTCCCGGTGCACGTCCCGTGCCCGGATCTCCGGCATCGCTCCGGCCACGATCGCGAACTTCCGTACCGGCCCTGTCAGCAGATACGTCACCGCGGCCGTGACGCAGAGCGTCAGGAGGTATTCACGCACGGGCTTCCCCACAGGTCTCGCTGGCCGTCTCAGCCCCACACCCTAGCGATGTGCGCATATGGTTGGGGACTTCCGGGTAGCGACGATGGTTGCACGTACGGCTGTGTGCGGGAGCGCGCAGGCCTCGGACCGGTGTCCGATCAGCGCGGTCCGGGCGGGAATTCCCCGGCCAGTTCCCGTACGTCGTCCCGTGCCCGGCGGGCGTCGAGGTCGCCGCGCAGCACGCCCGCGAGGAGTACGGCGATGCGGACCATCTCCTTCTCGGCCATTCCCTGCGTGGTCACCGCGGCGGTGCCCAGGCGCAGGCCGCGCACGTCCGCCTCCGCGGTGTCGGGGCCCCCGGTGTGCGGCAGGGCGCAGCAGTCCAGGACGATTCCGGCCGCCGCGAGCCTGGCGCGCGCGGTGCGGCCGTCGGTGCCGAGCGGGGCGGGGTCGGCGGTGATCAGGTGGGTGTCGGTGCCGCCGGTGACGACGGTGAGGCCCTCCTCGGCGAGGCGGGCGGCGAGGACGCGGGCGTTGGCGACGACCTGGCGGGTGTAGGCGGCGAACTCCGGGGTGGCCGCCTCCCCGAAGGCGACGGCCTTCGCGGCGACCGCGTTCATCTGGGCCCCGGCCTGGGTGAAGGGGAACACCGCGCGGTCGACGCGGCCCGCCAGGTCGGCGCCGCAGAGGATCATGCCGCCGCGCGGCCCGCGCAGCACCTTGTGGGTGGTGGCGCAGACGATGTCGGCGTACGGCACCGGGCTGGGGGCCGCTCCCCCGGCGACCAGGCCGATGGGGTGGGCGGCGTCGGCGATGAGGTAGGCGCCGGTCTCGTCGGCGACCTCGCGGAAGAAGGCGTGGTCGAGGTGGCGGGGGTAGGCGATGGAGCCGCAGACGATCGCCTTGGGCCGGTAGGTGCGGGCCAGGGAGCGGACCTGGGCGTGGTCGACCAGCCCGGTGGCGGGGTCCAGGCCGTAGGGCACGAAGTCGAACCAGCGGCCGGAGAAGTTCGCGGGCGAGCCGTGGGTGAGGTGGCCGCCGTGGGAGAGGCCGAGGGCGAGGACGGTGTCGCCGGGGCGCAGCAGGGCGGCGTAGGCGGCGAGGACGGCGGTGGAGCCGGAGTGCGGCTGGACGTTGGCGTGGTCGGCGCCGAAGAGCGTCGTGGCGCGGTCGATCGCGAGGCGTTCGGCGGCGTCGACGACGTCGCAGCCGCCGTGGTGGCGGGCGCCCGGGTAGCCCTCGGCGTACTTGTTGGCGAGCGGGGAGCCGAGGGCGGCGAGGACGGCGGCGGAGGTGAAGTTCTCGGCGGCGATCAGCTGGAGCGTGGACGCCTGCCGGTCCTGCTCGGCGTCGACGAGGGCGGCGACCTCGGGGTCCCGCCCGCGCAGGACGTCGGCCGCGGTGGCGGGGGTGACCGGCATGGCGGACTCCGGGGCGTCGGCGGTGACGTACGTCCAATGTAGGCCGACGCGGCGGCGGGCGCCTGCGGGTGGGGCGGCGGGCGGGCCGGAGTGGCCGCGCGGGTCAGGTGCGGGCCGTCACGCCGGTCAGGGCGGTGACCACGGGGTCCAGGGCCTGGTGTATCTCGTCGCCGATGGAGCGGAAGAACGGCAGGGGCGCGCCGTAGGGGTCGTGGACCTCGTCGGCCTCGACGGTGGGGGCCAGCAGCCAGCCGCGCAGGGCGGCCGCCGCGCGGACCAGGGCGCGGGCCCGCATCACCACGCCCTCGTCGAGCGGGGGCAGGGTGGCCGGGTCGATCGCGTTGACCAGGCGGGTGAACTCCTTGAGCGTGAAGGTGCGCAGGCCCGCGGAGTGGCCCATGGAGATGACCTGGGCGCGGTGGTCGCGGGTCGCGGTGAGCACCAGGTCGGCCATGATCACGTGCTCGTCGAGGAGTTCGCGGCCGGTGAAGCCGGTGGCGTCCGCGCCGAAGTCGGCCAGCACGGTCTCGGCGTTGCTCTCCATCGGCGCGCCCTCGTGGCCCCAGGTGCCCGCGCTCTCCACGATCAGCCCGCCGCCGAGCACGCCGAGGCGCTGGGAGACGAAATGGCGGGTCAGCCGCTCGGTGATGGGCGAGCGGCAGACGTTGCCGGTGCTGACGTGGAGGATGCGGAACGTGTCGCGCGGGAAGCCGAACGTCGTCGTCTGTTCCGCGGCGCGCTCCACGGCGCCTATGCCACGCCCCGCGTCAGGGGCTGTCAATTCGCCACCTCGAGGTCGGGTACGACCTTGCGCAGCTCGTCCGCGGAGATCGCGCCGGCCCGCAGCAGGACGGGGACCTCCCGGCTGACGTCGACGATCGAGGAGGGCACGATGCCGGGCGTGGGGCCGCCGTCGAGGTAGACGGAGACGGAGTCGCCCAGCATGTTCTGCGCGGCGTCGCAGTCCTCCGGCGCGGGGTGGCCGGTGAGGTTGGCGGAGGAGACGGCCATGGGGCCGACCTCGGTGAGCAGCTCGATGGCAACGGGGTGCAGCGGCATGCGGACGGCGACCGTGCCGCGGGTGTCGCCGAGGTCCCACTGGAGAGACGGCTGGTGGCGGGCGACGAGGGTGAGGGCGCCGGGCCAGAAGGCGTCGACGAGTTCCCAGGCCAGCTCGGAGAAGTCGGTGACGAGGCCGTGGAGGGTGTTCGGGGAGCCGATCAGGACGGGCGTGGGCATGTTGCGGCCGCGGCCCTTGGCGTCGAGCAGGTCGGCGACGGCCTCCTTGGAGAAGGCGTCGGCGCCGATGCCGTAGACCGTGTCGGTCGGCAGGACGACCAGCTCGCCGCGGCGGACGGCGGAGCCTGCTTCGCGCAGACCTGTCACGCGGTCGGTCGCGTCGTTGGTGTCGTATCGCCGTGCCATGTCTAACGGGCCTCCTCGTGCACGTACTGCGCGGAATGACGTTCGGGGTCGGTCACGGCGTCGCCCTGCGGGCGGTGGCGAAGCGCGGACGCTTGTTGAGGTCGGGGTGGTCGGCCGCGTCGGCCCAGCCGCGTTCCTCGGTGAAGATCCACGGGACCTGGCCGCCCTGGGTGTCGGCGTGCTCGATGACGACGACACCGCCGGGGCGCAGCAGGCGGTGGGCGGTGCGTTCGATGCCGCGGATCAGGTCGAGGCCGTCCTCGCCGGAGAACAGGGCGAGTTCGGGGTCGTAGTCGCGGGCCTCGGGGGCGACGTACTCCCACTCGGTGAGGGGGATGTACGGCGGGTTGGAGACGACGAGGTCGACCTGGCCGTCGAGGTCGGGGAAGGCGTCGAGGGCGTTGCCCTGGCGGAGGTCGACGCGGGACCCGGCCATGTTCTTGCGGGTCCACACGAGGGCGTCCTCGGACAGCTCGACGGCGTGCACGCGTGAGCGGGGGACCTCCTGGGCGAGGGCGAGCGCGATGGCGCCGGAGCCGGTGCACAGGTCGACGATGAGCGGTTCGACGACGTCCATGGCGCGTACGGCGTCTATGGCCCAGCCGACGACGGACTCGGTCTCCGGCCGGGGCACGAACACTCCGGGGCCGACCTGGAGTTCCAGGTAGCGGAAGAAGGCGCGGCCGGTGATGTGCTGGAGCGGCTCGCGCTGTTCGCGCCGGGCGATGACCTCCCAGTACCGGGCGTCGAAGTCCGCGTCCTTGACGGAGTGCAGCTCGCCCCGCTTCACACCGTGCACGAACGCGGCGAGCTCCTCCGCGTCGTTGCGCGGCGAGGGCACGCCGGCGTCGGCGAGCCGCTGAGTGGCCTGGGCCACCTCTGCGAGCAGCAGGTTCACGCAAGTCCTCCGTGTGGTCGGCGGGGGGCGGCGGGGTCGGCGGTGGTACTCGTCCCGTACGCGTCCGTAGCTTCGTACGTCGCTTACGTGGCTGGGGTGCGGGGGGCTTGCGGGGCGGCGGGGCTGCGGCTGTGCGGGGTCAGGCGGCGGCGAGCTTCGCGGCGGAGTCGGCGTCGACGCAGGCCTGGATGACGGCGTCGAGGTCGCCGTCGAGGACCTGGTCGAGGTTGTACGCCTTGAAGCCGACGCGGTGGTCGGAGATGCGGTTCTCCGGGAAGTTGTAGGTGCGGATCTTCTCGGAGCGGTCGACGGTGCGGACCTGGCTGCGGCGGGCGTCGGCGGCCTCCCGCTCCGCTTCCTCCACGGCCGCCGCGAGCAGCCTGGAGCGCAGGATACGCATCGCCTGCTCCTTGTTCTGGAGCTGGCTCTTCTCGTTCTGGCAGGAGGCGACGACGCCGGTGGGGAGGTGGGTGATGCGCACGGCGGAGTCGGTGGTGTTGACGGACTGCCCGCCAGGCCCGGAGGAGCGGTAGACGTCGATGCGGAGGTCGTTGGGGTTGATCTCGACGTCGACCTCCTCGGCCTCGGGGGTGACGAGGACACCGGCGGCGGAGGTGTGGATGCGGCCCTGGGACTCGGTGGCGGGGACGCGCTGGACGCGGTGCACGCCGCCCTCGTACTTGAGGCGGGCCCACACGCCCTGGCCGGGCTCGGTGGTGCCGCGGGTCTTCACGGCGACCTGGACGTCCTTGTAGCCGCCCAGCTCGGACTCGGTGGCGTCGATGATCTCGGTCTTCCAGCCGACGCGCTCGGCGTACCGCAGGTACATGCGCAGCAGGTCCCCGGCGAACAGGGCGGACTCGTCGCCGCCCGCGCCCGCCTTGACCTCCAGGATGACGTCCTTGTCGTCGTTGGGGTCCCTGGGTACGAGCAGCAGGCGGAGCCGGTCGGTGAGGTCCTCGCGCTGCTTCTCCAGCTCCTTGACCTCGGCGGCGAAGTCCGGGTCGTCGGCGGCGAACTCGCGAGCGGTCTCGATGTCGTCGCCGGTCTGCTTCCAGGAGCGGTAGGCGGTGACGATCGGGGTCAGCTCGGCGTACCGCTTGTTGAGCTTGCGCGCGTTGGCCTGGTCGGCGTGGACCGACGGGTCGGCGAGCTTCGTCTCCAGATCGGCGTGCTCACCGATGAGTTCCTCGACGGCCTCGAACATCTCTGGCTCCTGATACTGCGGACGGAAGGGAAGGCGGGCGACCAAAAACGCCGGTCCCGGCGCGCCCCCGGGCGGGAGCGCGGCCGTGGACCGGCGGTTGGGGGCTCGCTACTTCTTGGAGCCGGCGGCCTTGCCGAAGCGGGCCTCGAAGCGGGCCACGCGGCCACCGGTGTCGAGGATCTTCTGCTTGCCCGTGTAGAACGGGTGGCACTCGGAGCAGACGTCGGCGCGGATGGAACCGGCCTCGATCGTGCTGCGGGTGGTGAACGACGCGCCGCAGGTGCAGCTGACCTGCGTCTCGACGTACGTGGGGTGGATGTCGCGCTTCAAGGTGTCTCCTAGGTTTCGGGAGGGCGCCGGGTCGCAGACCGCGGGATGCGGAAGCGTGAACCGGAGCCGACGGACCAGTCTGCCAGGACTGGCCGCATCCCCCAAAACCGGGGGGCGGGGTGATCTATTCCCCGGCGGGCGCGGGCGGGGCGGGCGCCCGCCGGGGAGCGGAGTTCACGGCGTCGGGGCGGACGCGGGGGCCGGGGTGGGGGTGGCGGTGACGACGCCGTCCGCGTCGCCGGTGGCGTTGCCCTCGGTGGCGCTCTTCGGGATCGGCCGGTCGTTCTTGAGCGCCGTCCAGACCTGCTCGGCCTTCTTCTCCTCGACGACGACCCGGTTGGGGTCGGCGGGGTCGTAGCGGACCGGCATGGTGACCATGGTCATGCCGGAGGAGTCGATGCTCTTGAGGCCGTTGGCAAAGGACATCAGCGCGTTGAGCGAGCCGAGGTCGGAGTCGGTGGTGACGGCTTTGGTGGCGGTGTCGGCGAGGCCGTAGAGCCGGGGGCCGGTGGAGAGCAGCCCGAGGTGCTTGACCTGGTCGACGAGGGCCTTGACGAAAGCCTGCTGGAGCTGGATGCGGCCGAGGTCGGAGCCGTCGCCGACGCCGTGCCGGGTGCGGACCAGGGCGAGGGCCTGCTTGCCGTCGAGGGTGTGCGTGCCGGCCTTGAGGTTCAGGTGGCTCTCGTGGTCCTTGATGTCCTCGGTGGTGGTGATCTTCACGCCGCCGAGTTCGTCGATGAGCTTGCGGAAGCCGGTGAAGTCGACCTCCAGGTAGTGGTCCATGCGGATGCCGGTCATCTTCTCGACGGTCTTGACGGCGCAGGTCGCGCCGCCGGTGGTGTACGCCGAGTTGAACATGACGTTGCGGGCCGCGTCCTGGGTGTCGCCGTCGGGGCCGGTGCAGGCGGGGCGGTCGACGAGGGTGTCACGGGGCACGGAGACGACGCTCGCGCTCCGGTGGCCCTCGTAGACGTGCACGATCATCGCGGTGTCGGAGCGGGCGCTGCCGTCGTCGGTGCCGCCGCCGAGCTTCTTGTTGGCGCCGGAGCGGGTGTCCGAGCCGAGGACGAGGATGTTCTCCGAGCCGTCGTCGACCTTGACGGGCCGGTCGGTGCCGAGGGCCTGGTCGATGTCGACGCTCTGGATGTTGCCGTTGAGCTTGAAGTAGACGTACCCGAGTCCGGCGCCGCCGAGGAGGACGATCCCCGCGGCGGCCCAGGCGGCGATCAGCAGGCCCTTGCGTCTCGCGCGGCGGCGGCCGTCGGCGGGTGGACCTCCGGCGGATTCGCCGTCGGTGGCGTCGGCGGGGTCCCCGCTGCTTCCCGGTGTGCCGGAGGAGCCCGGTATTCGGGGCTGCGGCGTGTTCTCGGCGGTCATGCGCTCCTCGGTTCTCGTCCCCGGTCGGTTACCCCCTGCGGCCGGGGTCAGGCCTGGCCCGCCGGTCGGGAAGCGCTCCCGAACCGCCCCGAACCGGTCTCCGGACCGCCCGGACGCGGTCGGGAAGTGTCCCGGACCGTTCCGGAGCCGATCCCGGATCGTTCCGGAAAAGACCCTTACGCACCATGGTCACTCCGTCCGGTCAGACGGCGAAACTCGGGGAAAGGTTGCGCGACGCCCTGTGCCCGGTCCGTGGCGGACCGGGCACAGGGCGTCGGCGGTGAGCCGGGCGGCGGCGGTGGTCCGGGCCGCCGCCCCGTCCACCCGCGGCGTCAGCCGAAGAGGTCGTACTGCTTGAAGGTGGTGCCCAGCGAGAGGCGGGCGGCGAAGGCCGCGCTGCCGGACTTGCCGGTGCCGCGCAGCAGGTAGAGCGTCCCGCCGGGAGTGCGGGCGAGGAAGTCGGCCCGGCTGTCGCCGTTGACGTCGCCGACGGCCGCGAACGCGTTGTACGCGCTGCCGCTCCAGGTCGTGATCTTCACTCCGGCGGCGAAGGTGCCGTTGCCGCGGCCCTTGTAGAGGTAGACGGCGCCGTTGCTCTTCTTGCGGGCGACGAGGTCGGCGATGCCGTCGCCGCTGAAGTCGCCGTGGCCGCGGACCCAGCTGAAGGACTTCCAGCCGGTACCGGCCTTGACGCGGGCGGCGAACGTGCCGTTGCCCTTGCCGGGGTAGACCCACAGGACGCCCGCGGAGTCGACGGAGACCAGGTCGGGCTGGTAGTCCCCGGTGACGTCGCCGGGCGCGAGGACGGCGAGCCTGCTCTTCCAGTTGTCGCCGACGAGCTTGGTGGACCAGGCGTTGCGGGAGGGCACGAAGTGCTTCCAGAAGACGTCGCCGTCGGAGGCGCGCCGCACCAGCAGGTCCTGGTAGTCGTCGCGGTCGAGGTCGGTCTGGAGGACCAGGTCGAAGCCGCTCCAGTCGCCCCAGGACTCGCGTCCGGCGAGCGAGGTGCCCTTGGAGTCCCGCTCGTAGCCGGTCCGGCCGCTCGCGGTGCGCATCCACAGGTCGGCGTAGTGGTCGCCGCTCAGGTTGGTGTCGTCGAGCCGGGGGTACGTCACGCCGACGTACGTGGAGACCTTGGTGAAGACGCTGTACGCGCCGCGCGCGACGCAGTCCCGCACGCCCCAGGAGACGACGCCCGCGATCCGGCCGCCGACGACGAGGGGGCCGCCGGAGTCGCCGTTGCAGGACGACGTGGTGCCCGTGTCGGAGCCGCTGGCGGGGGCGCCCGCGCAGACGTTGTGGCCCTTGATGAAGTCGGCGCCGTAGAAGCCCGCGCAGGTCGCGTCGGACCGGATCGGCAGATCGGCCGTCTTCAGGGTGGCGGAGAGGTCCTGCGTGGTGGAGGTGGTGCGGCCCCAGCCGTAGACCTTCGCCGCGGTCCCGGCCTTGTACGAGGCGGTGTCGGCGGCCGTCGTCATCCGGATCGGGGTGACCTTGACCGGCACGTTCAGGGTGAGCACCGCGATGTCGTTGTCGATGGTGACGGAGTTGTACGACGGGTGGTTCCACTGGCGCCAGACGCCGACGGCGGTGCCGCCGTGCAGGCTGTCGGCGTCGGCGAGCGTGGTGGCGCCGACGACGGCGGTGCCGTGGGCCTTCCAGTTGTAGCCCTTGACGCAGTGCGCGGCGGTGAGGATCTTCGTCGGGGCGACGACGGCGCCGCCGCAGAAGAAGCCGATGTCGTCGGCGGTGGAGGCGGTCCCCCGGTCGTCGCCGTACCAGAGCTGCGCCATCCAGGGCGCCTTGGCGATGGTCGTCGTCGTCCCGCCGATGATCTTCGGGTCGATGCGGCCCGTGCGGGTGTCCGCGGCGCCGCTGAGCGCCGACCTGGACGTGGCGCCGGGCAGGTCGTCACCGGCGGTGGCGACGGCGAGGCGGTGGTTCAGCTCCTTCGCCGACGCGGTCGCGGACGCCGGACGCGCGGGCGACGGCGGGTTCGACGCCGCCTGGGCCGGCGTCAGGAAGAGGGCGCCTGCCACGGCCGCGGCGACACCGGCCGCGGTCATGGGAAGGGCGATGCGCCACGGCCGTCTGTGCCGTCCGCCCCCGGACGCGGTGGTACCCACTCAAGTCCCCCCTGGGATCTGAAGTTGTGAAGGTTCTCGGTCGAATGCGTGACCGAATCGCGTGATCGTACCCCGGCCCGGAACAGCGGAAAGGGCCGCCCCCCACGCGGTACTTCACGTGGGGGGCGGCCCTTCGCGATCCGGTCGGTCCCGGACGACGCGTCGCGGTCGGCGACTAGTCGTTGTTGTTGCCCGGGGTAGGCGTCGTCTTCTGGATCTGCATGAGGAACTCGCCGTTGGACTTCGTCTGCTTCATCTTGTCGAGAAGCAGCTCGATGGCCTGCTGCTGGTCGAGGGCGTGCAGCACCCGGCGGAGCTTCCAGACCACGGCCAGCTCCTCGTTGCCGAGCAGGATCTCCTCCTTGCGGGTGCCGGACGCGTCGACGTCCACCGCGGGGAAGATGCGCTTGTCGGCGAGCTTGCGGTCGAGCTTGAGCTCCATGTTGCCGGTGCCCTTGAACTCCTCGAAGATCACCTCGTCCATGCGGGACCCGGTGTCGACCAGCGCGGTGGCGAGGATGGTGAGCGAGCCGCCGTCCTCGATGTTGCGGGCCGCGCCGAAGAACCGCTTCGGCGGGTAGAGGGCGGTCGAGTCGACACCACCGGACAGGATGCGGCCGGAGGCGGGCGCGGCCAGGTTGTAGGCGCGGCCCAGACGGGTGATGGAGTCCAGCAGGACGACCACGTCGTGGCCCAGCTCGACGAGGCGCTTGGCGCGCTCGATGGCCAGTTCGGCGACGGTGGTGTGGTCCTCGGCGGGGCGGTCGAAGGTCGAGGAGATGACCTCGCCCTTCACCGACCGCTGCATGTCGGTGACCTCTTCCGGACGCTCGTCGACGAGGACGACCATCAGGTGGCACTCGGGGTTGTTGTGGGTGATCGCGTTGGCGATCGCCTGCATGATCATGGTCTTGCCGGTCTTCGGCGGGGCCACGATCAGACCGCGCTGGCCCTTACCGATCGGCGACACGAGGTCGATGATGCGGGTGGTGAGCACGCCCGGGTCCGTCTCCAGGCGGAGGCGGTCCTGCGGGTAGAGCGGGGTGAGCTTGTTGAACTCCGGCCGCCCGCGGCCGTGTTCGGGCGCCATGCCGTTGACGGAGTCGAGGCGGACGAGCGCGTTGAACTTCTCGCGCCGCTCGCCTTCCTTCGGCTGGCGGACCGCGCCGGTGACGTGGTCGCCCTTGCGCAGGCCGTTCTTGCGGACCTGGGCGAGCGAGACGTACACGTCGTTCGGGCCGGGCAGGTAGCCGGAGGTCCGGATGAAGGCGTAGTTGTCGAGGATGTCGAGGATGCCCGCGACGGGGATCAGGACGTCGTCGTCGGCGAGCTGCGGCTCGGCGGTGCCGATCTCGTCGCGTCCGCGACGGCCCCGGCGGTCGCGGTAGCGCCCGCGACGGCCGCGACGGCCGCCCTCGAAGTCGTCGTCGTCCTGCGGACCGGCGTTGCGGTCGCTCCGGTCACTGCGGTCGCTGCGGTCGCTGCGGTCCTGACGGCCGCCGCTCTGCTGCTGGCCCTGCTGCTGGCGCTGGCCGCCCTGGCCGCCCTGCTGCTGGTCGTCGCCCTTGCCGCGGCGGTCGCGGTCGCGGCCCCGCTCGCGGCGGTCGCGGCGACGGCCCTCGGCGCCGTCGGCGTCACCCTGCTGCTGGTTCTGGTCGCCCTGGCCGGACTGCGCGGCCGCGGCGGGGGCGGTCTCGGTCTTCTGCGCGCTCTTCGCCTCGGCCGTGACGGTCTCGGGGCTGCCCGCCTCGGCGGTGGCGCGGCGGCGACGGCGCTCGACGGGGGCGTCGTTGCTGGCCGGCTGACCGGGGATCTCGATCTGCTGCTGGGCGGTGGCCTTCTCGGCGGGGGCCTCGGCCGGGGCCGCGTCCGCGGCCTTCTCGGCGGCGGCGTCACCCGTACGGGCCTTGGAGGTGGCGCGGCGCTTGGGCTTGGTCTCGGCGGGGGCCTCGGCCTTCGCCGCCGGGGCACCGCCTCCGGCCTGCGCCTCCTTGATGACCTCGATCAGCTGGCTCTTGCGCATCCGCGCGGTGCCCCTGATGCCGAGGCCCGAGGCGACCTGCTGCAGCTCGGCCAGCACCATGCCCTCGAGGCCGGTTCCCCGGCGCCGCCGGGAGCCGGCACCGGTGGCAGGCGCGGAGGCGTCCGTGGCGGGCGCGGCAGCGGTCTCCTCGACACGTGCGCCCATCAGATCGGTGGTGTCGCTCACGAAGGGTCCTTCCCTGGAGCGGACGTCGGCCTGTCTGGCTCGGCGACCGGTTGTGCTGTCCGGCTTCGGTCCTTGCTGTGGCGAAACCGGGGCGGTGGTCCGCCTAAGCGGCGGAAGAGATTTCTGGTGATGGCGCTTCCCCGACGTGTCGTGACACCCGGTGTCACGTGGCGCGGTCGCACCGATTCCGGAGCGTGCCCGTCGGACCGCTCAACGTCGCCGTACGGCGTACTGCCCAGGTACGACATACGGAACGCAGTGCGGCGTGGGGAGCTCCCGGAAGAATGTCTGTCCCGAAGGGGGACACGAGGCACCGCGCCATGGTGGGGTCGGGTGCAGACTTGAGGTTAACACTACCGGATGCAACAAACATTCCCCCTCTCGAAATCCGGCGACCGTGCGCTGTCACAGGTCGCCGGAGGGCGCGAGCGGCAGCACGCTCGCCCCCTGAAGGTCCAGGCTGAGCCGGTTGGCCGCCCAGTCCGCGCCCGCCAACTGCTCGACCTTGTCGGCCGTTCCGGCGTCGGCGAGCGCCATGACGGTGGGTCCGGCACCGGAGATCACCGCGGGAATCCCGTCGCCGCGCAGCCGCTCGACGAGGGCGGCGCTGTCCGGCATCGCGGGGGCGCGGTACTCCTGGTGCAGCCGGTCCTCGGTGGCGGGCAGCAGCAGTTCGGGACGCCGGGTGAGGGCTTCGACGAGCAGGGCGGCGCGGCCGGCGTTGGTGGCGGCGTCGACGTGCGGGACGGTGCGCGGGAGCAGGCCGCGGGCGGTCTCGGTGAGGACCGGCTTGCCGGGGACGAAAACCACCGGAACGATGGAATCGGAGGGTTCCATCCTGATGGCGCGGGCGGCGCCGGCCTCCATCCAGGACAGCGTGAAGCCGCCGAGCAGGCAGGCGGCGACGTTGTCGGGGTGGCCCTCGATCTCGGTGGCCAGTTCCAGCAGGGCGGCGTCGTCGAGACGGGCCTCACCGCCTATGGTCACGGCGCGGGCGGCGACGATCCCGGCGCAGATGGCGGCGGAGGAGGAGCCGAGGCCGCGGCCGTGCGGGATGCGGTTGGCGCAGACGATCTCCAGGCCGCGCGGCTGGCCGCCGAGGACGTCGAAGGCGGTGCGCAGGGAGCGGACGAGGAGGTGTTTCTCGTCGCGCGGCAGGGTTTCGCTGCCCTCACCCGCGATGTCGATGTGCAGCCCGGAGTCGGCCACCCGGACGACGACGTCGTCGTAGAGCCCCAGCGCGAGGCCCAGGGCGTCGAAGCCCGGACCGAGGTTGGCGCTGGTGGCGGGGACGCGCACCCGGACGGCGGCGGCGCGGAACGCTGGACCGGCCATCGCTCGTTGACTCTCCTTGAGCTGCGTGATGGTCGAAGGACATTCGATGACGGAATGACGGAATGACGGGGTGACGAGGTGGAGGGGGCTGTGGCGGGCCGGGGCGGAGGATCGGGGATCAGGGGATGGTGTACGGGAGACCCTGGTCCGCTGCGTCCGGCGCGGCGCCGACGACGGCGCCCTCACACGGAAGGCATATGCGGGAGGCGGGTTCGGTACAGCCTATCGAAGGAAGGTTCTGTGGCGACATAGGGCGCACAGGAGGCGCACGATGCGTGTCGTAAGCCCCCCGTGCACCCCCTGATCACGGTGCTCCCGGTGCCGCCGGGCGGGTCCGCCGGGTGCGGTCAGGCGAGTCCGAGCCGGGCGGCCGCGGTCACCGCGTCGACGGGGACGGTCACCGGCTGCGGAGCGCCGGCCACGGCCCAGTCCGGGTCCTTGAGGCCGTTGCCGGTGACGGTGCAGACGATGGTCTGGCCGGAATCGACCTTGCCCTGCTCGGCGGCCTTGAGCAGACCGGCCACCGACGCGGCCGACGCGGGCTCCACGAAGACGCCCTCCTGCGCGGCCAACAGCCGGTAGGCGCGCAGGATCTCACGGTCCGTCACCTCGTCGATGAGCCCGCCGGACTCGTCGCGGGCGGCCAGCGCGTACTGCCAGGACGCCGGGTTGCCGATGCGGATCGCGGTGGCGATGGTCGCGGGGTCCTTGACGACCTCGCCGCGCACGATGGGCGCGCTGCCGGAGGCCTGGAAGCCCCACATGCGCGGGGTGCGGGAGGCGATGCCGTCGGCGGCGTACTCCTTGTACCCCTTCCAGTACGCGGTGATGTTGCCCGCGTTGCCGACGGGGAGGACGTGGAGGTCGGGGGCGTCGCCGAGCATGTCGACGATCTCGAAGGCGGCCGTCTTCTGGCCCTCGATGCGCACCGGGTTGACCGAATTGACCAGCGCCACCGGGTAGTTGTCGCTCAGCTCGCGGGCCAGGGTGAGGCAGTCGTCGAAGTTGCCGTCGACCTGGAGGATCTTCGCGCCGTGCACGAGGGCCTGGCCCATCTTGCCGAGCGCGATCTTGCCCTGCGGGACGAGGACGGCGGAGACCATCCCGGCGCGCACCGCGTAGGCGGCGGCGGAGGCGGAGGTGTTGCCGGTGGAGGCGCAGATGACCGCCTTGGCGCCCTCCTCCTTGGCCCGGGTGATCGCCATCGTCATGCCGCGGTCCTTGAAGGACCCGGTGGGGTTCGCGCCCTCGACCTTGAGGTGGACCTCGCAGCCGGTGCGCTCGGAGAGCACCTGTGCGGGCACGAGGGGCGTACCGCCCTCGCGGAGCGTCACGACGGGCGTGCTGTCGGAGACGGGGAGCCGGTCCCGGTACTCCTCGATGATTCCGCGCCACTGGTGGGTCATTGCTCGTTACTCTCCTTCAACCCGCATGATGCTGGCGACACCCCGCACGGTGTCGAGCTTGCGCAGCGCCTCGACGGTCCCGGTGAGGGAGGCGTCGGACGCGCGGTGGGTGACGACGACGAGGGAGGCCTCGCCGCCCCCGTCCGGTCGGCTCTGCTGGCGGACCGTGTCGATGGACACGCCGTGCTCGGCGAAGACCGTGGCGACCTGGGCGAGCACGCCCGGCTTGTCGGCCACGTCGAGGCTGATGTGGTAGCGGGTGACGACCTCGCCCATCGGCGACACGGGCAGCGCGGCGTACGCCGACTCGCCGGGGCCGGTGCTGCCGTCGAGCCGGTTGCGGCAGACGGCGACGAGGTCGCCGAGGACGGCGGACGCGGTCGGGGCGCCGCCCGCGCCGGGGCCGTAGAACATCAGGCGGCCGGCCGCGTCGGACTCGACGAACACGGCGTTGTACGCGCCGCGCACCGAGGCGAGCGGGTGCGTCAGCGGAATCATCGCGGGGTGGACGCGCGCGGTGACGGAGGCGCCGTCGGCGGAGCGCTCGCAGATGGCGAGGAGTTTGATGGTGCAGCCCATCGCCTTGGCGGAGGCGAAGTCGGCGGCGGTCACCTCGGTCATGCCCTCGCGGTAGACGTCGTCGAGGCGGACGCGGGTGTGGAAGGCGATCCCGGCGAGGATGGCGGCCTTGGCGGCGGCGTCGAAGCCCTCGACGTCGGCGGTGGGGTCGGCCTCGGCGTAGCCGAGGGCGGTGGCCTCGTCCAGGGCCTCCTGGTAGCCGGCGCCGGTGGAGTCCATCTTGTCGAGGATGAAGTTGGTCGTGCCGTTGACGATGCCCATCACCCGGTTGATCTTGTCGCCCGCGAGGGACTCGCGCAGCGGGCGGATCAGCGGGATGGCTCCGGCGACGGCGGCCTCGTAGTAGAGGTCGCGGCCGTGCTCCTCGGCGGCGGCGTGCAGGGCGGCGCCGTCCTGGGCGAGGAGGGCCTTGTTCGCGGAGACGACGGAGGCGCCGTGCGCGAACGCGGTGGTGATGAGGGTGCGGGCGGGCTCGATGCCGCCGATGACCTCGACGACCACGTCGATGTCGCCCCGTTTGACCAGCGCGGTGGCGTCGGTCGTGACCAGCTCGGGCGCGATGCCCTCGCGCACCTTGGAGGGCCGCCGCACGGCGACCCCGGCCAGCTCGACCGGGGCGCCGATGCGGGCGGCGAGGTCGTCGGCGTGCGTCGTCATGATGCGCGCCACCTCTGAGCCGACCACTCCACAGCCCAGCAGCGCCACCTTCAGCGGACGCGTACGCATCATCCGACCTCGTTTCCTCATACCGTCTACGGTTGCACCAGTCTCACGCACCGGACCGGACTTTCTGCCCATGGTCCGGATCGTGAGACATCTATTTCATTTTCACGGGGCCGCGAGCAGGAGATCTTGCACCCGAAGGCCCACGGCCCCGCTACGCGTGGATCCGGGGATGGGTCTATCCGACGTCCAGACGGAGCAGATCCTCCTCGGTCTCCCGGCGGACGACGACCCGCGCCTCGCCCTCGTGCACGACGACGACCGGCGGACGCGGCACGTGGTTGTAGTTGCTGGCCATGGACCGGCAGTACGCGCCGGTGGCGGGCACCGCGATCAGGTCACCCGGTGCCAGGTCCGCGGGCAGGAAGGCGTCGCGGACCACGATGTCGCCGCTCTCGCAGTGCTTGCCGACCACGCGGGACAGCATCGGCGCGGCGTCGGAGACGCGGGAGACGAGGGCGACGCTGTACTCGGCGTCGTACAGCGAGGTGCGGATGTTGTCCGACATGCCGCCGTCGACGGAGACGTACGTGCGCAGCCCGTCGAGCGGCTTGACGGTGCCGACCTCGTAGAGGGTGAAGGCGGTGGGGCCGACGATGGCGCGGCCGGGCTCGACGGAGATGCGCGGGGTGCGCAGCCGGGCGGCGTCGCAGGCGCGGGTGACGATCTCGTGGAGCGCCTTGGCGATCTCGTGCGGTTCGCGGGGGTCGTCGGCGCTGGTGTAGGCGATGCCGAGGCCGCCGCCGAGGTCGATCTCGGGCAGTTCGACGCCGTGCTCGTCGCGGATGTCCTTGAGGAGCGACACGACGCGCTGGGCGGCGACCTCGAAGCCGGACATGTCGAAGATCTGCGAGCCGATGTGGGAGTGGATGCCGACGAGTTCGAGCCCGTCGAGCTGGAGGGCGCGCCGTACGGCCTCGGCGGCCTGGCCGCCCGCGAGGGGGATGCCGAACTTCTGGTCCTCGTGGGCGGTGGCGATGAACTCGTGGGTGTGGGCCTCGACGCCGACGGTGACGCGGATCTGCACCTTCTGGCGGCGGCCGAGGGACTGCGCGAGGTGCGCGACCCGCACGATCTCCTGGAAGGAGTCGAGGACGATGCGGCCGACGCCCGCCTCGACGGCGCGCCGGATCTCGTCGGTGGACTTGTTGTTGCCGTGCAGGGCGATGCGCTCGGGGGGCATCCCGGCGGAGAGCGCGGTGGCGAGTTCGCCGCCGGAGCACACGTCGAGGTTGAGGCCCTCCTCGTGCAGCCAGCGCACGACGGCGCGGGAGAGGAAGGCCTTGCCCGCGTAGAAGACGTCGGCGTCGGCCCCGAAGGCGCCGCGCCAGGCGCGGGCGCGGTCGCGGAAGTCGGCCTCGTCGAGGACGTAGGCGGGGGTGCCGTACTCCTCGGCGAGGGTCTTGACGTCGATCCCGCCGACGGTGACGACGCCGTGCTCGTCGCGGCCGACGGTGCGCGACCAGATCTTGGGGTCGAGGGCGTTGAGGTCGGCGGGCGGGGCCGCGTAGTGCCCCTCGGGCAGGACGTCGGCGTGACGGGGCCCGGCGGGGTGTGCGGAACGGCTCATGGTGGGCGTGCTCTCCGTGCTCTCTCAGAGGTGTTCGGGTGCGTCGATGCCGAGCAGGGACAGGCCACCGGCGAGCACCGCCCCGGCGGCTTCGGCGAGCGCGAGCCGGGAACGGTGGGCGGCCGTGGGTTTCCCGTCCCCCTGCGGGAGGGCGCCGGGCAGCAGCGGGAGCGCGGCGTCGGCGACGGCCACGAGATGCCGGGCGAGCCGGGAGGGCGCGGCGGGCACGAGCGGCGACGCGGGCGCGGGGCGGCCGGGGTCGGCGGGCTCCGGGGCGACCGGCAGGAGGAGCCGGGGGTGATCGGCGAGGAGGGCGAGCAGCGGCGCGGCCCCGGGGTCGGCCTCGGCCGATGGTTCCGGCCGGATGCCCAGATCGGCGGCGTTGCGCCGTACGGCGTGGGTGCGGGCGTGGGCGTACCGGACCCGGAAGAGGGGGTTGCTCTCGCGCTGCACGAGGTGGTCGGCGCTGATCCGGGGCCGGTCGTGCGGGGCGGGATGCAGCAGCGCCCAGCGGGCGGCGTCCGGGCCGAGGGGGGCGGGGTCCTCGGGGGCGGGGACGGGGCGGAGGGGGTGGGGGTCCCGGGGAGGGGTGGGGAGGTGCCGGGGGGCGGCGGCGCGCCTGGGGGTGACGGCGCGGGGCCGGCCATGGGGTCCGGCGGCGTGGAGCGGGACGCGGCGGGCGGGGGCGCCGGCGGTCCGGGGCCCGGCGGGCTGGGCGTGCGTGACGTCGAGCCGCCCGCCCTGCGCGCCGACCATCCGCGCGAGGACGTCGGCGACGACCTCGGCCCGCACCTCGTACGGCACGGTCAGCGCGAGCACCTGTCCGGCGAGGGCGTCGCCGTGGCCGTAGCCGGGCCCCTCGCGCAGGACGCGGCGCACGAGTTCGGCGTCGGAGCCGCCGCCGAGGCTGACGTTGAGGAACCCGGGCCCGGTGATGTCGACGGCGCGCACCCCGTGGACCCGCGCGAGATGCGGCCGGATGACCTCGGCGACCCGCAGCGGACTCTGCCCGGCGGGGCGGGCCAGCTGGAGGGCGACATTGGTGGCGTAGTCCCCCCGGCCCCCGGCCCCCGGCGGCGCGACCCGCACCCGCGCGGGCACGACGACATCCAGCTCCCCGGCGTCGACGGCACACCGCACTGCGTACAGCACGGCGCGAGACAACTCGACGGGGGTCACGGGACAAGCCTAGGGGAGGAAGGGGGCGGGGTTGCGCGGTGGAGGGGGAGGGTCCGGGATGTGGACGGCGGGGGCGTGAGGGGATGGGGGGCTCGGACGCGGTGAGTCTCCCGGGGACGTCGGGCGTCAGACGTCGGGCGGTGAGGTCTGCCGGAGGCGTCAGGCGTCGCTGACGCGGGCGGCGCGGGAGTGGGGGTGACGGGTGTGCGCACGCTGGGGGTGCGAGGGCAGGGGTGACGGCTCGCCGGGATGGCCGGGCGAGGGCGGGGTGGCAGCGTCGGACCGGGAGCCGGCCGGGGGCCTGGCTGATTCCGACAGGGCCGACCCCGGCGGGACCGGGGCCTCGGTGGAGGAAACAGCAGCGTGCCCCACCACGTCGCCACCCCCGCTCTCCTCCCCCTGCTCCCTCTGCTCTCCCTGCTTCTCCCGCTTGTCCTGCTTTCCTTGCTCCAGGAGGCGTCGGACGAGATCGACGAGGGCGTCGGGCTCGAAAGGCTTGGCGAGAAAGCCGTCGACACCGGACTCCAGCCCGACCTCGACCTCGTACTGGGTGCAGGCGCTGATGATGGCGACCGGAAGATCGCGGGTACGGGGGTCGGCGCGCAGCCGGGCGGCGGTCCGCAGCCCGTCGAGCCGGGGCATGACGACGTCGAGGGTGACCAGGTCGGGCTGGACCTGATGGACGACATCCAGACACTCGGCACCGTCGGACGCGGTCACGACCTCGATGCCCTCCAGCTCGAGATTGACCCTGATCAGCTGCCGGATGACCTTGTTGTCGTCGACAACAAGCACCCGGCCCGACGCGCCTGGCACACCTCGAGAGTAGGCCGGACGCGCCCACCGCGTCCGGCTTTTCCCGACTTCCACCCCGGCCGACCGACGCCCCCGCAAACCCGTTCCTGATCACCCCACCGAAGCTGGTAGTGTTCTACCCGTCGCCGCGAGCAACACGCCCGACACGCCCCCGTAGCTCAGGGGATAGAGCAACGGCCTCCGGAGCCGTGTGCGCAGGTTCGAATCCTGCCGGGGGCACCTTGTATTTAGGCGCCCAAGACCCCGTCACCAGCGGAAACGCTGAGGCCGGGGTCTTCGCGTATGTGCAGGCGTACGCCGCTCAAAGCGGGCGTATGTCGGGGTCTGTGCACGAGGCATGGACGGGATCTTGAGGCATTGCCGCAGGTGGGCTTCCGGAAACGATGAGAGTCGCACCACCAGCCATCCCATCCTGGACATTGCTCATGTCGCGGAGGCCGCCACCGTCCACCCGCAAGGATGGCCGACACTCCAGTGCGACGCACCGGCTCGGACTCACAGTCGATCGGCTCGATCAAGAGCGGCTTGGTCAGCCCAAGTGCTACAACGACTGATGGTCATCGGTCATGCCGTCTCGCGGGGTGTCCCGCAGAGCTCTACAGACCTCACGCCAGGCCGAGAACAGCTCGGGGAGCTGACGCAGCAGGGCTGCCATAAGGGTGATGAAGAGGCCCAGGAAGCCGAAGACGGCCAGGGCACCACTGATTGCGACGTGTTCCATGACGATGAGCATGGGTCTGGCCTCTGACCAGGGCAAACGTCGAAGGCGGACGTAGCCTTCCTGTTTTTGGGCAGGCCTACGTCATGGGCTTATGTCGCTCCACAGCCACGCTCCTGCAAATTGGAGGAGCCGTGAGCTGCGCTGACCCAATTCTTCGGCAGCCACACGCTTATTCAAGCGACTCCGCTTGAGAAATATGAACACCTAAGAAAGTCGGTTGGAAAGTTGGCCTGAAACATTCATCCTTGGCTAAAATAGATCTCTTGACAGCTAGCTGAAGGTGCTCCAGCCCTGATAGCTGGGGCATCGAACACGGCGCGAATTGACCAACCGCCGCTGCGGTATCCCCGGCACAAGCGAGGCCCATGGATAAGGTTCCAAGGGCCTCGGAGTGAGACGGGTGTCTCACTCGTATTCGCGCAGTAGGCCCTCTATGCGCCGGTTGGCGACGTCCTGCCGTTTGTCGAGGCACTTCGCGTAGCGGGTCAGCAAGACTTCGACGCTGTTGCCGGCGCGCTCGGCCACCTCAGTAGGGTCGACACCCGCGTTGAGCCACGTCGACAGCGCCGAGTGCCGAAGGCCGTACGGCCGACTCGCGAGCGGCGAGGAGGCTGCGGACGGCGGGAGCGCGAGGAGCCGGGCTTCCTGCCAGACGCGGTAGTAGGTCGAGGAGGGGACGAGCGCACCCTTCTCGCTGAAGAAGAGCCGTCCGTCGCCCGCCATGCCGGCGGTCTCCAAGTGCTCGCGGAGTGCAGCGACGAGATGGGGCGGGATCGGCACTCGCCTGGCGTCCTCGCTCGGCCGGTTCTTCAAACCGCCATCGTCGTGGGTCTCCCCCGAGTCGGTCCACTGCTTGCCGACCGACGGTCGAGTCCGATGGAGCAGCGCCGACCCCCAGCCCTGTTCGGGGAGGTTCAGGTCTGTCTCAACTAGGCCGACCGCTTCAGCCAGCCGGAGACCGCCGAAGTACTTGGCGGCGAAGAGACCCACCAGGCGCCGATCGCGAGCCCGCCGGTGGCCGCCCACGTAGGAAACGGCCGCCAGGAGATTCCGAGCCTTCTCGAGGTTCGCGACAACGCGAGGGTCAACCTGGTTGGAGACCTTCGGCTTCTGCCAGCGAAAAGCCGTGATCGGGTTGTCACGCGGCTCCCCCAGTTCGACCGCGTAGTTCGCGGGTTGACGAGCGTCCGGAGCTTGCGCCGTACGGTTTCGGCCACTGCGGCTGTACCGTCCAACTTGAGCTTCAGCGAGTCCAGCACCGCACGGGCCGTGACCGGTTCAGCGAGATCGGCCAGCGGTCGCGATGCCTTCGACACCTAGTGGAGGACGTTCCGCACGTCGACCAGCGTCATCGTCCGGCCGTCGTATAGTCGCCGACGGTATCTGGAGCGGAATTGGATCGAACTCCTAAAACGATCTCATCCGTCGCGCTCACTCCTGATCCATGCACGCCGTCCGTAATGGCCCAGGACTCTTGGGTCGCACTCAGAATGCTGTCTGAACCGCTCCCAGGAACTCGATCCACGAGGGTGCCTTCTGGTCAGGCAAGGCAAGTTTCAGGCTGAGTTGCAGTGTGCGGCGCAGGGGATGGGGGGACTGCGTGATTGCGTCATTGCGGGCCGCGAGGCGGACGAGTTCGGCCGGGGTGGGCAGTCGGTCGCTCTTGGATCCGTTGCAGGTCGCATGTGCGGGGGCAAGGTTCCACAGGGCGTCCAGATCTGGACCGTTCCAGGAGCCGACGCTGCCGAAGCGACGCATCAGGGAGAACGGGAAGACGTGGTCGACGGCGATGGCGTCCCCCGGGGCCAGAACATCGCCGCAGATCAGGCAGCGGCCGTGTTGAAAACCGACCGTGGCGTCAACGATGCCGGTCACCGAGCGACGTCGGCGTTTGTCCGTGATCTTAAGGGTGTCCCAGTCGACCGTGACACCCTCCTCGACAAGGCTGCGCCCGACGCTGGCAGCGAAGGAGCTCTCCACGATGCTCCAGCGCGCACCCAACTCCGCAGCTAGGACTGGTGCTTGCTCCGACTGCGCCAGTCGCAACAGGTCAGGAGTCAGGCGCACGACACGCTGCCGTCCCGTCCCTGCCAGCTCGTAAAAGCTGTGGGGCACCGCTGTTTCACCGCTGAGATTGTGGAACTTCTGCATCACCATCATCGGCATGGAACGCACTGCGGCTGCCAGCAGACGCTCGGTGGGCCGGCCGAGTTGCAGTGTCGCGGCTCTCTCCTCCTCAGCGACGGTCAGGAAGTCTTTCTCGCCTAGCTCCACCGTCTGCGGCGCCTGCGGATCCTGGGCCAAATGATGCACCAGGCCCAGGCTGTAGACAGCGGCGAGCTCGGCAAGTGGGATCTCCTCTCGCCCGGTCCGCCCGAACTCCAGCAGGGCCTGCCCGAGAGCGAACTTGTAGGTGCGCGAGTTGGCCCCCATCAGCACTGCCAACCGCCACGACGCGCGCGCCGAGGCATCCTGGGCGTAGAACTCGCGCCCGCTCACTCGCCCCCCTTGCGCAGGACAACCGTCTGCCACCACACCTCTGCACGGCCGAGCCGGTCCGCGCCCTCCTCTACCAGTCGCACCAACCGCAGCGCCTGCCGCTCCCCGTCTCGCACGACCTCCTCCGCGGGCACATCGAACATCACCCGGTCTGTCGGCGGGACTCCGCGCCGAAGCGAGACGACCAGCAGCCCCGCCGGAGTCAGCAGCGTGGCCAGCCGCTCCATCGCCTGCCCACGCTCGGCCGGCGCCAGGTGCATCCACACAGCCGACAGCAGCACCAGCTCAAAAGGCCCTTGCAGGTGGGACAGTGCGGGCAGCGAGTCCTCGACCCAACGGACGTCCTCGCACGGGTTGAAGCTCTTCGCGACCTCCCGAAGCTCACGGACCGGCTCCGCCGCCACCACCTGGTAACCGCGTCGTGCGAGTGCCACGGCGTCCCGCCCAGTGCCAGCACCTACGTCCAACACCTTCGCCGACGTCGGCGGAAGCAGATCTACCACCCCGCCATGCACTTCCTCAAAGGTAACGCTCCCGTACCTCTGCCCCAGCAATTCGGCGCGCTGCGCGTAGTAAGGCTGGACGCCCGCAGTGGGCTGGCCCACCGCCGACGACTCGTCGAGGTGAGGGAAGTTCTCGCCTGTACCAACCATGGCTTCAAGCTACGGGACCGCACTGACAACGGCCGACGCATGAAGACGAGGGGTGGGCGTGGAGTCATTCGGCACCCCGGGCAGACGTGCCAGAACCATGCCATGTCGTGCGGGAAGCCACGGGGAATACCTAGGGACACCGCGTGATCAAGGTGTCAGTACGAGAGGGTCCAAGAGGAAACGCGGCCACGAGCTGCAGGCCCAAAACGAAATCGGCTCCTGCCCAAACTTGCTGGTCAGGAGCCGATACCTACAGCTAGAACCGTCCGCGGATCTGCTTACCCGTGTCGCTCTCCGGGTGGTTCAGCGCGTCGTAGACCTTGTGTCCGGAGTCACGGGCACCGCCCGCCCAGGAGACGGCCCCCCGGTCAGTCACCTTGGCCGCGATGCCGCTCCAGTACTTCGCCTCACGCTCCCACTGGATACCTTCCAGCATTCGCTCCAGGGTGATGCCCTCAGGCATGGGGTCGGCGCTCCAAGACATGGTGCGGTTCATGGTCGCGCCGAGGCCGGCCACGACGGCGGGGGCGGTGACTGCAGTCTTGGCGTGGAAGAGCGCGGCGTGCTGCTGGAGAAACGCGCCCACCGTCTCCATGACCTCACGCTGAACGACCGCCTTGTCCGGTCGATCGCCGCTCTCGTTGGCGGGGATGTCCTCATGCTCGATGCCGGTCGACGCGGCGTGGATACCGGCCTTGCCGAGCATGGCCGTGGCAATGAGGGTCCGCAGGACCGACATCGTCATCCACTCCGGGGCCTTGTCCGACACCTGGCGCTTGCCGGTGAGGATCAGGCTGGACAGCGGAACCGTGGTCTCCCCGGCCGGCACCTTCAGCGACTCCATCAGCTTGCGCGTGACGGTGGTGCCGAAGTCGCGGCCGTCCATGGACATGGCCAGGGACTTGTCGACCGGAACGCCCTTCAGGTTACGGTCGTGGAAGATCTGGCGGGCGGCCATGACGCTGATGCCGTGGAAGATCTCGAACGACAGCGGGATCGCGCCGAAGTCGCAGTCCTCCAAGCCGTACGCGCCCGGGTGCTTCTTGATCCGGTGCCAGGCGGTGACCTGGGTCTCGCTGTCGAGCGCGTAGAGGCCGTCCTTGATCGGCAGGGCCGACGAGCCGTCCTCAGAGATGATCAGCGGGCGCGGCGACCACAGGGTGATCTGCGGCAGCGACCAGGCGTCGTCGTAGTCCCCTCGCAGGCCGGCCGCAATGTAGTCGGCGTACTCGCCGACGTTTTTGGCCTTCTTGCTGCCCGCAGTGCCCAAGAGCCGCTGGATCTCAGCGCGCGTGCGGGCATACTCGCTGATCGGCTGTCCGGCCTTCTGCGCACGCTTGGTGGCGTCCTCGATCTCCTGGGGATCGTTGACGATCGCCAAGAGGTTTTCACAGTCAATGACGCCGTTCGCCATGACCCCCTTGCGGATCTCTCGAAGGTCGACGGGCAGGCCGGTGGTCACCGGCTTCAAAGACGTAGGCATGCTCAAACTCCCCACCCCGCGGGCGTCAATTTGACGCGCCGTCACGTGCGATGACGCTAGTAGACTCACCGTCAGGGCGTCAACTGAGGTGAACGAGAATCCCCGACAGCCATACCGCAGTTATGGACTTTGGACTGCGGTGGAGATCCCTACCCTGCAGATGCGACCGCGGCGGGTAATTCTCGGTCACATGAGTCATCCGCGGACAAGGGGACGGCCCCATCAGGAGCGCACCTTGATCAGCTCAGGTGACAACGGTCACGCTTGAGTATCCGACTCCACCGCAACCGCTCCGGACGACGTCTGACCACCAAGGAGTGCTGCTCCGGGGTGGCAGGGACCGGGGACCTTCACGCACCGTGATGTACGCGGCCACCGTGGACTATCCGTGGACGAACCTTGGGCCGTCGTGGGTTCACAAGGGTCTGACCGGTGCTTTTCTCCAGGACTCGAGCGTCCTCCCGAGCCGTGTGCGCAGTTCGAATCCTGCCGCAGGCACCTTGGATCAGGTGCCCAAAAGACCCCGCCGTCAGTGAAGCCGCTGAGGACGGGGTCTTGGCGTGTCTGCGGGCGAGTGCCGGCGGTCGCGACGGTCTGTCAGCGATCGGGGGCTCGTGAGTATTGCCGTCCGGCAGCGCGGCGCGGTGTTGCGGGCTACAAGGTACTCATGAACCTCAACTCACCTGTGGTCGTCGCACTCTTGGCCGCTGTGGTGTCCGTGGTCGGCACTCTGTTGACTGTGCGTGCTGCCATCCGGACCAACCACAATGCCGCTGTTCAAGCGCAGTTCCAGGAGATCATCAAGAAGAGGATCGAGTTTTATCCCAAGTTGTGGAAGATTCATATTCACTATGAGACCAACTGGACGCTTGACGGGATGCCCAAGACACGGGAATGGGCTGAGCAGTATCTGAGAGAACTCAGTGAGTTCAATCTGGAAGGTGGCGTTTTCTTTTCTCAGCCCGTGTATGAGCGGTTCTTCGCGTTGCGCAGGCATCTGCATGAGGCCGTCGAGGTGACTCGGCCGGGGGCGGAGGTCTCGGGTGAGGTGGCGCGGGCGATCAGGCTGAGCGTGTATGGCGGGCCCGGTCATGGCCGGGGTCTGGCGAACCATGTCAAGGACGATCTCGGTAGTTATCAGAGTGCGTCCCTGGTGAAGGGGCACGGGAAGTAGTCCTGCCCGCCTGCAGACCATGGAGGCCTTGCCCTCCGGGCCCCGCGGGGTGGGTGTGGTGAGTGGTCTGGACAGGGGGACGGGGGCGTGCTGTCATGCCAACGGGCGCCATTTACAACGTAGTACAGGTGCGGGGTGGCGTGCTTTTGCCTGGTGCGGAATGGGTTCCGGTCGCTTCTTCGGAAGGTGGGTCGTCCTCGTATGTCCATGAACAGGCGGGCGCTTCTTCGGGTCGGGTCAGTGGTGGTGGGGGCCGCTTCGGCGGGTGGGACGGGGAGGGGGGTGGCGGCTGCCGCCGAGGGCGGGTCGGGGGATCGGGTGGCTGCGGGGGTGGTGGCGGATCGGTTCACGCGGCTGGCTCCGGGGAGTGTGACCGCGCGGGGGTGGCTCGCCGGGCAACTGCGGTTACAGCTCGCCGGGTTGTGCGGGCGGTTCGAGTCGTACTCGCATTTTCTTGATTTCTCGGCCAGCGGGTGGGTGCGTCCGGAGCGGGGCGGGTGGGAGGAGGTGCCGTACTGGCTGCGCGGGTATCTGCCGCTGGCCATCGCCACCGGGGACGCCGCCGCGCTCGGGCGGTCGCGGGCCTGGATCGACGCCGTCCTCGCCACGCAGGAGGCGGACGGGTTCTTCGGGCCCCGCGCGCTGCGGACCTCGCTCAACGGCGGGCCCGACTTCTGGCCGTTCCTGCCGCTGCTCCAGGCGCTGCGGACGTGGGAGGAGTACGCGCGGGACGCCCGTGTGGTGCCGTTCCTGGTGCGGTTCGCGCGGTTCATGAACGCGCAGGGGGCGGGGGCCTTCGACTCCAGCTGGGTTTCCTACCGTTGGGGGGACGGGCTGGATGTGGTGGTGTGGCTGTACCGGCGGACCGGGGAGGCCTTCCTGCTCGATCTCGCCGCCAAGATGCATACGCACGGCGCCGACTGGACCGGGGCGACGCCCAGTCGGCACAACGTCAACATCGCGCAGGGGTTCCGGGAGCCCGCGCAGTACGCGCAGGTCAACGGGTCCGTCGCGCTGACGCAGGCCACGTATCGGGCGTACGACAGTGTGATGGGGGCGTACGGGCAGTTCCCCGGGGGCGGGCTGGCCGGGGACGAGAACTACCGGCCCGGGTTCGGTGATCCGCGGCAGGGGTTCGAGACGTGCGGGATCGTCGAGTTCATGGCCAGCCACGAACTGCTGACGCGGATCACCGGCGACCCGGTCTGGGCGGACCGGTGCGAGGACCTGGCGTTCAACATGCTGCCCGCCTCACTCGACCCGCAGGGCAAGGCGATTCACTACATCACCAGCGCCAACTCGGTCGACCTGGACAACCGGGCGAAGACGCAGGGCCAGTTCCAGAACGGCTTCGCCATGCAGGCGTACTTCGCCGGGGTCGACCAGTACCGGTGCTGCCCGCACAACTACGGCATGGGATGGCCCTACTTCACCGAGGAGTTGTGGCTCGGCACGCCCGACGGAGGGCTCGCCGCCGCGCTGTACGCGCCGAGCGTGGTGCGGGCGAGCGTCGCGGGCGGGACGCGGGTCACCGTCACCGAGTCGACCGGATACCCCTTCGCCGACACGCTCACCTTCACCGTCAACACGCCCCGGCCCGTGCGGTTCCCGCTCCTGCTGCGGATTCCCGGGTGGTGCGACGGGCCGCAACTGGCCGTCAACGGGGCGGCCGTGGCGGCGCCGGACGGGCCCGCCTGGGCCCGCGTGGAACGGACCTGGCGCGACGGGGACGTCGTACGGCTGCGGCTGCCGCAGCAGGCCCGGTTGCGGGAGTGGGGCGGGCAGGGCGGGGCGGTGAGTGTGGAGCGGGGGCCGCTCGTCTACTCGCTCAAGATCGGTGAGCAGTACGTCCGTTACGACGGCGGCGGCGCCGACGCCGCGTTCCCGGCGTACGAGGTGCACGCGACCACGCCGTGGAACTACGGGCTCGTCCCCGACACGCCGCTGACCGTCTCCGGGGTGGGGGCGAGTGTGCCGGAGCAGCCGTTCACGCAGGACAGTGTGCCGCTGCGGATCTCCGCGCGAGCGCGGCGCATACCGGAGTGGGTCGCGGACGACGAGCACGTCGTGGCGCCGCTCCAGGACAGTCCCGCGGGCAGTGACGCGGCCGTCGAGACCGTCACCCTCGTGCCGGCGGGCGCGGCGCGGCTGCGGATCACGTCCTTCCCGACCGTCACACCGGGCGGGCGGCGCTGGACTCCCGAGCCCGCGTTCCGCCGTATCCAGAACAAGCACAGCGGGAAGGTGCTCGCGGTCGACGGGATGTCCGTCGAGAACAGCGCGCGGGTGGTGCAGTTCGACAACTCCCGTACGAGCGACCACGCGTGGCAGCTCGTCGACAAGGGAGACGGCTGGTACCTCATCCGGAACGGCAACAGCGGGAAGGTCCTCGGCGTCGACCGCATGTCGGTCGAGAACAGCGCGCTCGTCGTGCAGTTCGAGGACAACGGCACCGCCGACCACCTGTGGCAACTGGTCGAGGACACCGACGGGTGGTACCGGGTCCGCAACCGCAACAGCGGGAAGGTGCTGGGCGTCGACCGGATGTCCACGGCGAACAGCGCGCAGGTGGTGCAGTTCGAGGACAACGGGACGGCCGACCATCTGTGGCGGTTCGTGCCGTAGGGGCGTCCCGGACGCGGGCCAGGAGGCCGCGCGTTGACCCCACCCGGAGGGCGAGCCCGCAGCAGGCATCGTTTTTGCAGCTCAGCGCCATGGCCGGGAGGGTCACTCCTGGCGGTGAGGCTCGTGGGCGGCGCGGAACCCGAGGTGGGGCGCGGCTGTTGATCCTGGTGTCCTCCAGGAATCAGCAGAAGGGCTCGCCATGGCCGGTCGTCGCGCGGCACGTCTCCTCACCGCTCTGGTCTGCGTCGGCGGCGTCCTCACGGCGGGGACCGGTCCGGCCCGGGCCGGTGCGGCGGGATCGACCCCGGTGCAGACCTTCGAGTACAGCGTCGGTGGCGTGACGATGAAGGTGCCGACCGGCTGCATGTTCACGCACGTGATCCGCGGCAGCGGCAAGCGGATCACGTACCAGAACGCGGGCGTCGACTGCGGCTTCGTCGCCGCACTCGGCAGCGGCTTCTGCAACTGGCGCATCGACTTCTCGTACGCCGACACGGACAACCGGACGTATCGAACCTCCCGGGGCGCGACGCACGCCGAGTGCAAGATCGACCCGATGAGGAACAACGCTCCGCAGCGGCTGCCCCGTTACGGCAAGGCGTGCGCCCGTCTCTACGTCAACGGCGTCCAGCGGGCGGCCCAGTGCCACCACATCACGAAGTGAGCTCCGACATGGTCGAACAGCAGCAGCGGCGGGGCGCGTCCCGGGAGGTACGGCGGAGGCGCGCGGGCATCCTCGGCTTCGCCGCAGGCGCCGCCGCGGTGTTCGCCTTCTTCGCGTTCTTCCCGGGGCTCCCGCACGTGATCGACTGGGGAGCGGTCCTCGCGGCGCTCGCGGTCGGTGCGCTGGTGCGCTGGGGGGTCCTGGTGTGGTGGGCGAAGACGGACGAGCGGGACGGGGGAGACGTCGGCTGAGCCGTCCGCTGTGCGGGGAGGGCCCGGCGACGCGGAGGAGTCACGCCGTGCGTTTGCGGGGAGTCGCCTTCTTGGGTTGGGGCTTCTTGGCCGTGGTGGATTTCGCCGTGGTGGATTTTGCCGTCGTCTTCTTGGCGGTTGCGGTTTTTGAGGCCGTCGTCTTCTTCGCTGTCGATCGGGCTGTCGTCGATTTCTTCGTCGCCGCCGTCTTGGATGTCGACTTCTTCGTGTCCGTCTGTTGTTTCGGGGTCTGTTTGCGGGGTGGGAGGTGGCGGACCTCGGCTTCTGCTTTCCCGTCCGGTTCGCCTCGGGACTGTTGTGCCGCTCGGACGCTGTTCTCCAGGGCCGCCATCAGGTCGAGGACCTTGCCGCTGGAGGAGGGGGCCGGGGACTCGGGGGGTGTCTCGCCCGCCGCCTTGGCCGCGACGACCTCCTCGACGGCCTCGCGGTACTCGTCGTGGAGGGACTCCAGGTCCACCTCGCCCAGGGTGTCCATCAGGGCGTCCGCCAGGTCGAGTTCCTTGTCGCGGACCGTGACGTCGGTGTCGGGGGCCACGCCCTCGGGGGCGCGGACCTCGTCGGGCCAGAGGAGGCCGTGCATGGCGATCGCGTCGCCGACCACGCGCAGCATCCCGAGGCGTTCGCGGCCGCGCAGGGCGTACTTGGCGATGGCCACTTTGTGGCTGCGCTTGAGGGCCTCGCGCAGCAGCGTGTACGGCTTGGCGGCGGGCGCGCCGCCCACCTGGAGGTAGTACGCGGCGTCCATCTGGAGCGGGTCGATCCGGTCCGCCGGGACGAAGGCGACGATCTCGATGGTCTTCGCGGTGGGCAGCGGGAGGTGGGCCAGGTCCTCGTCGGTGATCGGGATGATCGTGCCGTCGGCGTCCTCGTACCCCTTGCCGATCTCGGCCGACGTGACCTCGCGGTCCTCCAGCTCGCAGATCTTGCGGTAGCGGATGCGGCCGCCGTCCTCGGTGTGGATCTGGCGGAAGGAGATCGCGTGGTTCTCGGTGGCGTTCACCAGCTTGATGGGGATGCTCACCAGGCCGAAGGAGATGGCGCCGTTCCATATGGATCTCACGTGCCGCACCTTTCCCAGGGTCCGTCGACGGGATCGGCGTACGTCACATACGCCTCATACATGCGCATACCGCACTGAACGTGTGATTCTCATCGTATGACGCCGATCACGGAGGTGGAGGGGCGGCGGCTGGCGCTCAGCAACCTCGACAAGGTGCTGTATCCGGCGACCGGGTTCACCAAGGGCGAGGTGCTGCACTACTACGCCACCGTCGCCCCGGTGCTGCTGCCGCATCTGCGGGACCGGCCGGTCTCCTTCCTGCGGTATCCGGACGGGCCGGACGGTCAGGTCTTCTTCACCAAGAACGTGCCGCCCGGCACACCCGACTGGGTCACCACCGCCGAGGTGCCCCGCTCCGAGGGGCCCGCCCGGATGGTGCTCGTGCAGGATCTGGCGAGCCTCGTGTGGGCCTCGAACCTCGTCACCGAGTTCCACACACCCCAATGGCTGATCGACGGGCCCGGACAGGCCGACCGGCTCGTCCTCGACCTCGATCCGGGGGCGCCCGCGACCGCCGTCGAGTGCTGCGAGGTCGCGCTCTGGCTGCGGGAGCGGCTGGCCGCCGACGGGATCACGGCGTACGCGAAGACCTCCGGGGCCAAGGGGCTGCACCTGCTGGCCGCCGTGCGCGGGGCCTCCTCCGAGCAGGTCAGCGACTACGCCAAGCGGCTCGCCCTCGAAGCGGAACGGGCCCTGCCGCGCCTCGCCCTGCACCGGATGACCCGGAGTCTGCGGCCCGGCAAGGTCTTCGTGGACTGGAGCCAGAACGCCGCCCGCAAGACCACCGCCACCCCCTACACGCTGCGCGCCCGGCCCGAGCCCACCGTCTCCGCGCCCGTGACCTGGGAGGAGGTGGCGGAGTGCCGGACCCCGGACGCCCTCGTGTTCCGCCCGGAGGAGGTGGTGGCGCGGGTGCGGGCGTACGGGGACCTCCTCGCACCGCTCACGGAGGAGGGGCAGGAAGGGGAGGAGGGGAACGAAGGGGAGGCGGGGCGGCTACCGACCGGGCCGACGTGACCGGGGTGGCACAGGCCGGTCCTCAGCCCGCCCACGTCCCCCGCCCACGTCCCCCGTCCCCGTACCCCGCCCTTCAGTCCACCCACGTCCCCCGGTCCCTCGCCATCGCGTGCAGGGCCTCCACGTCCGCCGGTTTGAGGACGCCGCCGAGGCGGGCGAGGTCCGGCAGGTCGGTGTCGCGCAGGACGCGGACCTCCCGCGGCGGGCGGACCGTCCGCAGTTCCGCCGCGCCGACCAGGACGAGTACGGGGCGTACCTCGGCAGTGAGGGCGTGGGTGGCGCGGTCGGCTTCGGCGCGGACCCGGCGCAGCACCGGTCGCGGGTCGCGGCGGCCGAGGGCGACGGCCGGGTCGGCGACAAGGACGCGCTGCCTGCGGGCGTACAGCGTGTGCACGGCGAAGAGGCCGGCCGGGCCGATGGCCAGGTGGTGGATGCGGTCGCCGCCGGGCAGCGGGACCGAGTGCAGGGTGCGCCAGCCCGCGCCGTCGAGCCGGTCCAGGGCGGCGCCGACCGTCTGCTCGGCCTCCAGCGCGCGGCGCCGCGGGTCGGGGCGCAGCCGGTGCGCGGGGCCGGGGTCGCGGTCGAGGGCGTGCACAAGGGCCTCGCCGGGGCGGTTGGGGGCGAGGTCGTCGTCGGGGTGGAGGGCGAGGCGGGCCAGGTCGGCGGGGGTGGGGACGGGCGGCGGGCCGACGGCGACCGGGCCGGTGACGAAGGGGCCGAGGGCCGTGAGGACGGCGTCGCGCAGGTCGTCGGCGAGGAGGTCGACGCGTCCGGCGTCCCGGTCGTACCAGGCGAGGGCGCGGCCCTCGGTGTCACAGACGTAGAGGCGTTCCCGGCCGTGGCGCCGGGTCGGTACGACGCGGAGTCCGCTCATGCTCCATCACCCCACCACCATGGGAACAGGGGGGCGCTCCGGGGGCAAGAAGGCGGTTGACCGGTCGGGCGGGCGGGAATGCCTCAGGGACCCGGAACGCGTCAGGGACCCGGTGGGGAGGCGTCGGTGCGGACCCGCAGGACGGAACCTGGCGTTCCGGCTCCGGACACCCCGTGGAGCGAGATCGTGCCCGGTCTGTGGATGGGCGGGCACGAGTTCCGGGGGCGGGCCGGTCAGCCCGAGTTCGCCGTCGTACGGGACGAGTTCGATCTCGTCCAGACCCTGTTGCGGCTGCCCGGACACGGGCCGGACCGGGGGGTGCCGCACCAGGTGTGGCCGATTCCGGACGGGCCGCTGGACGGCACCCAGCTCGCGGGGGTGATGCGGCTGGCGCAGGCGGCCGGGGAGGCACTGGACGAGGGGCGGTCGGTCCTGGTCCGCTGCTGGCACGGGTACAACCGGTCGGGGCTGGTCGTCGCCCACGCGCTGGTGCGCCGGGGGCACTCGGTGGACGACGCGATCGGGCTGATACGGTCGCGGCGCTCGCCCCTGGCCCTCCACAACGAGCTGTTCGTCGCGTACCTGCGGACCGGCCTGGCGACGGCCCGGCTGCTGGAGGAACTCGCCGAGTAGCGGATGAGCGGACCGGCCGACGGGGCGGCGGGGTGGGACGGGTGCACCGGCGGGCGGGCGACTGTGCCGAGCAACGGGACCACTCGCCGCGGCGGACGCGAACCGCCCGCCGCTCCGTACGCGGACCGCCCGCGACCCGCCCCCGCTCCGTACGCGGCCCGCTCGGTGCGCAAAAGGGACGTGACCCTGAATATGGTGTACGGGGCCGACCACCGTCATGATCACAGGAGCCCCGTGCCGCACCACCGTCCCGCCCCTCCCCCGCGCGCCGACCGGCACGTCCGCGCGCGCGGAACCCGGCGCGGCGTCCGGCGTGCCGTCCTCGCCGCGGGCGTCGTCGGGCTGCTGGTGGCGGCGGGCGCGGCCTGCGGGGACGCGGGCGGGCTGGAGGGCGCCGGGTCCACCCCGACCGCCGTCAGCCCCGAACGGCTCTGGCCCGACCTGCCGCCCGCGTCGAGCCCCGCCTTCGACATCGACGAGGTCAACACCGAGGTCGTCAAGGGCGTCACCGTGCCCGGCGGCGCGATCCGCCGGGTGGCCCCGGTCGAGGTCGTACGGCGGGAGATCGCCGCGCACCCGGACGACTACGACGGCTCGACGGCCCCGTACCGGGGGACGGCCGCGCGGATGCCCGACTGCGACGGGAGCGGACCGGAGCGCGGGCGGTGCCCGGTGCTGCGCGCCTACTACCGGGATCTGACCGGGGACGGGCGGGACGAGCTGACCCTGGGCTTCCGGCTGCTGCCGGGCGAGCTGACCGCGGTCCGGGTCTACACCGTCGAGAAGGGGCGGCTGGTGCAGATCATGGGCTGGGAGGACGCGGTGAGCGGGGTCGAGCTGGCCGGGCGGTCGCTGATCATCCGCTCGCCGTCGGAGGTCGCGGGGTACGAGTACCGGCTCCAGTGGACCTGGGACGCCGACCAGAACGCGATGCTGCTGACGCACGACGAGATGCGGCGCACCGGCGGACGGCCCCACGCGCCCCGCCCGGCCCGCACCCCCGGCGCCACGCCCGCCCCGTCGGGTACGGGCACCGGCTCGCCCTCCGGTGCGGCGACGGCGTCCCCCTCCCCCACGGGCACGGCCGCGGTCGGCGGGCGATGAGGCTCGCGCGCCCCCGGTGGGCGGGGACGCTCGCGGTGAAGGCCGCCGTGTTCATCACCGTGATGTGCTGCGCCCTCGCCGCGCTGCTCGGCGTCCTGGTGCACGTCTCCGTGACGCATCAGACCGTCGGCCAGGCCCGTGACCTGGCGCTGGAGCGGCTGGAGGACGCGACGACCGCGTTCGAGACGGGGGAGACGCTCGGACCGGGCGCGGGCGTCGACCCGCCGGGGCTGCCGCCCGCGCTGCGCGCGCTGGCGGTGTCCGGCGAGCGCGGCACCGTCGTCGCCGAGCACCGCGGCCGTCCGACGATGTGGGCCGCCGGGCCCGCCGACGGCCGTCGGGCCCTCGGCGTCGAGGTCGACTACGAGCAGAGCGCCCGCACCATCGAGGGCCTGGACCGGGCCATCCTCTGGTCGTCGGCGCTGGCGATCGGGGCGACGCTGCTGGTGGGCGCGTTCGCGGTGACCCGCGTGACGCGGCGGCTGCACGCCACCGCGCGGGTGGCCCGGCGGATCAGCGCGGGCGACCTGGACGCGCGCGTGGACGACCCGCGCACCCGCGACCCGGCCCGGCTGCCGCAGGACGAGGTGGCCGCCGTCGCCCTCGCGCTGGACTCGATGGCCGCCTCGCTCCAGGGCAAGCTGCTGAGCGAGCAGCGCTTCACCGCCGACGTGGCGCACGAGCTGCGCACCCCGCTGACCGGGCTGCACGCGGCGGCCGAACTGCTGCCGCCGGGACGGCCGACGGAGCTGGTGCGCGACCGGGTGGCGGCGCTGCGCACCCTCACCGAGGACCTGCTGGAGATCTCCCGGCTGGACACCCGGCGGGAGCGGCTGGAGCCCGACACCGAGGAACTCGGCGCGCTCGCGCACCGGGTGGCGCGGGCGGGCGGCGGGACGACCGTGACGGCCTCTGCCGCCGGGACCCCCGAGACCCCCGGAACCTCCGAGACTCCCGGAGCCGCCGGGACCGAGGTGCGGGTGGTGCGGGACGCACGGGTGGAGACCGACCGGCGGCGGCTGGAGCGGGTGCTCGGCAACCTGCTGGCCAACGCGCACCGGCACGGGCGGGCGCCGGTGGTGCTGACCGTCGACGGCCCGGTGGTGACGGTGCGCGACCACGGCGGCGGCTTCCCCGACTACCTGGTGGCGCACGGCCCGCAGCGGTTCCGTACCGAGGGCGGGGCGCGGGGGCACGGGCTCGGGCTGACCATCGCGGTCGGGCAGGCGGAGGTGCTGGGCGCCCGGCTGGCGTTCACCAACGCGGCCGACGGCGGGGCGGTGGCGACGCTGACCCTGCCGAGCCCGGCCGCGCGGGCGCAGGAGGAGCCGACGGGGCCGGGGGCGTAGGGCCGACGGGGCCCGGTGCCCCAGCAGGCGGGGGTGGGCGGGGCCGCTCCGATGGCGCAGTCCGGGGGGCGGCCCCGCCGGGGTGTCCCTAATGTGGCGGAGAGTCAGTTGTGCCCCATCCTCCCCACCCCCCACGGAGGTACGCCATGACCCCGCGCTCCGCGCTCGCCCGTCTCTCCATAGCCGTCGGCACCGCCGCTCTCGTCGGCGCCGCCGCCCTCACCCCGGCCGCCGCCGCGAGCGAGCCGGAGCCGGGCACCCGCGCCGCGCCCCGGCTGTACAAGGGCGTCGTCACCGCGAGCCGGCTGCTGCTGCGCAGCGCGCCCGACCGGGGCGGCAAGGTCGTCCGGGTCGCTCTGCGGAACGACATCGTGACGGTGTACTGCCGGACCACCGGCCAGAGCGTCGACGGCAACAACCGCTGGTACCTCCTCACGGACGGCGCCTGGGCCTACGGTTCCGCGCGGTACATCCGCGACCTGGGACCGGCGCCCCGCTGGTGCTGACCCCCGCGCCGGGCCGGCCGCGCGACGCGCGCCGCCCGCACCCGCAGTCACACGGCTCACAAGGAGCCCCCTTTGGGTAAATTCCGGACATGACGCACGCCGGAGCCGAGGTCATCACGCCACCGGCCGGGGCACCGGCCCCGGCCGCCCCCCGCCTGCCCCGGCGGCGCGGCGTCGAACTCTCCCTCATCGTGCTGGCCGTCCTGCTGTCGGTGTACGGCTACTGCGCCGTCGGGCTCGCGCACGACGGCAGCGTCCCGCCCGGCGCCGCCGGTTACGGCGCCGGGCTCGGCGTGCTGGCGCTGCTGGCGCATCTGACGGTCCGGCTGCGGGCGCCGTACGCCGATCCGCTGCTGCTGCCGATCGGGGTGCTGCTCAACGGGACCGGGCTGGTGCTGATCTACCGGCTGGACCTGGAGACGCCCGGCGACCGGGCCGCGCCGACCCAACTGGTGTGGTCCACGCTGGGCGTGGCCCTGTTCCTCTTCGTCGTGGCCGCGCTGCGCGACCACCGGGTGCTCCAGCGGTACGCGTACGTGTGCGTGGTCGCCGCGCTGGTCCTGCTGACGCTGCCGATCCTGTTCCCGGCGGTCAACGGGGCCCGGATCTGGATCAGGATCGCCGGATTCTCCATCCAGCCCGGCGAGTTCGCGAAGGTGCTGCTGGCGGTGTTCTTCGCCGCGTACCTGGCCGCCAACCGCACGGCGCTCGCGCACGCCGGGCGCCGTGTCCTGGGCGTGCAGCTGCCCACCGGCCGGGTGCTGGGGCCGGTGCTGGCGATCTGGCTGCTGAGCGTCGGCGTGCTGGTCCTGGAGCGCGACCTCGGCACCTCGCTGCTCTTCTTCGGCCTCTTCGTGGTGATGCTGTACGTGGCGACCGGCCGGATCGGCTGGATCGCGGTGGGGCTGGTGCTGGCCTCGCTGGGCGCGGTCGCCGTCGGCTGGCTGGAGCCGCACGTGCACAGCCGTGTCGAGGACTGGCAGCACCCGTTCGCGTCGATCGAGGCGGGCGAGGGCGCCAACCAGCTGGCGCAGTCGCTGTTCTCCTTCGCGGCGGGCGGCGCGTTCGGCACCGGCCTGGGGCTCGGGAACTCGATCCTGATCGGCTTCGCCGTGAAGTCGGACTTCATCCTGGCGACGGCCGGTGAGGAACTGGGTCTGGCGGGCCTGTGCGCGCTGTTCCTCCTGTACGGCCTGCTGGTCGAGCGCGGCTTCCGGGCGGGCGTCGAACTGCGCGACCCGTTCGGGCGGCTGCTGGCGGTCGGGCTCGCCTCGATCTGGGCGCTCCAGGTCTTCGTCGTCGCGGGCGGGGTGACCGGCCTGATCCCGCTGACCGGCATGCCGATGCCGTTCCTCGCGCAGGGGGGTTCGTCGGTGGTCAGCAACTGGGCGATCGTGGCGCTGCTGATCCGGGTGAGCGACTCGGCCCGGCGCCAGTACGACGGGAAGGCGGCACCGTGAGACGGCGACCGGGCGATCGTGGCGACGGGCTCGGCGGACCCGCCGCTCCCCCGGGCCGGGGCGGCGCGGCGGTCGGCGGGCGGCCCGCGCCGGTGATGACCCGGCACATCCGGCACGCCGCCGTCTTCTGCGCTCTGCTCCTGCTGGCCCTCCTGGCCAACGCGGCCCGGGTGCAGGTGGTGCGGTCGGACGGCTACGACGACAACCCGGCCAACCGGCGCACCGCCATCGCCCGCTACGGGCAGCCGCGCGGCGACATCGTGGTCGGCGGCTCCCCGGTGACCGGCTCCCGCGACACCCGCGAGCAGCTGCGCTACGAACGGACCTACCAGGAAGGGCCGTTGTACGCGCCGGTGACCGGGTTCGCCTCGCAGGTGTACGGGACGACGTTCCTGGAGCACGCCGAGGACGGGCTGCTTGCCGGGACGGACCCGCTGCTGTCGCCGCTGCCCCTGTGGAACGACGTGACCCGGGGCCGCCCGGCGGGCGGGGACGTGGTGACGACGCTCGATCCGGGGGCGCAGCGGGCGGCGTACGAGGGGCTGGCGGGGCGCAAGGGGGCGGTGGCGGCGGTGGAGCCGTCGACGGGGCGCATCCTGGCGCTGGTGACGGCGCCCTCGTACGATCCGGCCGAACTCTCCGGGAACGGGCCCGCGGTGGCGGCGGCGTGGGAGCGGCTGAACGCCGACCCGGACCGGCCGATGCTGAACCGGGCGGTGCGGCAGACGTATCCGCCGGGGTCGACGTTCAAGGTGGTGACCGCGGCGGCGGCGCTGGACGCGAGGGTGATCCGCGACCCGGACGCGCCGACCCGCTCCCCCGCGCCGTACCGGCTGCCCGGCACGACGACGCTGCTGACCAACGAGGGCGAGGGCTGCGAGGACGCGCCGCTGCGCGAGGCGTTCATGTGGTCGTGCAACACGGTGTTCGCCAAGCTCGGTGTCGATGTGGGGCTGGAGCGCATGGTGGGGACGGCGGAGGCGTTCGGGTTCAACGCGGCCGATGTGCGGGTGCCGTTCTCGGTGGCGCGCAGCACCTTCGACCGCACCCTGGACCGGGCCCAGTTGGCGCTGTCGTCGATCGGGCAGTACAACACGCGGGCCACGCCGCTGCAGATGGCGATGGTGGCGGCGGCCGTCGCCGACGGGGGGCGGCTGCGGACGCCGTACCTGGTGGAGCGGACCACGCGCAGCGGTGGCGCGACCGTCGCCACGGCGGGTGCGCGGCCGGTGCGGCAGGTGATGCGGCCGTCGACGGCGCGGACGATGCGGGAGCTGATGACGGACGTGGTGCGCGAGGGCACCGGCGGGAACGCGGCGATCCGGGGCGCGACGGTCGGCGGCAAGACCGGCACCGCGCAGCACGGCGTCGGCAACGCCGGTACGCCGTACGCCTGGTTCGTGTCCTGGGCGCAGGGCGAGCGGGACGCGGAGCCGAGTGTGGCGGTCGCGGTGGTGGTGGAGGACTCGGCGGCGCGGCGCGGCGACATCACCGGCGGCGGTCTCGCGGCGCCGGTGGCGCGGGCCGTGATGGAGACGGTGCTCGGACGCCGATGAGCGGCCGGATGCGGTGAGTTGAGGGGTGAGGCGGAGGCGGGCACGGGCCGGGCGTGAGACGGGGGTACCGGCGGGTCCGGGGGGCGTCCTACGGTTCGGCCATGACCGACATCGCCGCCGCCACGCCCGCCGCGCCCGCCGCCGCCGAACTCGCCCAGGTCAACATCTCGCGCCTCCTCTTCCCGCTGGACTCACCGGAGTTGAAGGACTTCGTGGACGCGCTCGACCCGGTCAACGCGGACGCGGAGGCCGCGCCCGGCTTCGTCTGGCGGCTCCAGTCGGCGGAGGGGAACGCCACCGACGTGGCGGTCTTCGGGGACGCCTGGCTGATCCTCAATCTGACGGTGTGGCGGGACACCGACGCGCTGACGGCGTACATGTACCAGGGACGGCACCGGGAGATGCTGGCCCGCCGCCGCGAGTGGTTCGCGCGGGTGCGGGAGGCGATGACCGCGCTGTGGTGGGTGCCGGCCGGGCACCGTCCGACGGTGGCCGAGGCGGAGGCCCGGCTGCTCCATCTGCGCACCCACGGCCCGACGCCGTACGCCTTCACCCTGCGCGAGCCGTTCCCGGCCCCCGGCGACGGCACGGCGGCGGAGCCCTTCACGGCGCCGGAGGGGCTCGGCTGCCCGGCGTGAGGGGCGCGCCCCGCGGCCGGGCCGGGCCGGTCAGGGCGGCGGAGGCCGGAACGGTCCCGGCGGCAGCGGCCGTTCGTGGCCGCAGTCGATCTCCTCGCCCGCCTCGTCGCCGACGTAGGCGGGCAGGCTCTCGGCGTACACGGTGATCCGGCCGGGCTCGTGGTCGACCTCGAAGGGGACCCCGGACGGCGGGCCGAGGGTGTAGACGACGAAGGTGACGCCGGGGCGGAGCCAGTGGTCGCTGCCGTACGGCTCCAGGAGGAGTTCCAGCAGGTGCGGGCCGCGGTTGTGCACCCGCAGCACGGGGAACGGCTCCGCGGCCGCCACTCCCTCGTCGTCCCGCTCGTCCATGTCAGCCCCCCGGAGTCGTGCGGCGGCCCAGTGTGCCACGCGGGGCGGGTCCGGCCCCGGCGCGGGACCGACAAGTCCCGCGCAGGGGATTGACGAGCTTGCTGACAGGCAGTCTCATAAGAGCGTCACCGTACCTCCGCACCGGTACGTCCGCGTACCCGTCCCCGTACGACGAGGTGGATCAGCCATGACGACCCTGACGGAAGCCGACGCCCTCGACGGCCTGCGCGACGCGCTCGGGCTGCTCAAGGACCGGGAGCAGGTGGCCGAGCGGCTCCTCGCCTCGTCCGCCAAGCACTCCTTCGACCCCGACAAGGAACTCGACTGGGACGCCCCCTTCGAGGACGGCAAGTGGTTCTGGCCGCCGGAGCTGGTGTCGCTGTACGACACCCCGCTGTGGAAACGCATGGGCGAGGAGCAGCGCCTGCTGCTGTCCCGGCACGAGGCCGCCGCGCTCGCCTCCCTCGGCATCTGGTTCGAGCTGATCCTGATGCAGCTGCTGGTCCGGCACATCTACGACAAGTCCGCGACGAGCGCGCACGTCCGCTACGCGCTCACCGAGATCGAGGACGAGTGCCGGCACTCCAAGATGTTCGCCCGGCTGATCGCGCAGGGCGGCACCCCGTACTACCCGGTGAGCCGCGCGCACCAGACCCTCGGCCGCGTCTTCAAGACCATCTCCACCACCCCCGGTTCCTTCACCGCGACACTGCTCGGCGAGGAGGTCCTCGACTGGATGCAGCGGCTGACCTTCCCCGACGAGCGGGTGCAGACCCTCGTGCGGGGCGTCACCCGCATCCACGTGGTGGAGGAGGCCCGGCACGTGCGGTACGCGCGGGAGGAGCTGCGCCGCCAGATGGTGACCGCGCCCAAGTGGTCGCAGGAGTTCACCCGCGTCACCTCCGGCGAGTTCGCGCGGGTCTTCTCCATCGCCTTCGTCAACCCGGACGTCTACACCAACGTCGGCCTCGACCGGCGGGAGGCGGTCGCCCAGGTGAAGGCCAGCGGCCACCGCCGGGAGGTCATGCAGAACGGCGCCCGCAAACTGACCGACTTCCTCGACGACATCGGCGTGCTGCGCGGCGTGGGGCGGCGGCTGTGGCAGGCGTCCGGACTGCTGGCCTGAGCGGCGGCCCGGCGGCCGGACGGGGCCACGGCCGGGGGCGGACGATTACGCTGCTGGGCATGAGCCCCGCCGCCCCCGCCTACCGTCGCCTCAGCGTCGAGGAGCGCCGCAGCCAGCTCCTCGACACCGCGCTGTCCCTCTTCGCGCACCGCGCCCCGGAGGACGTCTCGCTGGACGACGTGGCCGAGGCCGCCGGGGTCTCCCGGCCGCTGGTCTACCGGTACTTCCCCGGCGGCAAGCAGCAGCTGTACGAGGCCGCGCTCAGCTCCGCCGCCGACGACCTGCGGCACTGCTTCGACGAGCCCCTCGAAGGACCCGCCCTCGCCCGGCTGGGCCGCGCCCTCGACCGCTATCTGACGTTCGTCGCCGAGCACGACGCCGGGTTCAGCGCCCTCCTCCAGGGCGGCAGCGTCGTCGAGACCTCCCGGACGACGGCCCTGGTGGACGGCGTACGGCGGGCCGCGGCCGAGCACATCCACCGCCACCTCGGGGTGAGCGACCCCGGCCCCCGGCTGCGGATGACGGTGCGGATGTGGATCACGGCGGTGGAGGCGGCCTCGCTGATCTGGCTCGACGAGGACAAGGACCCGCCCGCCGGTGAGCTGCGGGACTGGCTCGTGGACCAGTTCGCGGCGCTCCTGACGGTGACGGCGGCCCGCGACGCGCAGACGGCCGCGCTGCTGCGGGACGCGCTCGCGTCGGAGGCCTGACGGACGCGCCCGGCGGGCCTGACCGACACTGGGGGCGTGAAGAGCGAAGACACCTCCTTCGAGGGCGGGCCCCTGGACGGCCGCGTCCTCCCGGTCCTGCTGGGTCCGACCGGCCACCCGCCGAAGACGTACCGCGTGCCCGTGCCCGACCCGTCCGGCGGCCCGGACACCGTGCTGGTCTACCGGCGCGAGCCGCGCGCCCACCCCGGGAAGCTGGGGCTGACCCGCGGCTGGAAGTACGTGTACGACCCGGAGGGCAGGAAAGGCGACCGGCTGCGCTGGCCGTGGTCGAAGCGCGGCACCACCCCGTGACCGGCTTGCACGGCGCCACGCCGGGCGGCAAGCGGGACGACGCCGAGGGGTGACGCGGTTGCGCCGAACCGCGTACGTCCGGCGCGCGGACCGCGCGTCCGGCCCGGATGCTCGCCGTGCGGGGCGGAACGGCCGCCCCTCCCGGCGGAGGTGATGAGGTGTCAGGAAGGCTGCTGCGACTGGTCTGTACGACGGCCCTGGCCGCACAGGCCCTGCTCGCCCCCGGGGTCGCGGTGGCCGCGCCCGAACCACCGGCGCCCGGCGGGCGGTCGCCCGCCGCGCTGCTGACGGACCTTCAGAAGCTGTACCGGGAGGCCGAGCAGGCCACCGAGGCCTACAACGCCACCGAGGAACGGCTCACCGAGCGCCGGGCGGAGGCGGCACGCCTCGGCGCCGCCCTGACCCGCACCCGCCTCTCCCTCCAGGAGAGCCGGGGCGCGGCGGGACGGCTGGCCCGGCAGCAGTACCAGAACAGCTCGGCGCTCTCCCCGTACGTACGGCTGCTGCTCGCGCGGGACCCGCAGCACGCGCTCGACCAGGGGCATGTGATCGACCGGGTGGCGCGGGAGCGGGCGCGGACGGTGGGGCGGCTGGAGGGCGGGGAGCGCGCGGCGGACGGGCTCGCCCGCCGGGCCCGCGCCGCCCTCGACGCCCAGCTCACGCTCACCGAGCGGAAGAAGAAGGCCCGCGACAACGTACGGCGGCGCCTCGACGGCGTCCAGGCGATGCTGGCCTCGCTGTCCGCCGGGCAGCTCGCCGCGGTCGCCGCCGCCGAGCGGGCCGGGGTCGCCGAGGCCCAGGAGGAGATCACCGCGTCCGGCGCCCTCCCCGCCGACGACCGCCCGCCGTCCGCCGGCGGCGAGCGCGCCCTGCGGTACGCCGTCGAACAGCTCGGCAAGCCGTACGAGTGGGGCGCCGAGGGCCCGGCCTCGTACGACTGCTCGGGTCTGACCTCGGTGGCGTGGGCCCGCGCCGGGACCCCGATCCCCCGCACCAGCCAGGAGCAGTGGGCGGAGCTGGACCGGGTCCCCCTGGACCGGCTGCGCCCCGGCGACCTGGTCGTCTACTTCCCCGAGGCCACCCATGTCGCCCTCTACCTCGGGGAGGGCCGCGTGGTGCAGGCCCCGCGCACCGGCGAGCGGGTCAAGGTGACCCCGATCGCGGCCCTGCCGGTACTGGGCGCGGTCCGCCCGGACCCGGCGGGGAAGCCGCTGCGGACGCCGTACACCCCGCCCGCGGCGGAGCCGGCCCCGCGCCCGGAGCAGACGGGCCCGCTGCGGCGGACCGGCCCGCTCGGACGGCTGTGACCCCGGCGGGGACGGGCGGGGCGCGGACGGGCCCCCGGGGCGCGGCTCAGGCGCCGCCGACCTCGGCGAGGTAGGCGGCGGCCTTCTCCGGGTCGTAGAAGAAGTTCTCGAAGTCGGCCGGGTTGTCGAAGCCGTTGGCGAAGCGGTCGGCGACCGGCTGGAGCTGACCGGCGGCGCCGAGCAGATTGACGATGTGCTCCGGCGGCGGGGCCAGCATGGCGTTGGTCCACTTGGTGACGTGCTGGGCGGTCTCCCAGTAGCGGTCGAAGGTGGCCCGCATCCACGCCTCGTCGAACTCCCGGTCGCCGTGCTCCAGGATCGCGTCGAGGTAGGCGGCGGCGCACTTGGCCGCCGAGTTCGAACCCTGGCCGGTGATCGGGTCGTTGGCGACGACGACGTCCGCGACACCGAGGACATGACCGCCGCCGGGCAGCACGCCGACCGGGTTGCGGACCGTCGGCGCGTACCGTCCGGCGAGGGTGCCGCCCGCGTCGGTCAGCTCGACCTTGGTGGCGCGCGCGTACTCCCACGGCGTGAAGCGCTCCATCAGCTCCAGCGTGAGGGCGAGGTGCTCCGCCGGGTCCTTGACGCCCTGGAACGCGTCCAGCGGGCCGCCGGGGACGCCCTCCCAGAACAGGATGTCGGCGCGGCCCGAGGTGGTGAACGTCGGCATGACGAACAGCTCGCCGACGCCGGGCACCAGGTTGCAGCGGACCGCGTCGAACTCCGGGTGCTCCGGGCGCGGGCCGAGGCCGTGGACGTAGGCCACCGCGAGGGCGCGCTGCGGCTCGGTGTACGGGGAGCGGGCGGCGTCGCGGCCGAACATCCGCACCAGCTCGCCCTTGCCCGCCGAGACGAGGACGAGGTCGTAGGCCCGGGAGAAGTAGTCGAGGTCGGAGACGGCCGCGCCGTGGATGACGAGCTGCCCGCCGCGCTGGGCGAAGGTCTCCATCCAGCCGGCCATCTTCACGCGCTGGTCGACGGACTGGGCGTACCCGTCGAGGCGGCCGACCCAGTCGATCGCGCGCTGGGTGGGGCCGGGGTCGTGCGAACCGGGGGCGGCCACGGAGACACCGAGGCCCTCGATCCTGGGGGCCTGCTGCTCCCAGAAGTTGAGCTGGAGGTCGCGCTCGTGCTGGAGCGCGGTGTGGAACATGCACTGCGTCGACATGACCCGGCCCGCGCGGATCTCGTCCGCGGTCCGGTTCGACATCAGGGTGACCTCGTACCCGTTCGACTGGAGGCCGAGGGCGAGCTGGAGACCGGACTGGCCGGCCCCCACGACGAGTATCTTCCGCATGCGGGGTGTCTCCTAGCCGGCCCCGGGGGGCCTACTCGGGGGTTTCGTCCAGCGCGTGGCCCACGAGGGACAGCAGGGTCTCGATCACCGAGATCTTGCGGCGCGCGTCCATGATCATGACAGGTATGTGCCGCGGGACCGTCAGGGCCTCCCGCACGTCCTCCGGGGCGAACGGCTCGCTGCCGTCGAAGTGGTTGACCGCCACCACGTACGGCAGGCCGCAGCTCTCGAAGTAGTCCAGCGCGGGGAAGCAGTCCTTCAGGCGGCGGGTGTCGGCGAGGACGACCGCGCCGATCGCGCCGCGCGTCAGGTCGTCCCACATGAACCAGAACCGCTGCTGGCCCGGCGTGCCGAACAGGTAGAGCACCAGGTCGTCGTCGAGGGTGATGCGGCCGTAGTCCATGGCGACCGTGGTGGTCACCTTGTCCGGGGTGCCGCTGAGGTCGTCGGTCTCCTCGCTCGCCTCGGTCATCAGCGCCTCCGTCTGGAGGGGCGTGATCTCCGAGACCGTCCCGACGAGGGTGGTCTTGCCGACGCCGAAGCCGCCCGCCACCACGATCTTGGTGGCGACGGGGGCGCGGGTGCGGTCCTGCTGCCAGGGCAGGAGGGGTTCCTCGGCGCGGGAGGCGTCGGGGAACGGGCTGACACCGGCGGCGTCAGAGACGACGGAGTCCACTCAGCACCCTTTCCAGCAGAGCGCGGTCGGGACGGCCCGTACCGTGGGCGGTACCGGTGCCGTACACACGGATCTTTCCCTGGTCCGCGAGGTCGCTGAGGAGCACCCGGACCACGCCGAGCGGCATCTTCAGCAGCGCGGCGATCTCGGCCACCGTGCGCATCCGGCGGCAGAGTTCGACGATGGCCCGCAGCTCCGGCATGACGCGGGTGGTGAGGGAGCCGTTCGTCAGCTCCTTGCGCTCCTCGGGCGCCTCCAGCTCGGCCGTGGTCGCCACGAACGTCTCGACGAGCAGGACGTGACCGAAGCGGGTGCGCCCGCCGGTCAGCGAGTAGGGCCGGACCCGGGCGGGACGGCGGTCGCCGCCGCGCACGGGGAGCTGCTGCCGGTTGCGGGGGCCCGTGGTCATCGCGCGCTCCCGGTGCTCGTGGCCGCGGCCCGCGCTTCCGCGTCCGGCTCGGACTCCAGCGACTTGCGGAGTTCGGTGCGGAGTTCGGGGGTCAGGACGTGTCCGGCGCGGCCCACGAAGAGCGCCATGTGGTACGCCACCACGCTCATGTCGCAGTCGGCGGCGCCGTGCACCCCGAGGAGGGAGCCGTCGCTGATCGACATGACGAAGAGGCTGCCCTCGTCCATGGCGACCATGGTGTGTTTGACCCCGCCGAAGTCCATCAGCTTGGCGGCCCCGACGGTGAGGCTGCCGACACCGGAGACGATGGTGGCGAGGTCGGCCGCCGAGCCCCGGGGGCCGGCGGGTCGGGCGTCCTGCGGACGGCGGGCCGCGTCGACGCGGTCCTGGTCCGAGGAGAGCAGCAGCAGACCGTCGGAGGAGACGACGGCGACCGAGCGGATGCCCGGCACCTCGTCCACCAGGTTGGTCAACAGCCAGTGCAGGTTTCGGGCTTCACTGCTCAGTCCGAAGGTACTCGGCGCGGTCAACTGCTTGCCTCCTCGACTGTGCCCCCCGTGTCATCTTCGGCGTGTGCGTGTGCTTCTTGAGCCGTCCGGGCCCGTGCGTCGCGATCCGGCCGGGCCCGTCCGCCGTCCGGCTGTCCGGTGGTCTCGGCGGCGACCTCGCGGTATCCGGCCTCCGCCCCGCGGCGGAAGCCGCCCAGTCGGCGGCGGAGCGCGTCGGCGTCCACGGAGCCGCCGCGCCGGCTCGGTGCGGCCTGGGGGGCGGTGATCTTCGGCGTCCGCTTGGGCAGGCCCTTGTCGGTGAGCGGCTCCTCGTCGGGGGTGTGCGGGTCCCCGTCGGGGGTGCGCTGGTGTTCGCTCTCGTCGGGAGCCGCGGTGGCCGCTGGCTCCGCCGGGATGGACTCCGGCTCGCCCTGGGGGGCGGGGATCAGGAGTTCCATCGTGGTCTCGGCGGGAGCCGAGGGGGCGGGGCGCGTCGGGAGGTGGACGCCGGTGCCGGTGACGGTCTCGCTGTCGGCGCGGGGGGCGGCGTCGGGGGCGGTGGGGGCCTCGGGGGTGGTGGGGCCCTCGGCTTCGGCTTCGGCTCGGGCGGGTGCCTCGGCTTCGGTCCGGGCGGGTGCCCCGGTGGCCGGGGCCGCCTTCGCGGGCTGGGGCTCGGGCTCGCCCGCGTCCCCTGCCGCCGCCGGTTCCCCGGCTTCCGCCGCGTCCTCGGCCTCGGCCTCGGCCTCCCGTACGGCGCGTTCGGCGGCCTCGACGAACGGGTCGGCGCCCTGCTTCGGGCGGCCCGGCAGGACGTTGGAGTTGGCCTCGGCGTCGGCGCCGGGCAGGGAGAGGGTGCCCGTGCCCGCGGCCGGGGCGGTCGACGGGACCGCCGTGGCCGACGAGGGGGCGAGCAGCGGCTGCGGCAGAACGACGACGGCCGTGAGCCCGCCCTGCTTGTGCTCGCGCAACTGCACCCGCACCGCGTGCCGGTGGGCGAGCCGGGCCACGACGTACAGCCCGAGGCCCAGCCCTTCCTCGCCCTCCTGCTCGTACGGCGAGTCCGCGTCGAACTCGGCGAGGCGGGCGTTGAGGCGTTCCAGCCGCTCCTCGGGCAGGCCGATGCCCTCGTCCTGGACGGAGAGCATGACCTCGCCGCTCTCCAGCAGCCAGCCGGAGATCTCGACGGGGAGGTCCGGCGGGGAGAACGAGGTGGCGTTCTCCAGGAGTTCGGCCAGCAGGTGGCTCAGGTCGTCGGCGGCGAACCCGGCGACGTGCGCGTGCGGCGGCAGCGCGGCGATGCGGACGCGTTCGTAGCGCTCGATCTCGCTGACGGCGGCGCGGACGACGTCGACCAGCGGGATGGGGCCCGCGTGCTGCTGGACGTGCTCGGTCCCGGCGAGGACGAGGAGGTTCTCGCTGTGCCGGCGCATGACGGTGGCGAAGTGGTCGAGCTTGAAGAGGGTGGCGAGCCGGTCGGGGTCCTGCTCGCGCTCCTCCAGCCCCTCGATGACGGCGAGTTGCCGCTCGACGAGGCCGAGGGTGCGCAGCGACAGGTTGACGAAGGTGCCGCCGATGCTGCCGCGCAGCCGCTCCAGGTGGGCGGTGGACTCGCTGAGTTCGGCGCGCAGTTCCTCGCGGGCGTCGGCCATCTTCTGGCGCTGTCCGACGAGGTGCTTGCGGTCGGACTCCAGGGTGGTGACGCGTTCGTGGAGGGCGACGGCGTGCGCGTGCAGGGCGTTGACGGAGCGGACGGCCTGGGCGAACTCGTCGTTGCGGCCGGTGAAGCGCAACGGCTCCTCGGCGCCCGGGTGTTCGGCCCCGGCCAGCCGGGCGGTGCCCAGGCGCAGGACGGCCAGCGGGCGGGTGAGGCCGCGGGCCATGCCGGCGGCGACGGCGACGGCGAACAGGACCAGCGCGCCGAGCAGGGCGAGGCGGATCTCCCAGGCGGTGACGTCGTCGTCGCGGAGCCGGGCGAGGTCCTTGGTGCGGCCGTCGTAGAGGGAGGACTCGACGCCGCGCATCAGGTCGACACGGGCGGAGAGCGCGGCGTCGAGCTTCTTGGCGGGGGTGTCGAGTTCGTCGTCGGACAGCGTGGGCTGGTCGGTGAGGTCGGCGAGGTACTTCTCGGCGGTCTCGGTCTCGCCGCCGGTGACCGAGGCGTCGTAGGAGGCGACGGCCGCGTCGGTGCCGCTCTCGCGGAAGGCGGCGAGGGCCGCGTCGGAGCGGAGGCGGGCCTGCTGGGCGGCGGCGGTGAGGGCGTCGCGCTTCTTGGCGTCCGCGCCGGAGGAGACCTTCTCGGTGGTGGAGAGGCCGGTGGCGGGGTCGTAGACGCTCTCGGTGCTGGTGGGCACGGCGAGCGCGGCGAGCAGCAGTCCGCGGACCGCTCCGGCCTGCTGGACGGCGGTGTCGAGTTCGGCGAGGGCGTGCGCGCCGGAGCCCGCGCGGGGCGGCATCTGCTCGGCGAGCCGCTCGGCGAGGCCGTGCAGGGCGGTGACGGCGGCGGAGTACGCCTCGTGGGCCCGGAGCGCGTCGCTGCGGCCGGTCAGGGCCTCCTGCCGTACGGACGGCAGGGCGTCGAGGCTCTTGCGCAGGGCGGCGGGCAGGTCGGTGGCGGTGGCCAGTTCCCGTGCCTGCCGGTCCACGCGGGCGCTGCCCTCGGTGGACGGGGCGCGGGACTTGGAGCGCCCGGCCGCTATGTAGACGGTGACCTGGTCGCGCTCGTCGGCGATCGACTGGGCCAGCGCCAGCGCGTCCTGCGTCTGTTCGGCCAGGGTGACCAGGTCCTGGGAGTCCTTCAACTGCCCGGAGGCGTCGAGGACCGAGGGCGCTCCCGCCGCGGCGACGGCGGCGGCCACCACGGCCACCGCGACGATCAGCCGGTTGCGGACGTGGGTGGGACGGCCCTTGCCGACCGGGGCGCGCTCCGCGTCCCCTTCGGAGGCCGTCCTGCTGCCTGTGCGCCGAGGCCGCGTCTTCTGCACCGGTGCTCGCATTCCTGACTCGTGTACCCATGGGCCGGATGACGCCCCGTCGACCGATCGTTGCGTCCGGTACGGTGTCCGACCCTCCCAGTGCCGGTGGACAGGGGCCGCGCATCGCGGGGCCCGCCACCCGAAGGAGTGAACATCGGAGGGGAGTTGGCGGGCAAGTTCCCGTGGCCTGTGCGACGGCTGTGCGGGGCGGGCCGGTTGGACGTGGGCGGCCGCCTTTGGCAGGATGCGCCGCCACGCGTCGCCAAGGCGCCGCACTTCCCTCCGAATTCACGCCAAATCAGGCGTCTGACCTGCGTGGTCCGGCCGGGCTCGGCAACGTTGCCAAGCATTCGCGCAGAGTGTGGAGGCCTGGTGCAGACTGGCCGGATGCGTACGGAACTTGTGTCGGAGCCCGGCGACCGGAACCGGCCCAACGAGGACTTCGCGAGTGTCGGACTGCCCGCGTCGGGGCAGGGCGGTTCGGTCGTCGTGCTCGACGGGGTCACGCCGCCGCGGGACGGCGGGGGGTGTCTGCATTCGGTCCCCTGGTTCACGGCGCGGCTCGGCGGGGCGCTGACCGAACTGACCGTTTCCCTCCCGGATGTTCCGCTGACGGAGCTGCTGGCGCGCGCGGTGGCGCGTACCGCCGAGGCGCACGCCGGGACCTGTGACCTTTCTCACCCGCGTACCCCGCAGGCAACCGTGGCGGTCGTGCGCTGGTCAGCGGACTCGGTGGACCATCTGGTGCTGTGCGACGCGGCGGTGCTGCTCGGGGGCGTGTCCGGGGAGGTCACGCCGGTGCTGGACGACCGGCTGGCGCGGGTGCCGAGGGAGCTGCTGGTGAGCGCGGAGGTGTGCGACGCGCGGGCCCGCAACAAGGAGGGCGGCTTCTGGACGGCCGCCGCCGACCCGTCGGTGGCCGACCGCGCGGTGACCGGTTCGGTGCCGCGGACGTCCGTGGCGCGGCTGGCGGCGCTGAGCGACGGCGTGACCCGGTGGACGGAGACGTTCCGCGAGGGCGACTGGACGGACCTGTTCGCGTACGTCGCCGGGAAGGGCGCCCGCGCGGTGGTGGACCGGGTGCGCGAGCTGGAACGGGCCGACGAGGCAAGGGCGTTGCTCGGCCGGGGCAAGCGGCACGACGACGCGACGGCGGTGTACGTCGAGCTGTGAGGCTCCGGCGCGGGCCGGCGGGCGGGGACATCGCCCGCCGGGGCGGGACTACTTGGCCATGCCGATGTTCAACTGGTTGAGCAGCCGGGCCAGTTCGGCGACCTCGCCGCGGTCCCAGTGGGCGAGCTGGCTGACGTAGCGGGCGCGGCGGGCCTCGCGGACGCGGCCGACGCGGGTGCGGCCCTCCTCGGTGAGGTCGACCAGCCAGGCCCGGCCGTCGGCCGGATCGGGCTCGCGGGCGATGAGGCCGAGCTGCTCCAGGGCGCGCAACTGGCGGGACATGGTGGCCTTGCCGACGCCGATGTAGGCGGCGAGTTCGGTGGCGCGCTGACGGCCCAGCTCCTCCAGCCGGACGAGGAGGCCGTACGCGGCGGACTCCAGGTCGGGGTGGACCTCGCGGGCCATCTCGCCCTGGCTGGCGCGGGCGCGGCGCAGCAGCACCGTCAGCTCCCGCTCCAGGGAGAGGAACTCCCGGTCCGCACCCGCCGGGCCGGGCCCGGGGCCGCGCCCCTGCCCCTCGCCGTTGCCGTCCTCGCGCACGTCTGCACCTCTGATCCGGGAAATTTCCGCTGCGGCGGGCCGGCCGCCCGCGTCCGCCGCTCGCACGGCGCCCCCAGTATTTCGCAGGTGAGGGCCGGACGCCGCCTTCGGCTCCCGCGGACGGGCCGCGGATCTACGGGCGTAGCGTCGCGGGGGCGGTCCCTCGCGCGATCCGTCGCGGGGCGGGCCCGCGTGTCCCCTTCGGTACGGCAGGGGCCCGGCTCGGGGAGAGCCGGGCCCGCCGTCTCCGGTCGCGTCCGTCACGCCGCGACCGGAACCTCCGGGGCCGCCCCGTTCGTCGCCGGGGACAGCGCCAGTTCCAGGACCTGGCGGACGTCGGTGACGGCGTGGACGTCGAGGGTGTCCAGCACCTCCGCCGGGACGTCGTCCAGGTCGGGCTCGTTGCGCTTGGGGATGATCACGGTGGTGACGCCCGCCCGGTGCGCGGCGAGCAGCTTCTGCTTCACGCCGCCGATGGGCAGGACCCGCCCGGTGAGGGAGACCTCGCCGGTCATGGCCACGTCGGTGCGGACCAGGCGCCCGCTCAGCAGGGAGGCCAGGGCCGTCGTCATCGTGATGCCCGCGCTCGGGCCGTCCTTGGGGACCGCGCCCGCCGGGAAGTGGATGTGCACACCCCGGTCCTTGAGGTCGGCCACCGGCAGTTCCAGTTCGGCGCCGCGCGAGCGGAGGAAGCTGAGCGCGATCTGCGCCGACTCCTTCATCACGTCGCCGAGCTGACCGGTCAGGGTCAGTCCGGCCGCGCCCGTCTCCGGGTCGGCCAGCGACGCCTCGACGTAGAGGACGTCTCCCCCGGCCCCGGTGACCGCGAGCCCGGTCGCGACACCGGGCACGGCGGTACGCCGCTCGGCGGGGTCCTGGGCGGACTCGGGCACGTGGTGCGGGCGGCCGATCAGGTCGCGCAGGTCCGCGTCGGTGATCGTGGACGGCAGCTTCCGCTCGCCCAGTTCGTGCTGGGCGGCGACCTTGCGCAGCAGCCGGGCGATGGCCCGCTCCAGGGTGCGGACCCCCGCCTCGCGGGTGTACTCCCCGGCCAGCCTGCGCAGGGCGCTCTCGTCGAGGGCGACCTCGTCGGGCTGGAGACCGGCCCGCTCCAGCTGGCGCGGGAGCAGGTGGTCGCGGGCGATGACGACCTTCTCGTCCTCGGTGTAGCCGTCGAGACGGACCAGCTCCATACGGTCGAGCAGGGCCTCGGGGATGGCTTCCAGGACGTTGGCGGTGGCGAGGAAGACCACGTCGGAGAGGTCGAGTTCGACCTCCAGGTAGTGGTCGCGGAAGGTGTGGTTCTGCGCCGGGTCCAGGACTTCCAGGAGGGCGGCGGCCGGGTCGCCCCGGAAGTCGGAGCCCACCTTGTCGATCTCGTCGAGGAGCACGACCGGGTTCATCGACCCGGCCTCCTTGATCGCGCGCACGATCCGGCCGGGCAGGGCACCGACGTACGTACGGCGGTGGCCGCGGATCTCGGCCTCGTCGCGGACGCCGCCGAGGGCGACGCGGACGAACTCCCGGCCCATCGCGTGCGCGACGGACTCGCCGAGCGAGGTCTTGCCGACGCCGGGCGGCCCGACGAGCGCGAGCACGGCCCCGCCGCGCCGCCCGCCGACCACGCCGAGGCCCCGGTCGCTGCGGCGCTTGCGCACCGCGAGGTACTCGGTGATGCGTTCCTTCACGTCCTCCAGGCCCGCGTGCTCGGCGTCGAGGACCGCGCGGGCGCCCTTGATGTCGTACTGGTCCTCGGTGCGCTCGTTCCACGGCAGTTCGAGGACGGTGTCGAGCCAGGTGCGGATCCAGGAGCCCTCGGGCGACTGGTCGGAGGAGCGCTCCAGCTTGTCGACCTCCTTGAGGGCGGCCTCGCGGACCTTCTCGGGCAGGTCGGCGGCCTCGACGCGGGTGCGGTAGTCGTCGGACTCCTCGCCCTCCTGCTCGCCGTTCAGCTCGCGGAGTTCCTTGCGGACGGCCTCCAGCTGACGGCGGAGCAGGAACTCGCGCTGCTGCTTGTCGACGCCCTCCTGGACGTCCTTGGCGATGGTCTCGGCGACGTCCTGTTCGGCGAGGTGGTCGCGGAGCTGGCGGGTGGCGAGGCGGAGCCGGACGACCGGGTCGGCGGTCTCCAGCAGCTCGATCTTCTGCTCGGTGCCGAGGAAGGGCGAGTACCCGGAGTTGTCGGCGAGCGCGGAGACGTCGTCGATGGCCTGCACGCGGTCGACGACCTGCCAGGCGCCGCGCTTGCGCAGCCAGGCGGTGGCGAGCGCCTTGTACTCGGTGACCAGTTCGGTGACGTGACCGGGCAGCGGCTCGGGCACGCTCTCGTCGATCCGGGTGCCCTCGACCCACAGCGCCGCGCCCGGCCCCGTGGTCCCCGCGCCGATCTTCACGCGGGCCCGGCCGCGGATGAGGGCGCCCGGATCGCCGTCGGCGAGCCGGCCGACCTGCTCGACGGTGCCGAGCACACCGGTGCTCGCGTACGCCCCGTCGACGCGGGGCACCAGCAGCACCCGGGGCTTGCCGGGCCCGGACCGGGCGGCGGCCTGCGCGGCCTCCACGGCGGCGCGGACGTCGGTGTCGTTGAGGTCGAGCGGAACCACCATCCCCGGCAGCACGACCTCGTCGTCGAGCGGCAGCACGGGCAGGGTGAGCGGTGTGAACGCTGCGGACTCAGCAGCCATGATCTCCCCTTAGGCAGTCAAGTTGAGTTATGCCGACTCAATGCATGTGAGCGCCTGGATGTTCCCCGCGGGGTGCCGCGTTCGCTGTGGGCGATCAACGGCACCCCGCGAGCCGCCGCTCCAGCCGGCCCCGCGAGCCGCCCTTCCGGCCCGTCCCGCGAGTCGCCCCTCCGGCCGGTCCCCGCGCGCCCCCGCCTCGTCCGGTCAGACCGCCGGAACCGCCCCGCCCGCCCGCCTCGCGCCCGTCGGCGTCGCGCCCGCCCAGCGCCGTACCCACGGCCAGGTGCCGACGCCGACGGTGAGGGCGATGAGGTGGCCCCAGCTGGTCAGGGGGTCGACGGCGGCCAGGAGGTCGGGGAGGAGGGCCGCGGCGCACCCGGCCAGGAGGGGCCACCGGAGCCAGGGGGTGAGGAGTCCGGCCAGGGCGCCGACGCTGGCGGCGACGCCGAAGCTGATGCCGTAGTCGAGGCGGTGCAGGGAGGTGTCGGGGAGGTGGCCGACGAGGACGGCCAGGCCGACGGGGACCTCGGTGGCGAGGGTGGCCAGGACGTGGCCGAGGAGGAAGACGAGGGCCGTGCGGACCCCGCCGAGCCGCCGCTCCAGCGCCGTGAGCACCACGAGAAAGGCGAGCGAGAAGGGGGAGGTGAGTGCGCCCGCGACCCACAGGGCGCTCGCCACCAGCACGAACACGGGCGCATGCAGCAGGTGGGCCACGTCGGTGCTGGAGCCCTGGTGCAGCGTGTGCACGAGGGCGGGGTCGGCGTGCGCGGCGACGTAGGAGGTGACGGCGAGGACGACGCCGTAGCCGAAGGTGAAGGGGGTGCCGGTGGGGGTCGGCACGAGGCGGAGGAGGCGGCGGAGGGTGGCGGCGGGGCGCCGGTCGCGGGGGCGGCCGGGTACGGGGGCGGGCTGGCGGGGGATGCCGTCGAGCGGGGCGGCGGCGCGGGGGGCCGTGGCCGGGCGCCGGGCCCTGCACGTACCGGTCGCCCGGTTTCCGGGCGTGATCTTCGACGCGGGCTCGGGCCCGTCCGCCACCGCGTGTTCCGTCACCGTGAGGCTCTCCTCCCGCGTTCCCGTGCCGTCCACCCTTCGCGCCCCGCCACCCCCTGTCTGTGACCGGGGCCACTTCGACAGGGGATCAACAGCCGATCGACAGCCCGCCGACGGGGTCCCGCGGACCCGTGGCGGACGCCCCTGCCGCAGGGCGCGGCCCGCCGGTCCCGCGCGCCCCCTTCACTTCCGGAACCAACCCCTCGCCCCGCCTATTTCCCTGCTCCCCACCGGGCACCGCTGCCAGAATGGGCCGATGTCCGATCCCCACTCCGCCTACGCCTCCCCCGCCGCGCCCCAGGTGCTCGACCGTCGCGAGGGGCCCTACGGCGAGGTCGTGCTGCGGCGCCACGGCGACCTGCTCCAGATCATCGCCAACGGCTGCTTCCTGATGGACACGTCCGACGGGCGCTCGGAGCGGCTCCTCGTGGACGCGGCGCTGGCCGCCCTCGACGGCCGCCCCGCCCCAGGGGTGCTGATCGGCGGTCTCGGTGTCGGCTTCTCCCTGGCGCACGCCGCCGCCGACCCGCGCTGGGGCCGGATCACCGTCGTCGAGCGCGAACCGGCCGTCATCGGCTGGCACCGCGACGGCCCGCTCGGCGCGCTCTCCGCGACCGCGCTCGCCGATCCGCGCACGGAGATCGAGGAGGCCGACCTGCTCGATTACGTGCATGAGACATCCGCCACGTTCGACGCGCTCTGCCTCGACATCGACAACGGCCCCGGCTGGACCGTCACGGAGGGCAACGACAGCCTCTACTCACCGGCCGGACTGGCGGCGTGCGCACGGGTGTTGAGGCCCGGCGGGGTCCTCGCGGTCTGGTCCGCGCAGCCCTCGGCGGAATTCGAGGGAACCTTGGGGAATGCCGGGTTCCAGCAGGTCCGTACCGAAGAGATCCCCGTTGCCCGAGGCGTGCCGGACGTCGTGCATCTCGCCGTCCGTCCTGGATAGCAAAGCCACGGTGACTCCCCGTACGCTGCTGCCCTGACGCCGATCAACCAGTCGATCACCCGGGCGTCAACCGCAGTCATGCGCACACAAGGAACCACCCCACTGGTTCCGGAAAAGCACTCAGGGGCGGGCGATGGAGCAGACACACACCTCGCACAACGGCGCGGCCACGGCGACCCAGGGCGCACAGCGCCGGGTCCTGGTGGTCGAGGACGACCAGACGATCGTCGACGCCATCGCGGCCCGCCTGCGCGCCGAGGGGTTCCTGGTACAGACGGCGGGTGACGGTCCCTCCGCCGTCGACACCGCGGAGGCCTGGCAGCCCGATCTGCTGATCCTCGACATCATGCTGCCCGGCTTCGACGGCCTGGAGGTCTGCCGCCGGGTGCAGGCCGCCCGGCCGGTGCCGGTGCTCATGCTCACCGCGCGCGACGACGAGACCGACATGCTCGTCGGGCTCGGCGTCGGCGCCGACGACTACATGACCAAGCCGTTCTCGATGCGGGAGCTGGCCGCGCGCGTGCACGTCCTGCTGCGCCGCGTCGAGCGGGCCACGATCGCCGCCTCGACCCCGCGCAGCGGCATCCTGCGCCTCGGCGAGCTGGAGATCGACCACGCGCAGCGCCGGGTACGGGTGCGCACGGAGGACGTGCACCTCACGCCCACCGAGTTCGACCTGCTGGTCTGCCTGGCGAACACCCCGCGCGCGGTGCTCTCCCGCGAGCAGCTGCTGGCCGAGGTCTGGGACTGGGCGGACGCCTCCGGCACCCGCACCGTCGACAGCCACATCAAGGCACTGCGCCGGAAGATCGGCGCCGAACGCATCCGCACCGTGCACGGCGTGGGCTACGCGCTGGAGACCCCGACGCCATGAGCCGCGGGCCGGACGGACCGGGAGGGGCGCGGCGGACCGGGGGCCCGAGGGCGTCGAGGGGCCCGAGGAGGCCGCGCGGCGCCGGGAGTGCCACCGCCGTGGGGACCGCGGACCACGTCGGGTCCGCCCCGCGCGGCGCGGGCGCCGTACCGCCGGGGTTCCCGCCGCGTCCCGGGCCCGCCCGGGGCGGCGCCGGGGTGCGCCCCTTCTCGATCAAGACCAAGCTGGGCGCGCTCGTCGTCATCTCGGTGCTGATCACCACCGGCCTGATGATGATCGCCCTGCGCACCGACACCGAGCTGCGCTTCATCACCGTCTTCTCGATGATCGCCACCCTGCTGATCACCCAGTTCGTCGCGCACGGCCTCACCGCGCCGCTGGACGAGATGAACACGGTGGCCCGCGCCATCTCGCACGGCGACTACACCCGCCGGGTCAGCGAGAACCGCCGCGACGAACTGGCCGACCTGGCGCACACGATCAACGCGATGGCCGACGAGCTGGAGGCCCAGGACCGGCAGCGCAAGGAGCTGGTGGCGAACGTCTCGCACGAGCTGCGCACCCCGATCGCGGGCCTGCGCGCCGTCCTGGAGAACGTGGTCGACGGCATCGCCGAGGCCGACCCCGAGACCATGCGCACGGCGCTGAAGCAAACCGAACGGCTGGGGCGGCTGGTGGAGACGCTGCTGGACCTGTCCCGCCTGGACAACGGCGTCGTCCCGCTGCGGCGGCGCCGCTTCGAGGTGTGGCCGTACCTGTCGGGCGTGCTGAAGGAGGCCAACATGGTCGCCTCGGCGCGCGCGACGACCGGTTCGGGCGGCAGCCACACCCGTACCGACGTCCATCTGCACCTCGACGTGTCGCCGCCGGAGCTGACCGCGCACGCGGACCCCGAGCGCATCCACCAGGTCGTCGCCAACCTGATCGACAACGCCGTCAAGCACAGCCCGCCGCACGGGCGCGTCACCGTCAAGGCGCGGCGCGGGGCGCTGCCGGACTCGCTGGAGCTGGAGGTCCTGGACGAGGGGCCCGGCATCCCGCGCTCCGAGTGGCACCGGGTGTTCGAGCGGTTCAACCGGGGCGCGGCGAGCCGGCCGCACGGTCCGGGCAGCGACGGCGGGACCGGGCTGGGGCTGGCGATCGCGCGCTGGGCGGTCGAACTGCACGGCGGCCGGATCGGGGTGGCCGAATCCGATCGGGGTTGCCGGATTCTTGTCACTCTTCCGGGAGACCCGGTTGTGCCAAGTTGACGTAAAGTTCCCAGCGGAGCCGCGTGATCCACGGTCGTCCGAGCACCCGTAGCGGTGCCGGACGCGTGTGAGCAGGCAGAGGATCGGCGAGGGTGCCGACACGGACGGCCCGGGGTCCGCGCGCGGGGCGCGCGTGACCGGTTCCGTCGTTCCGTTTCGCAGCGCAACCGCGTTTGTTTCCCGCCATTTCCGCCCCCGAAACAGACCATCCGATGTGACTTACACGACGATGCGGTGGCCCGGCCTGACCTTCGCCCTCCGGGGGGCGTAGCCTTTATTCCCGCTGTCCATAACCTTGTGAAGCGGAAGAGGGCGGTTGCCGCCGTGTCGCCACAGTCCCCCAGTAACGCATCGAGCATCTCGACCGACGCAGACCAAGCGGGCAAGAACCCCGCTGCCGCGTTCGGACCGAACGAGTGGCTCGTCGACGAGATCTATCAGCAGTACCTCCAGGACCCGAACTCGGTAGACCGTGCCTGGTGGGACTTCTTCGCCGACTACAAGCCCGGCGCGGCCTCCGCCCCGGCACCGGCGGGTACTGCGGCCGCGGGGGCCGCAGCCACCTCCACCGCACCCGCGGCGCCCGCCGCCCCGGCGCAGGCAGCACCGGCACCCGCCGCCCCGGCTCCGGCCGCGCAGCCCGCCCCGGCCGCCCCGGCCCCGGCCGCCGCGAAGCCCGCCGCCGCCGCTCCGGCCGCCCCGGCGCCCGCGAAGGCGGCGCCCGCCGCGAAGCCGGCCGCCGCCGCCAAGGCCGCGCCCGCCGCCGCAGCCCCCGCCGCGCCCGAGGGCCCGGAGTTCGTGACGCTGCGCGGCCCGGCCGCCGCGGTCGCCAAGAACATGAACGCCTCCCTGGAGGTGCCCACGGCCACGTCCGTGCGCGCCGTCCCGGTGAAGCTGCTGTTCGACAACCGCATCGTCATCAACAACCACCTCAAGCGCGCCCGGGGCGGGAAGATCTCCTTCACGCACCTGATCGGCTTCGCGATGGTGCAGGCCATCAAGGCCATGCCGTCGATGAACTGGCACTTCGCGGAGAAGGACGGGAAGCCCACCCTCGTCAAGCCCGCGCACGTCACCTTCGGCCTCGCCATCGACCTGGTGAAGCCCAACGGCGACCGCCAGCTCGTCGTGGCCGGCATCAAGAAGGCCGAGACGCTGAACTTCTTCGAGTTCTGGCAGGCCTACGAGGACATCGTCCGCCGCGCCCGCGACGGCAAGCTGACGATGGACGACTTCTCCGGCGTCACGGTCTCGCTGACCAACCCCGGCGGCCTCGGCACCGTCCACTCCGTGCCCCGCCTGATGCCCGGCCAGTCGGTCATCATGGGCGTCGGCTCCATGGACTACCCGGCGGAGTTCCAGGGCACCAGCCAGGACACCCTGAACAAGCTCGGCATCTCCAAGGTCATGACGCTCACGTCGACCTACGACCACCGGGTCATCCAGGGCGCCGCCTCCGGCGAGTTCCTGCGCGTCGTCGCCAACCTGCTCCTCGGCGACAGCAGCTTCTACGACGAGATCTTCGAGGCGCTGCGCATCCCCTACGAGCCGGTCCGCTGGCTCAAGGACATCGACGCGTCCCACGACGACGACGTCACCAAGGCCGCCCGCGTCTTCGAGCTGATCCACTCCTACCGGGTCCGCGGCCACGTCATGGCCGACACCGACCCGCTGGAGTACCGCCAGCGCAAGCACCCCGACCTCGACATCACCGAGCACGGGCTCACCCTGTGGGACCTGGAGCGCGAGTTCGCCGTCGGCGGCTTCTCCGGCAAGTCCCTGATGAAGCTGCGCGACATCCTCGGCGTGCTGCGCGACTCGTACTGCCGCACCACCGGCGTCGAGTTCATGCACATCCAGGACCCCAAGCAGCGCCGCTGGATCCAGGACCGCATCGAGCGCCCGCACACCAAGCCGGAGCGCGAGGAGCAGCTGCGCATCCTGCGCCGCCTGAACGCGGCGGAGGCCTTCGAGACCTTCCTGCAGACGAAGTACGTCGGCCAGAAGCGGTTCTCCCTGGAGGGCGGCGAGTCCGTCATCCCGCTGCTGGACGCCGTCCTCGACTCGGCCGCCGAGTCCCGCCTGGACGAGGTCGTCATCGGCATGGCCCACCGCGGCCGCCTCAACGTCCTCGCCAACATCGTCGGCAAGTCGTACGCGCAGATCTTCCGCGAGTTCGAGGGCAACCTCGACCCGAAGTCGATGCACGGCTCCGGCGACGTGAAGTACCACCTGGGTGCCGAGGGCACCTTCACCGGCCTGGACGGCGAGCAGATCAAGGTCTCGCTCACCGCCAACCCCTCCCACCTGGAGGCGGTCGACCCGGTCCTGGAGGGCGTCTCGCGCGCCAAGCAGGACATCATCAACAAGGGCGGCACGGACTTCACCGTCCTGCCGGTCGCCCTGCACGGCGACGCGGCCTTCGCGGGCCAGGGCGTCGTGGCCGAGACCCTCAACATGTCGCAGCTGCGGGGCTACCGCACCGGCGGCACGGTCCACGTGGTCATCAACAACCAGGTCGGCTTCACCGCCGCCCCGGAGTCCTCGCGGTCCTCCATGTACGCCACCGACGTGGCCCGCATGATCGAGGCCCCGATCTTCCACGTGAACGGCGACGACCCGGAGGCCGTGGTCCGCGTCGCGCGGCTCGCCTTCGAGTTCCGCCAGGCGTTCAACAAGGACGTGGTGATCGACCTCATCTGCTACCGCCGCCGCGGTCACAACGAGTCCGACAACCCGGCCTTCACCCAGCCGCTGATGTACGACCTGATCGACAAGAAGCGCTCGGTGCGCAAGCTCTACACCGAGTCCCTCATCGGTCGCGGCGACATCACCCTGGAAGAGGCCGAGCAGGCGCTCCAGGACTACCAGGGCCAGCTGGAGAAGGTCTTCACCGAGGTCCGCGAGGCCACCTCGCAGCCCGCCGCGGGCAGCTCTCCCGACCAGCAGGACACCTTCCCGGTCGCCGTCTCCACGGCCGTCTCCGCCGAGGTCGTCAAGCGGATCGCGGAGTCCCAGGTCAACATCCCCGACCACATCACCGCCCACCCGCGCCTGCTGCCGCAGCTCCAGCGCCGGGCCGCGATGGTCGAGGACGGCACCATCGACTGGGGCATGGGCGAGACCCTCGCGGTCGGCTCGCTGCTGCTGGAGGGCGTGCCGGTCCGCCTGGCGGGCCAGGACTCCCAGCGCGGCACCTTCGGCCAGCGCCACGCGGTCATCATCGACCGCGAGACGGGCGAGGAGTTCACGCCGCTGATGTACCTCGCCGAGGAGCAGGCGCGGCTGAACGTCTACAACTCCCTGCTCTCCGAGTACGCGGCCATGGGCTTCGAGTACGGCTACTCGCTGGCCCGCCCGGACGCCCTCGTGATGTGGGAGGCCCAGTTCGGCGACTTCGTCAACGGCGCGCAGACGGTCGTGGACGAGTTCATCACCTCCGCCGAGCAGAAGTGGGGCCAGACCTCCGGCGTCACCCTGCTGCTGCCGCACGGCTACGAGGGCCAGGGCCCGGACCACTCGTCCGCCCGCCCGGAGCGCTTCCTCCAGCTCTGCGCGCAGAACAACATGACGGTCGCGATGCCGACCCTGCCGTCGAACTACTTCCACCTCCTGCGGTGGCAGGTGCACAACCCGCACCACAAGCCGCTGGTCGTCTTCACCCCGAAGTCGATGCTGCGCCTCAAGGCCGCCGCGTCGAAGGCGGAGGAGTTCACCACGGGCCAGTTCCGCCCGGTCATCGGCGACGCCTCGGCCGACCCGGCCGCGGTCCGCAAGGTCGTCTTCTGCGCGGGCAAGGTCTACTACGACCTGGAGGCCGAGCGGCAGAAGCGCGGCGCGACGGACGTGGCGATCATCCGCATCGAGCGCCTGTACCCGCTGCCGGGTGCCGAGCTGCAGGCCGAGATCGCCAAGTACCCGAACGCCGAGAAGTACCTGTGGGCCCAGGAGGAGCCGGCCAACCAGGGTGCCTGGCCGTTCATCGCCCTGAACCTGATCGACCACCTGGACCTGGCCGTCGGCGCGGACGTGCCGCACGGCGAGCGCCTGCGCCGCATCTCGCGCCGGCACGGCTCGTCCCCGGCGGTCGGCTCGGCCAAGCGCCACCAGGCCGAGCAGGAGCAGCTGGTGCGTGAGGTGTTCGAGGCCTGAGCCTGTCGGGCTCGTTGCGCCATGCCGGCCGGGCCGCACCCCCCGTCTCACGGGGGTGCGGCCCGGCCGTCCTCGTGTCGGCGGGGCGCACTTATCCTGATGCCATGTACTTCACGGACCGTGGCATCGAAGAGCTGGAGAAGAGGCGCGGCGCGGAGGAGGTCACCTTCGAGTGGCTGGCCGAGCAGCTGCGGACCTTCGTCGACCTGAACCCGGACTTCGAGGTCCCGGTGGAACGACTCGCGACCTGGCTGGCACGGCTGGACGACGACGAGGACGACGAGTAGCGGCCGGACCGCCGGACCGGGCCGTCACACGGCAACGCGCGCAGGGGCGCCCCCGAGGGGGCGCCCTTTGTCATGCCCGGGTGGGCGGGGCGGCGGTGGCGGGTTGGCGGGTGGCGGGGGTCTCGAAAGAGTGTCTTGACTTTCGACGTCCGCGATATATCGTGTTTTACGTGAGACGCGATATGGCGTGTCACGCCGTGAGGGAGGTCGTCACCATGTCCGAGTGGTCCGTCGCCGAGCCGAGGAAGCTGTCCTTCGACGATCCCGTGACCGAGCTGCACGTCCGCGTCGTCGACGGAACGGTCAACGTGGTCGGCACCGAGGAAGGTTCCGCCCGGCTGGAGGTCTCGCACATCGAGGGGCCCCCGCTCGTGGTCTCCCACCGCGACGGCGTGCTGACGGTGGCCTACGACGACCTGCCCTGGAGAGGCTTTCTGAAGTGGCTCGACCCCAAGGGCTGGCGGCGCAGCGCCGTCGTCACCCTCGCCGTCCCGGCCGGGACGCGGGTCGAGGTGGGCGTGGTGAGCGCGGGGGCGGTGGTCTCCGGCATCGACGGCCGCGCCGAGGTCAAGGGCGTCACCGGGGACACCACCCTGGTGGGGCTGGCCGGACCGGTCCGCACCGACACCGTCTCGGGGAGCGTGGAGGCCCAGGCACTCACCGGCGACCTGCGGTTCAACTCGGTCTCCGGGGATCTGACGGTGGTCGAGGCGGGGTCCTCGGTGAAGGCCGACTCGGTGAGCGGGTCGATGATCGTCGACCTGGACCCGGCGGGCGGCGCCACCGACATCAACCTGACCAGTGTCTCCGGCGAGATCGCCATCCGGCTGCCGCATCCGGCCGACGCCCGGGTGGAGGCGAACACCGCGAGCGGCTCGGTCTCCAACGCCTTCGAGGATCTGCGGGTCGGCGGCCAGTGGGGCGCCAAGCGGATCACCGGCCGCCTCGGCGCGGGCAACGGCAGCCTCAAGGCGACGACCGTCTCCGGCTCGATCGCCCTGCTGCGCAGGCCCCCGACGGAGGACGACAGCACGACCGAGCCGACCGAGCCGACCGAGAAGAAGGTGCTCTGAGATGCCCCCCGTCTTCGCCCACGGCCGCCTGCGCCTGTACCTGCTGAAGCTCCTCGACGAGGCGCCCCGCCACGGCTATGAGGTGATCCGCCTCCTGGAGGAACGCTTCCAGGGCCTGTACGCCCCCTCGGCGGGCACCGTCTACCCCCGGCTGGCCAAGCTGGAGGCCGAGGGCCTGGTCACCCACACCACGGAGGGCGGCCGCAAGGTGTACGCCATCACCGACGCGGGCCGCGCCGAACTGGCCGACCGCAGCGGTGAACTCGCCGATCTGGAGCTGGAGATCCGGGAGTCGGTCGCCGAACTGGCGGCGGAGATCCGCGCGGACGTCCGGGGCGCGGCGGGCGACCTGCGCCGGGAGATGCGGGCGGCGGCCTCGGAGGCCCGCGAGGGTTCGGGATCGCCGTCGGGGCCGACCGGCTCCGGGGAGCCCGGGGAGTACACGGACAAGGAGTCCTGGCGGATCGCCAAGGAGGAGATGCGCCGGGTCAAGCAGGAGTGGAAGGAGCAGGCCCGCCGGGCCAAGGACGAGAGCCGCCGGGCCCGCGACGAGGCCCAGCGGGCCCGCCGCCAGGCCAAGGAGGCGCAGGACCAGGCCCGCTCCCAGGCTCAGGAGGAGATGCAGCGCATCGCCAAGCGGGTGCAGGACCAGGTCCAGGACCACTTCGCGCGGGGCGACTGGCCCACGGGCGTCCGCGAGGGCCTGACCGAACTGGCCAAGGAATTCGGCGAGTTCGGAAAAGACTTCGGCAAGGACTTCGGCTTCGGGCGCGGCGGCGCGAGCCGGGGCGGCGGCTCCGGCGCGGCCCGTGGACACGGACCGTCCCCGACGTCGGCGGACGACGTCGTGTACTCCGACACCCCGCCGGACTTCCCGGCCGAGCACGAGCCCGCCTGGGCCCACGAGGCACCGGGCGCCGACCCGGCCCGCGACCTGGACCGCCTCCTCGACCGCTTCCGCGACGACATCCGCGACGCATCCCGCGACCACGGAGTGACCCCCACCCAACTCCAGCAAGCCCGCCACCACTTGTCAGTAGCGGCCACCCACATCAACACCCTGCTGAAAACGGAAAAGGCGTAAGGACCAACTAAGCCGGGGGTAGACGGCCGACTGACCGCGCAGCTCCCCGCACCCCTGAGACAAGCCCAGCGAACACCCCCTCAGGGGCGCGGGGAACTGCGCGCCCAGCCCCCACCGGCCCGAGGCCAAAGCACGGCCCGTCACCACGGGCCTTTGAGGGGCGCGGGGAACTGCGCGAAAGGCCCCCACCGGCCCGAGGCCAAAACACGGCCCGCCACCACGAACCTTTCAGGGGCGCGGGGAACTGCGCGAAAGGCCCCCACCGGCCCGAGGCCAAAACACACCCCCGCACCACCCCCTCTTCAGGGGCGCGGGGAACTGCGCGACCGGCCCCCACCGGCCCGCAGCCAACCCCCCGCCCGACACCCCTCAGCTCGCCTCCGCCACTCCCCCGCCATACAACACACCCAACAGCCCTTCATACGTCACACCGTGATCCGCAAGGCACTCCCCCCACACCCCGGGCCGCACAGCCAGCGCAAGAAGCAGATGCTCATCCCCGATGTGCCGATCCCGATGGGCAACGGCCATCCGCAACGCCTGCTCCAGCACCCCCTTGGCCTCCCGCCCGAAGGCGACCCGACCACCCCGCCGGACACCCGCCAGCGCCCCCACCCCGTGCGCCTCCTCCACCCGGGCGACGACCTCGGCGACGTCGATACCGAGACCGGCGAGCGCGTCCGCGTCGGACCGGGACAGCCCCGCCCGCCGACGCGCCTCCAGCAGCCCCTCCCGAACCGCCGCCCGACGTTCCGCACCCAACCCCAGCGCGGTGAGCGCGGAGGCCCCGCGACCCCGCTCACCGTCGAGCAGCGCGAGCAGCAGGTGCTCGGGCCCGATGCGCCGCTCCCCCGCCTCCTCGCAGCGGACGTACGCACCCCGGACGACGTCCCGCGCGTCTTTGGTGAACCGCTCGAACATCACTGCCTCCCGTACTTCTTGTGCACGGCCTGCCTGCTGACACCGAGTTCCGCGGCGATCTCCTGCCACGACCAGCCCTGCTGCCGGGCGCTGCGCACCTGCACCGCTTCCAGCCGCTCCAGCAGCCTGCGCAGGGCGGCGACGGCACGCAGTCCGACCCGTGGGTCACGGTCACCCGCGCGCTCGGCGAGATCCGTTGCTTCGGTCATGCTGTCAATGTAGGTTGACACGCTCACGGGCGTCAACCCTGATTGACAAACAGGCCCGGTGCACCGGGAGCGGCACTCAGGCGGGAGTGAGCACGATCTTGCCGAACTGGTCACCGGAGGCGAGCCGTTCGAAGCCCTCGCGGGCCCGGTCCAGCGGCAGCACCTCGTCGATGACGGGGCGTACCCCGGTCGCGGCGCAGAAGGCGAGGAGGTCCTCCAGCTCGTCCTTGGTGCCCATGGTGGAGCCGACGACCTTGAGTTCGAGGAAGAAGATGCGGGTCAGTTCGGCGTGCGAGGGGCGGTCGCCGCTGGTGGCGCCCGAGATGACGAGCGTGCCGCCGGGCCGCAGCGACTTCACCGAGTGGGACCAGGTGGCGGCGCCGACGGTCTCGATGACGGCGTCGACCCGCTGGGGCAGCCGTGCGCCGGGCTCGACGACCTCGACGGCGCCGAGTTCGAGGGCGCGCTTGCGGCGGGCCTCGTCGCGGCTGGTCGCGAAGACCCGCAGCCCGGCGGCCCGGCCGAGCACGATCGCGGCGGTGGCGACGCCGCCCCCGGCGCCCTGGACGAGGATCGAGTCGCCGGGGCGGACGCCCGCGTTGGTGAAGAGCATGCGGTAGGCCGTGAGCCAGGCGGTGGGCAGGCAGGCGGCCTCCGCGAAGGAGAGTTCGCGCGGCTTGGGCAGGATGTTCCAGGTCGGCACGGCGACCTGTTCGGCGAAGGTGCCCTGGTAGTGCTCGGTGAGGAGGGAGCGGGGTTCGCGCGGGCCCACCCCGTGCCCGCTCTGGCCGATGACGGAGTGCAGGACGACCTCGTTGCCGTCGGCGTCGACCCCGGCGGCGTCGCAGCCGAGGATCATCGGGAGCTTGTCCTCGGCGAGGCCCACGCCGCGCAGGGACCAGAGGTCATGGTGGTTGAGGGAGGCGGCGCGGACCTCGACGGTGCTCCAGCCGGGGCGGGCTCCGGGGGCCGGTCGCTCCCCCAGCTCCAGGCCGTTCAGCGGCTGGTCACGGTCGATCCGGGCGGCGTAGACGGCGAACATGGAGCAGACGATAGGGTCCACGGCCGGTGGACGTAACCGCCACGCCCTGTGAGACACACCCTCTTGCGCTCACGGCGGACGCCCCTTTCGCGCCCACGACGGACACCCTTACGCGCTCACGACGGACACCCGTCCGCGCTTACGACGGACACCCCCTTGCCCGCAGGGGACGGCCCGCGCGCACCGCCGGAACCCGAAGTGCGCGCACGGGAAGGGGCCCCGCCCGCCCGGACGAGGCCCCTCCCCCTCGGACCGGGTCACCCCGGCCCTCAGGACTCAGCGTCGGGCGACGCCCTCCGCGCGGGCCGCCGCGGCGACCGCCGCCGTGACCGCCGGGGCCACCCGCTCGTCGAACGGCGAGGGGATGACGTAGTCCGCGGCGAGGTCGTCACCGACGACCCCGGCCAGCGCCTCGGCCGCCGCGATCTTCATGCCCTCGGTGATCCGGGAGGCCCGGACCTGGAGGGCACCGGCGAAGATGCCGGGGAAGGCCAGCACGTTGTTGATCTGGTTGGGGAAGTCGGACCGCCCGGTGGCGACGACGGCCGCGTACTTGTGGGCGACGTCCGGGTGGATCTCGGGGGTCGGGTTGGCCATGGCGAAGACGAAGGCGCCCTCCGCCATCGAGGCGACCGCGGACTCCGCGACCGTACCGCCGGAGACGCCGATGAAGACGTCCGCGCCGGACAGCGCATCCTCCAGGGTGCCGCTGAGACCGGCCTTGTTGGTGAAGCCGGCCACCTCGCGCTTGACGTCGGTGAGGTCGGTCCGGTCCGCCGAGACGATGCCCTTGCGGTCGGCGACGGCCACGTCCCCGATGCCCGCCTCGATCAGCATCCGTGCGATGGCGACCCCGGCCGCGCCCGCGCCCGAGATCACGGCGCGCAGGTCGGCGATGGAGCGCCCGCTCAGCCGCGCCGCGTTGCGCAGGGCGGCCAGCGTGACGACGGCCGTGCCGTGCTGGTCGTCGTGGAAGACGGGGATGTCGAGGCGCTCCTGGAGGCGGCGTTCGATCTCGAAGCACCGGGGCGCCGAGATGTCCTCCAGGTTCACGCCGCCGAACGAGGGGGCGAGCCGGACGACGGTCTCCACGATGTCGTCGACGTCGGTGCAGGCGAGCGCGATCGGGACCGCGTCGACGCCACCGAACTGCTTGAAGAGGATGGCCTTGCCCTCCATCACCGGGAGGGAGGCCTCGGGCCCGATGTCCCCGAGCCCGAGGACGGCCGTGCCGTCGGTGACGACGGCGACGACGGACGACTTCCAGGTGTAGTCGTTGACCAGGTCCGGCTGTTCCGCGATCGCGGTGCACACGCGCGCGACGCCGGGGGTGTACGCGAGGGACAGGTCGTCCTTGTCGCGGACCGGGACGGTGGCCTGCACGGCCATCTTTCCGCCTCGGTGCAACGCGAACGCGGGGTCGAACGAGTCGAGGGGCTCCGCACCGCCCCCCTGACCGTCCCGGCCCTCCAGGCCTGCCTGGCCGACCTGGCCGTCCTTGTCCGTTTCACTCTCGCTGCGAGGATTGACGATCTCCGCTGCCACTGTGTGTTACCCCTTAGGTCTTCATGGATGAGGGTGGCCACTCCTGGTTGAGGAGTGGGCGGGCATCGCGCAGAGCCCAGCGGTGGTACATACGGACCGCTGCGCGTCGGGCGCGCCGCACACGCGCCCTGAGCCCCGGATGAGGGGTGTGAAGAACCTTCTTACCGGACGGACGGCACCGGCGACGAGTCCATTCGGTGCAAGGTCACACACCCTGGGTTGCAGGACTCCGACAGTCGTCCGGCGCCCGCCGGGCCGTCGCCCGACGGTCCGCCGAGCGCCCGGCGGACGTTCACCGACCGTCGCCCGGCCACTCCGCTCCGGTCCTCCCGTCGTCCCCCGCCGCCCTCCCTGACACGCATCCCTACGCCCGTGACATGGCTCATGCGTGAAGAAACGACGACTCCGGTCCGAACCCTTGACACGGGGGTGAACAAATGCACCCCACGCTCCGAACGGGTCCATATCGCGAGATGGACAGGAGATCTTCCGGCCGGAACTAGGGATTCCCGTAGATGATCCGGCGAGGCCCGGCCGTGATGTACCGGACTGATGCGATTCGGGGGTCGCCCGTTATCCGATTTTGACATGAGTGGACCCCTGAATGGCGTAGTCCGAATGGCAGGATGCCGTAATCACACGAGGTCGCGACACCCGAAGGTGTGTGTTCTCGTCGACCCATCGGCACTCCATCCTTCCGCCGGAGGCACTCACCATGACCGCACGTTCCACCCGCTGTACCACCGCCGCGCGCACCCGTCTCGCCGCGGTCGGATCTCTCGCGGTCGCGGGCGCCCTGCTGCTGACCGCCTGCGGCGACCAGACCAAGGACGACAACGACTCGGGGAGCAAGGGCACCTCCTCGGCGAGCGGCGCCCCGCTGGCCGACAAGCTCCCCCAGGCCATCCGCGACAAGGGCGTCGTCCGGGTCGGCTCGGACATCGCGTACGCGCCGGTCGAGTTCAAGGACGACTCCGGCAAGGTCGTCGGCATCGACCCCGACATAGCCGAGGCCATGGGCAAGCAGCTCGGCGTGAAGTTCGAGTTCCAGAACGCCACGTTCGACACGCTCATCGGTGGTCTGGCGTCCAAGCGCTACGACGTCGCCATGTCCGCCATGACGGACACCAAGGACCGCCAGGAAGGCATCGACGGCGACACCGGCAAGAAGGTCGGCGCGGGCGTCGACTTCGTCGACTACTTCACCGCCGGTGTCTCCCTCTACACCAACAAGGGCGACACCCAGTCCATCAAGACCTGGGACGACCTGTGCGGCAAGACCATGGCCGTGCAGCGCAACACCTTCTCCCACGACCTCGCCAAGGACCAGGCGGCGAAGTGCAAGAAGGACGGCAAGCCCGCGCTCAAGATCGAGGACTTCGCCACCAACCCCGAGGCCGAGACCCGGATGCGCTCCAAGGGCGCGGACGTCGTCTCCGCCGACTTCCCGATCGCCGCGTACTCCGTGAAGAACGCCGGCGGCGGCCAGTACTTCGAGATCGTCGGCGACCAGGTCGAGGCCGGTCCGTACGGCATCGCGGTCGCGAAGGACAACGCGGAGCTGCGGGACGCGCTCCAGGCGGCCGTCCAGGCGATCATCGACAACGGCGAGTACAAGAAGATCATCGAGAAGTGGGGCGTCGCGGACGGCGCGATCACCGAGTCCAAGGTCAACGGCGGTTCCTGAACCGACACCGTTCGATCCGGCTCTGAAAGGCTCCACCCGTGACTGTTGACGTCAACAAGACGGACGGACCCGACGCCGCGCCCCCTGCCGGACCGGAGGCCATCAAGGCCGTTCCGGTCCGGCACCCCGGGCGGTACGTGTCGGCCGTCGTGGCCCTCGCCCTGCTGGGCGCCGTCGTCTACGCCTTTGCGCAAGGGAAGATCAACTGGGGCGCGATCCCCGAGTACTTCTTCGACGACCGCATCCTGCACGGCGTGTGGAACACGCTGCTGCTCACCGTGCTCTCCATGGTGATCGGTATCGCCGGCGGCATCCTGCTCGCCGTCATGCGCCTGTCGAAGAACCCGGTGACCTCGTCGATCGCCTGGTTCTACATCTGGTTCTTCCGCGGTACGCCGGTCCTGGTCCAGCTCTTCGTCTGGTTCAACCTCGGCCTGGTCTTCGAGTACATCAACCTCGGCCCGATCTACAAGGACTACTGGTCGTCCTTCATGACGCCGCTGCTGACGGCGCTGCTCGGCCTGGGTCTGAACGAGGCCGCGTACATGGCGGAGATCTGCCGCGCCGGTCTGCTCTCGGTCGACGAGGGACAGACGGAGGCGTCGCACGCGCTGGGCATGAGCCACACCAAGACGCTCCGCAGGATCGTCATCCCGCAGGCGATGCGCGTCATCGTGCCGCCGACGGGCAACGAGGTCATCAACATGCTGAAGACGACCTCGCTCGTCTCGGCGGTCCAGTTCGCCGACCTCTTCAAGGAGGCGCAGGACATCGGTCAGAACGCGGGCTCCACGGTGGAGATGTACTTCCTCGCCGCCGCCTGGTACCTGATCATGACCTCGATCCTGAGCGTCGGGCAGTACTACGTCGAGCGGCACTACGCCCGCGGTTCCAGCCGCTCCCTGCCCCCGACCCCGCTCCAGCGCCTGCGGACGGCGTTCCTGCCGGTCCGCCGCACGAAGGGAGCCCCGGCGTGACGCAGTCTCCCGCGCCCCAGGACGCGCGCCCCACGGCTACCCACCCCATGGTGAAGGCCGAGGGCATCCACAAGTCCTTCGGTCCCGTCGAGGTCCTCACGGGCATCGACCTGGAGGTGAGGTCCGGCGAGGTGTTCTGCCTCATCGGCCCCTCCGGCTCCGGCAAGTCGACCTTCCTGCGGTGCATCAACCACCTGGAGAAGATCAACGCCGGTCGGCTGTACGTCGACGGCGAGCTGGTCGGCTACCGCCAGAAGGGCGACAAGCTGTACGAGCTGAAGGACAGCGAGGTCGCCCGCAAGCGCCGGGACATCGGCATGGTGTTCCAGCGGTTCAACCTCTTCCCGCACATGACCGCGGTGGAGAACGTCATGGAGGCCCCGGTCCAGGTCAAGGGCGTGAACAAGGCCGAGGCCCGGGACCGCGCCCGGCAGCTGCTGGAGCGGGTCGGGCTCGGCGACAAGGCCGGGAACTACCCGTCGCAGCTCTCCGGCGGCCAGCAGCAGCGGGTCGCGATCGCGCGGGCGCTGGCGATGGACCCGAAGCTGATGCTGTTCGACGAGCCGACCTCGGCGCTCGACCCGGAGCTGGTCGGTGACGTCCTGGACGTCATGCGCGACCTGGCCGAGAGCGGCATGACGATGGTGGTCGTCACCCACGAGATGGGCTTCGCCCGCGAGGTGGGCGACAGCCTGGTCTTCATGGACGGCGGTGTGGTCGTCGAGTCCGGCAACCCGCGCGACGTCCTGACGAACCCGCAGCACGAACGCACCCAGGCGTTCCTGTCGAAGGTCCTCTGACCCGGAGGCCGACGGCGAAGGGAGGGGCGGTACGGGACACCCCGTACCGCCCCTCCCTCGTCGTCGCCTCCTGCCGTGGCCGTCCGGCTCACTTCAGGGCGAGCAGCAGCGTGTCCGAGGGCGAGGACCACACCGGGCGGGCCTCGGCGAAACCGGCGGCGCGGAGGGTCTCGGCGTGCCAGGCCGGGGAGGGCATGTGGCCGTCCGCGTGCTCGCCGTAGATCTCGAAGCGGCGGGCGGTGGGGGCGGCGAGGACCGGGTCGGCGGCGGCGAGCCGCCACCAGTCCGCCCAGTCGACGGCGCCGTCGGCCTTGGCCTGATCCTGGCGGGCGTGGCGCTGGGCGCGCTCGGCGGCGTTGATCCGGGGGGTGGCTTCGTCGATCATGTGGTCCGCGTTCATGAAGAGACCGCCGTCGCGGACGAGTCCCGCGACCTGGCCGTAGAGGGCCGTGAGGGGTTCGCGGTGCAGCCAGTGCAGGGCGGTGGCGGTGAGCACGGCGTCGTACGTGTCGTGCGGCAGCCGCGCGGTCCAGTCCGGGTCCTTGAGGTCGGCCGTCACGAGGGTGACGCGGTCGTCGTCCGCGAAGGTGCCCTCGGCGATGGCGAGGAGGGCGGGGTCGAGGTCGACGCCCGTACTCGTGGCCTGCGGGAAACGGGCGAGCAGACGGGCGGTGATGGTGCCGGTGCCGCACGCGAGGTCGAGGACGCGGGGCGCGGTGCCGACGAGCGCCTCGACCATGTCGAGCATGATCCGGAAGCGGTCCTCGCGGTCCGGCATGTACCACTCCTGCTGGCGGTCCCAGCTCTCCTGCCAGGCCGGCCAGTCGGTCCCCGTGCTGGTGGTCATGGAAGCCCTCTTTTCCCGTCTCCGCCGTCGCGCGCGCGTCGCACGCACCCTGCCCGTAATACCCTTGAAGCACGATCAGCCGTTACCGGCCGCACCCCCGACCATAGAGCCCTCCCGTAAGGACTACAAGTGGAACTGGCCTATTACTCGGACTATGCCGTCCGCCTCGTCAACACCGAGGAACCGGCCCGGGGCAAGGACACGCTGACCACCGTCGAGGCCGTCCGGGACCTGTTCGGGGGGAACCAGTCGGCGGCCCGCCGGGCCACGGACTCGGACGTGACCCGGCTGCGGTCGGTGCGGGGGCGGCTGCGCGCGGTCTTCGAGGCGGCCGACCGGCGCGACGAGACCCTCTCGGTGGACCTGCTGAACTCGCTGCTGCTGGAGTTCCCGGTCAGCCCGCAGATCTCCGGCCACGACTACCGCGACGACGACGGCCGCCCGCTGTGGCACATGCACCTGGCCGACCACCCGTCGAACGCGACCGCGGGGTACGCCGCCATCGCCGCGATGGGCCTCGCGTTCCACCTCACCGAGTACGGCGTGGACCGCCTCGGCCTGTGCGAGGCGAGCCCGTGCCGCAACGCCTACCTGGACACCTCCACCAACCGCTCCCGCCGCTACTGCTCCGACCGGTGCGCCACCCGCGCCAACGTGGCCGCCTACCGGGCCCGCAAACGCCTGGAGGCCGACCGGTCGGCGAGCACCGGCCTGGCCGCCGACAGCACCCAGCGCAGCGCGGCCCACGGCGAGCGCTGATCGGGGGCGGGGGGCCGCCAGCGGAAGCGGACGGCACCGAGGACGAGGTCGTCGGGGACGGTGCCGTAGTCGGTGCTGTCACCCCCGGCGTACGCGTTGTCGCCGAGCACCCACCAGCCGCCCTCGCGGCGCTCCACCGCGCGTTTGACGACGAGCAGGTCCTGCTGGAAGGGGTGCCGCAGCACCACCACGTCCCCGGGCCGCACCCGCGCCCCGTACCGCACCACCAGCCGGTCCCCGTGGCGCAGCGTCGGCACCATGGACGGGCCGGTCACCTCGGCCAGCCCGAACGGCGCGGTGGACCGCCCGCGCCCGCTCTCCTCCGACGGCTCCGGCATCGCCGGCACCTCCCCTGGTCCGTTCCGCCACCAGTCCCAGTGTGACCCCCGACTTTTGTCCTAAGCCCTAGGGGGCACCCGCGAAAACACGCCTTGCAGGGAGTAATGTCCCACCTGAGAAGACGATCACGAGGAAGGAACGCTCCATGCTTTCCCGCCTGTTTGCCCCCAAGGTCAAGGTCAGCGCTCACTGCGACCTGCCCTGCGGTGTGTACGACCCGGCCCAGGCCCGCATCGAGGCGGAGTCGGTGAAGGCCGTGCAGGAGAAGATGGCCGCCAACGACGACCCGCACTTCCAGGCGCGCGCCACCGTCATCAAGGAGCAGCGCGCAGAGCTCGCGAAGCACCACGTGTCCGTGCTGTGGAGCGACTACTTCAAGCCCCCGCACTTCGAGAAGTACCCCCAGCTGCACACGCTGGTCAACGACACCCTCAAGGCCCTGTCGGCCGCCAAGGCCTCCACGGACCCGAAGACCGGCGAGAAGGCCCTCGAACTCATCGCCGAGATCGACACGATCTTCTGGGAGACCAAGAAGGCCTGACCCAGGTCAGCGCCTTCCGGCCCGCGTCCCGTACGCGACCGGTCGACCGGCCCGCACCCGGCCCGCAGGCCGCCGAACACGGCGGTCGTGGCGGTCCGGGTGCGGGCTTTTCGGCGTCCGGTCGGCGGAGTCTCGGTGTGGGCGTCGCGCCGGTGTCGCGGTCGGCCGGTTCGGGTGGTGTCGGGGGCACGGACGGCGCGTGGTCGGTCCCGCGCCTACGATCCCCCTATGACCACTCCCGCGCCCACCCCCACCGGCCCTGTCCGCTGGAGTTATGCCTTCGTCGATCGGCCCGTGGAGGGCTACGCGCGGGCCCGCGCGTTCTGGAGTGCGGTGACCGGGGCGCGGGTGTCCGAGGCGCGGGGTGACGACGGGGAGTTCGTGACGCTGGTGCCTGATGAGGGTGACGCGTGGGTGAAGGTGCAGGGGGTCGCGGACGGGGAGGGTGGGGCGCATCTTGATCTGTGTGTCGAGGACGTCGACGGGTTTGTGGCGGGGGCCGTGGCGTCGGGAGCGCGCAAAGTGGTGGTGCATGACGGGTGGGCTGTACTGCGGTCTCCCGCGGGGCAGTTGTTCTGTGTGGTGCCCTGGGGTGGGGAGCGGGTGCGTCCCCCGGTGAACGGGGGGAGTCGGCTGGATCAGGTGTGCCTGGATGTGCCGCCGTCCGCGTACGACGCCGAAGTGGGCTTCTGGAGCGGGCTGTTGGGCGACTGGACGTCCCGGCCGGGGGCGCTGCCGGGGTTCCACGCCGTGGTGCCGCCGGTGGGGCTGCCGGTCCGGGTGCTGATTCAGCGTCTGGGCGAGGAGCGGCCCGTCTCGGCGCACCTGGACCTGGCCTGCGGTGCGGACCTCGACGCCGTGCGCGTACGGCACGAGGAACTGGGCGCGCGCGTCGTCTCGGCGCACTCGTTCTGGACGGTGATGCGTGATCCGGCGGGCGGCGTGTACTGCCTCACCGCCCGGGACGCCGAGCGGGGTTCGCTCGCGACCTGAGCGCTTGCGACCCGACCGTCCTATCGGGTGCCGGGCCGTGCGGCGTGCCGCGCGCGTCCTGACTCAGGGCACCGGTTTCCCGGAGACCTCGGCTTCCTCGTGGTGGGCGGAGTGGCCGTGCTGCTCCGTGCCGGGTTCGGCGAACTCCGCGCAGTCGGGGTTGTGGCAGGGGCCCGCGACCCAGCGCGGAACCCAGGTGCCCAGCGTCTTCTCGCGCCGGACGACGGTGTCCACGGTCTGCCCGCAGGTGGGACAGACGTGCTTTTCCCTGTCCATCTCCCCAGGGTAGGCCGGTCAGCGCCGCCGTGCGTAGGTGCGGACCAGAACTCCGTTGTCGAAGGCGCGTACGGCGTCCAGGGCGAAGTCCGTCACGGCGAACCCGGCGCCGAACATCGGCAGACCGGCGCCGTAGACCTGGGGATAGGTCTTGATGACCAACTCGTCGATCTCGTCGAGGAGTTCGCCCGCGATCTGCGCGCCGCCGCACAGCCAGACACCGAGGTCGCCCTCCTCGGCCTTGAGCGCGCGGACCCGTGCGACCAGGTCGTCCCCGATCACCTCGACGTCCGGGTCGGGCGAGGCGGCGAGGGTGCGGGAGGCGACGTACTGGCGGAGATGGGCGTACGGGCTGGTGACCCCGGCGTCGAGGCCGACCCGGTAGCTGCCGAGGCCCTGGACCACGGTGTCGAAGTGGCGGTGCTCCGCGTCCTGGATGCCGAGTCCGGCCCGGCCGGGGGTGGCCACGGTCTCCGGGTACTCCTTGGCCAGCCAGCCGAGGAACTCCTCGTCCAGGAAGGCGAACATCGACGAGGCGTCGCCGTCCGGGTTCCCGATGAAGCCGTCGATGGAGCAGGCGACGAAGTAGGTGAGCTTTCGCAAGCCGGGCCTCATTCCGTAGGGTGTCGAACGAACCGCGAACGACTACAGTTGTAGTACTTCGGCTGTAGTGGTCGCAAGGTTGTTTTCGCGAGCGGGTCGTAGACGGGGACGGAGAGGGATTTCATGGCCGGCAATCCGGAGCGGCGGGCGTCCCTGGTGGACGCGGGGGTGGAGGTGCTCGCCCGGGAGGGCGCGCGCGGGCTCACCTTCCGTGCGGTGGACGCCGCGGCGGGGGTGCCCGTCGGCACGGCGTCCAACTACTTCACCGGGCGCGACGACCTGCTGCGCCAGATCGACGTCCGGCTGCACACGCGGCTCGCCCCCGACCCGGACGCCCTCGCCGGCCTGATGCGCCGACCGCGCGACCGGGCACTGGTCGCCGCCCTCATGCACGACCTGATGGGGAGGGTGACGGCGGACCGCACCGGATACCTGGCCCTGCTGGAGATGCGGCTGGAGGCCACCCGACGGCCGGAGCTGCGCGCCTCCTACACGGAGTCGGTGCGCGGTGAGCTGACGTTCGGCATGCGCTTCCACCGGGAGGCCGGGCTGCCGGGAGGTGACGAGACCGTCGTCGTGCTGTACCTGGCCATGCTCGGCCTGATCCTGGAGCACCTGACCCTGCCGGGGGTGCTGGACGAGATCCTGCCGGGGGTGGCGGTGCCCGCGGGGCTCGTGGAGCGGGTCGTGGCGGTGGTGGTGCCGGACGCCTAGCCGACCGGCAGGCGGAGACGGGCGTGCGGAGACACGCATGCGGCGGGCCCCGCGCACCATGGGGATGCGCGGGGCCCGCCGGACCGGAGAGCCTGGTGGCCGCGGGGTGTCAGGGCCGGGCGGCACCGGGATCACCGGGGTCGGGGAGGGAGTGCCGGAGGCCGACGGCGTCCGGCCGCCGTCAGGTGGTGCGGCGGGTGACGAACTCGGCCAGGGAGAGCAGGCCGCCCGCCGCCTCCGGGTCCGGGACCGCGCGGGCAAGTTCGGACATGGCGCGCGCCATCCGGTCGGCCGCCTGCTCCAGGACCCACTCCCGGCCGCCCGCCCGCTCGACGGCCAGAGTGAGACGTTCCACGTCCTCATCGGGCCGGTGGGGCTCGCCGTAGAGCGCGGCCAGTTCCTCGGCGGCCGGGTGGCCCGAGGTGAGCGCGGCGACCACCGGGAGGGACTTCTTGCGGGCGACCAGGTCCGCTCCGGCCGGTTTGCCGGTGCGCCGCGGGTCACCCCATATGCCGATGACGTCGTCGATGAGCTGGAAGGCGAGCCCGGCCTCCCGGCCGAAGGCGTCCATGGCCTCGACGTCCTCCTCCGCGGCACCCGCGTACAGCGCGCCGAGGGCGCAGGCGCAGCCGATGAGCGCGCCCGTCTTGGCCTCGGCCATGGCGAGCACCTCGTCGAGGGCGACCTCGGTGGGGGCCCGGTCCTCCATCGCCGTGTCCACCTGCTGACCGGCGCACAGCTCCACCACGCAGGCGGCGAGCCGGGCGACGGCGGCGGCCGACGCCGGGTGCGGGTCCTGGGCGAGCAGCCCCAGGGCCAGGGCCTGGAGGGCGTCCCCGGCGAGGATGGCATCGGCGTCGCCGAACACCGTCCAGGCGGTGGGCCGGTGGCGGCGGGTGGTGTCCCGGTCCATCACGTCGTCGTGCAGCAGCGTGAAGTTGTGGACCAGTTCGACCGCGGTGGCGGCCGGGACGGCCGCGGCGCGCGCCGCCGGGCCGCCCAGGGCCTCGGCCGCGGCCAGCACCAGCGCGGGCCGGATGGCCTTGCCCGCGTTGCCCGCGGCCGGGGTGCCGTCCGCGTGCTCCCAGCCGAAGTGGTAGAGCGAGATGCGGCGCAGCGGGGCGGGCAGCGCCGTGAGGGCGGTCCGCAGGGCGGGGTCGACCGAGGACCGGGCGGCTTCCAGGATGGCCGCCGCCTCCTGCCCGTCGGAGGACACGGCGTCGGCGGCAGGTTCCGGAGGTCCGGACGGTTCGGCGGGTGCGACCGGTCCGGCCGCGGGACCCAGCCCGTCGGCGGGCGCCCCGGGCTGGGGCAGCCTCGCCCGCGTCACGTACTCGGTCATCCGGTTCCCCTCCCGAGACTCCCCCTCGCGGGGCCCGCGTACGGCGGCGGCGGTGCGCCCTCCGGCCGCGGGTCCCCTCCGCGTACCCGCCCGGCGGGGCGGGCACACGGCGCGTGCGCGGGTGAGGTCACTGCCAGCGACCGATCTCGACGTTCTCCAGGACGCCGAGGGCGTCCGGCACCAGGACGGCCGCCGAGTAGTAGGCCGTCACGAGGTACTTGATGACGGCCTGTTCGTTGATGCCCATGAACCGCACCGACAGGCTGGGCTCGATCTCGTCCGGGAGGCCGGACTGGCGCAGCCCGATGACGCCCTGGTCCTGCTCGCCGAGGCGCAGCGCGATGATCGAGCTGGTCCGGGCCTCGGTGACCGGGATCTTGTTGCACGGGTAGATCGGCACCCCGCGCCAGGTGGGGATGCGGTTGCCGCCGACGTCGATGGTCTCCGGGACGAGTCCGCGCCGGTTCAGCTCGCGGCCGATCGCCGAGATGGCGCGCGGGTGGGCGAGCAGCATCTTGGTGCCCCGCCGCCTGCTGAGCAGCTCGTCCAGGTCGTCCGGGCCGGGCACGCCGTCGTGGGGCTGGATGCGCTGGTCGTACTCGCAGTTGTGGAGCAGGCCGAACTCGCGGTTGTTGACCAGCTCGTGCTCCTGGCGCTCCTTGAGCGCTTCGACCGTCAGCCGCAGCTGCTGCTCGGTCTGGTTCATCGGCTGGTTGTAGAGGTCGGCGACGCGCGAGTGGATGCGCAGCACGGTCTGCGCGATGCTCAGCTCGTACTCGCGCGGACTGGCGTCGTAGTCCACGAAGGTGTGCGGGATGTCCGCCTCGCCCGCGTGGCCGGCCGCGAGGTCGACGGCCTTCTCGCCGTACCGGTTGGTCTGCTGCTCCGGGATGGCGCGCAGTCCCTGGAGGTGCGCGCGCAGCGAGTCGGAGCGCTCCGCGACCTGCTCGAAGTCCTGGCGGGACAGGACCAGGACGGTGCAGGCGGTCGCGGCGCGGGCGGTGTACTCCCAGATGGCGTCCCCGTCGAGCAGGGCCTGCTCGCCGAAGTAGGCGCCGTCGGCGAGGACGCCGAGGACCTGGTCGTCGCCGTAGGGGCCGGTGCCGACCTTCTCGACCCGGCCGTGCGCCAGCAGGTGGACCGTGTCGGCCTGGCTGCCGAAGGAGGCGATGACGTCGCCCGGCCCGTACTCCTGCTGACGGCAGCGGGAGGCCAGTTCGAACAGGACCTCGTCGTCCTCGTACGACCGCAGTGCGGGGAGTTCGCCCAGTTCGGCGGGGATGACCTCGACGCGGTCCCCGGTCTTGATGAACGTGACACGGCCGTCGCCGACCGCGTAGGTCAGCCGACGGTTCACCCGGTACGTACCGCCCTGCACGTCGACCCACGGCAGGTTCCGCAGCAGCCAGCGGGAGCTGATCTCCTGCATCTGCGGTACGGACTTGGTGGTGGTGGCCAGGTTCCGCGCGGCCGCGGTGCCAAGGCTCTGCTGCTGCTTGCCCTGCTCCGTGCGGACCTCTTCGCCTACCGACATAAAAGATTGCCCTCCCAGTGATGCACGGGCGCCGTTCTGCGCCGGTGCACTGCTCTCGCGAGAAAGCTTTCCATCACTCAGTGTGCTCTTGCCATTACCCGAAAGAGGGGGAATGGATCATCGTCCGGGTGGGAAGGCTCGCTCTTCACACCGAACGATGTTCGACAATGACCCGGTGACCAGGCCCGCCGCGTTCGACTCCGCCCCGCTGCGCCCCCGGCTGCCCTCGCCGCTGCGGGAGGTGGCCGACGAGCGGTTCGCGCGGCGCGGTGTCCGGCTGCTGCTGAAGCGGGACGACCTGATCCACCCGGAGCTGATCGGCAACAAGTGGCGCAAGCTCGCGCCGAACCTGGCGGCGGCGGGCGGGCGGACGGTGGTGACGTTCGGGGGCGCCTACTCCAACCACCTGCGGGCGACGGCCGCGGCCGGGCGCCTGTTCGGGCTGGCGACGGTCGGCGTGGTGCGCGGCGACGAGCTGGCGGACCGGCCGCTGAACCCGTCGTTGGCGCGCTGCGCGGCCGACGGCATGCGGCTGCGCTTCGTGGACCGCGCGACGTACCGGCGCAAGTCCGAGCCGGAGACCCTGGCCGCCCTGCTGCGCGCGGCGGGCGCCGAGGGGGCGTACGTCGTCCCCGAGGGCGGCAGCAACGAGGCGGCCGTACGTGGCTGCCGGGCCCTGGGCGAGGAGCTGCGCGGGCTGGCGGATGTCGTCGCCGTGGCCGTGGGAACCGGCGGGACCCTCGCGGGCCTGGCGGCCGGACTGGGGCCCGGACAGCGCGCGCTGGGCATTCCGGTTCTGCGCGGCACCTTCCTCGGCGACGAGGTGCGGGCGCTCCAGACGGCGGCTTTCGGCGGGCCACAGGGTGACTGGACGCTGGACGAGCGGTTCCACTTCGGCGGCTACGCGCGGGTCCCTGCCGAGCTGGACGCCTTCGCGGCGGACTTCGGGGAGCGGCACGGACTGCCCGTCGAACGTCTCTATGTCGCCAAGTCGCTGTACGCCCTTGTCGCCCTCGCGCGCGAGGGGGCGTTCCCGCGCGGCACCCGGCTTGCGGCGGTGGTGACGGGGGCGCCCTTCCCGGCGGACGAGGCGCTTCCGCCCGGCGGAGCGCCCCCGGCGTGAGCACGGTGACGCGCACCCCGGCGTGACCACGGTGACGGGCGCTCTCGCGCGTGGCCCACGCGCGCGTGCGCGAGGCACGCGGCGCGCGCACGGCAAGCGGCCCGGCTCCCCGACAGCCCGCGGCTTCCGCGCTACCCCGCCTCCCGGTACGCCGCCGCTTCCTCCAGGTCGAGTCGGCGCAGCAGCGTGCGCAGCATCTCGTCGTCGATGTAGCGGCCGTCGCGCAGGCGGACGAAGACCTCCCGCTCGGCGCCGATCATCTCGCGCGACAGTCTGCGGTACGTGTCGTCGACGCTCTCGCCGGTGACCGGGTTGACCTGGCCGAGGCGTTCCCAGACGGCGTTGCGGCGGCGCTCCATGACGGCGCGCAGCCGGTCGGCCAGGGGCGGCGGGAGGGCGTTGCGCTCGTCGGCGAGGAGGTCGTCCAGGCGCCGCTCGGCGACCTGGGAGGCCTGCGCCTGCGCGTTGGCCTCGGCGAGGGTGGCGGCCTGCGGATCGCTCTCGGGGAACTTCAGCAGGCGGATCAGCGGGGGCAGGGTCAGCCCCTGCACGACCAGGGTGCCGATGACGGTGGTGAAGGTCAGGAAGAGGATCAGGTTGCGGTGCGGGAACGGTTCGTCGCCGTGGTCGACGGTGAGCGGGATGGAGAAGGCGATGGCGAGCGAGACCACCCCGCGCATCCCGGCCCACGCGATGGTGATCGGCCCCCGCCAGGTCGGGTTGTCCTCGCGCGCGCGGATGCGGGCCGACAGCAGCCGGGGCAGGAAGGTCGCCGGATAGACCCACAGGAAGCGGACCGCGACGACCACGAGGAAGAGGAGCACGGCGTACCAGGCGGCGTCCCCGGTGTCGTAGTCGTCCCCGAGGCCGCGCAGGACGACCGGGAGCTGGAGGCCGATCAGGGCGAAGACCGCCGACTCCAGGACGAACGCGACCATCTTCCAGACCGCCTCCTCCTGGAGCCGGGTGGCGAAGTCGACCTCCCACGCGCGATGCCCGAGGTAGAGGGCGACGACGACCACGGCGATCACCCCGGAGGCGTGGAACTGCTCGGCCGCGGCGTAGGCGACGAACGGGATGAGCAGCGACAGCGTGTTCTGGAGGAGGGGTTCCCTGAGGTGGGTGCGCAGCCAGTGCAGCGGGGCCATGAGGATCAGGCCGACGGCCGTGCCGCCGACGGACGCGATCAGGAACTCCTCGATGCCGCCCGCCCAGGACGCGCCCTCGCCGACGACGACCGCGAGGGCCACCTTGTAGGCGGTGATCGCGGTGGCGTCGTTGAGCAGGGACTCGCCCTGGAGGATGGTGGTGATCCGCGACGGCAGGCCCACCTTGCGCGCGACGGCCGTCGCCGCGACGGCGTCCGGGGGCGCCACGACCGCGCCCAGCACCAGCGCCGCGGTGAGCGGCAGGCCCGGCACCAGCAGGTACGCGACCCAGCCGACGGCGAGCGTCGCGAAGAGCACGTAGCCGACGGACAGCAGCGCCACCGGTCTGAGCTGCGCGCGCAGGTCGAGGTAGGAGCTGTCGGACGCCGAGGTGTACAGCAGCGGGGGCAGCAGCAGCGGCAGCACGATCTCCGGGTCCAGGGTGTAGTCCGGCACGCCCGGCACGTACGCGACGGCCAGTCCCACGGCGACCAGCAGCAGCGGGGCGGGCACCGGGCCGCGCCGCGCCCCCGCCGCGATCGCCGCGCTGCCCGCCACCAGCAACAGCAGTGGCATCACGTCCATGTCTCGCCCGCCCTCACGTCCGGCCCGGTCCCATGTCCGGCCCACCCTCGTTTTTCCGCGCGGTCGCCCGCACGCCCGTCGTAATCTGGCAATCATGAAACAGTGCACGCACGCCGACGCGCTGCCGCACCCCGATCCCGTCCCGCTCGACGAGACGTGTCCGGAGTGCCTGCGGGACGGTACCCACCCGGTGCAGCTGCGGATGTGCCTGACATGCGGCCATGTCGGCTGCTGCGACTCCTCGCCCGGCCGGCACGCCACGGAGCACCACAAGCAGTCGGGGCATCCCGTGATGCGCACCTTCGAGCCGGGCGAGAGCTGGCGGTGGTGCTTCGTCGACCACGTCCTCGTCTGACCGCGGACACCCGCCCGAGCGGACGCCCGCGCCCGGCCCCGGGGCCCTTCCCCGGCCGGGGGTCCCGTCTGACGGGCGGACCGTCCAGCGGGTACGGTTCGGGCATCTGACGCCGGGGTACGTCAACCCGGCGCGGCCTCTTCCCTTTTGGGCCCGCAGACCCCTAGACACGGAGCGTGTTCGCAGCTTTACTGTGAGTGACGTCGGGGGGTCGGGGTCCCGGGGACAGGACGGATGAGAGCGCGGTAGCGTCACCGCTGCACCACACACGCGTTACCCCGGGGGGCGACCCTCGGCCCCGAGAAGCTTGTACCACCTTGGAGGTGAGGGTGTCCCAGATCGCAGGCGAGCCCGCGACCCAGGACTTCGTGGAAGTCCGGCTGCCGGCTGCGGGTGCCTACCTGTCGGTGCTGCGCACGGCCACGGCCGGCCTCGCGGCCCGGTTGGACTTCACCCTGGACGAGATCGAGGACCTGCGCATCGCGGTGGACGAGGCCTGCGCGATCCTGCTCCAGCAGGCCGTGCCGGGCTCGGTGCTGAGTTGCGTCTTCCGTCTGGTCGACGACTCGCTGGAGGTGACCGTCTCGGCGCCGACCACCGACGGCCACGCCCCTTCGCGGGACACCTTCGCCTGGACCGTGCTGTCCGCGCTCGCGGGCAAGGTCTCCTCCGCCGTGGACGAGGACAGAACCGTTTCGATCAGCCTCTACAAACAACGCGGCGCGGGACCCGGGCCGGCGTGAGGAACGGGGACGGGCCGGTGCGGGACGAAGAGCGCGGCACACGGGAGCTGCCGGGCGACGACGCCGAGATTCCGGTCTCTGCGGTCACCCCGGTCGCTCCGGACGGTTCCCGACACCTGGCGGACGGCATCGACGGCATTCCCGAGCAGGCCAGGCCGCACCCGGAGGCCGACCCGGCCGCCGCGCCGACCGGCCTCCCGGAGCACGCCGTGCAGGACCCGCCTCGCGCGAGGCGGAACGGGGGTACCCCCGGCCGGGCTGAGACAAGAGCTCGACAGAGGGCGACGGGCGGGACGATGAGCGAGCACCAGCGAGACGACCAGCAGAGCGTGCCGGGCACCCGGCACGAGCCCCAGGAACACGGCGTGGCCCAGGAGCCCGCCGGACACTCCGGACACCCGGACCGCGTCGAGCAGCCCGACCGCGCCGCGCAGCCGGGTCACCCGCACCACACCGTGCCCCTGGAGCGGCCCGGCGCGCAGGACCGCAGCGGCGCACGCGCGCTCTTCGTCGAGCTGCGCGGCCTGACCGACGGCAGCCCGGAGTACGCGGAACTGCGCAACAGACTGGTGCGGATGCACCTGCCGCTCGTCGAGCACCTCGCCCGCCGGTTCCGCAACCGCGGCGAGCCGCTGGACGACCTCACCCAGGTCGCCACCATCGGGCTGATCAAGTCCGTCGACCGGTTCGACCCGGACCGCGGGGTGGAGTTCTCCACGTACGCGACCCCGACCGTCGTCGGCGAGATCAAGCGGCACTTCCGCGACAAGGGCTGGGCGGTCCGGGTGCCGCGCAGACTCCAGGAGCTGCGGCTGTCGCTCACCACGGCCACCGCCGAGCTGTCCCAGCTGCACGGTCGCTCCCCCACCGTGCACGAGCTGGCGGAGAAGCTGGCGATCTCGGAGGAGGAGGTGCTGGAGGGCCTGGAGTCCGCCAACGCCTACTCCACGCTCTCGCTGGACGTGCCCGACACCGACGACGAGTCCCCCGCGGTCGCCGACACCCTCGGCGCGGAGGACGAGGCGCTGGAGGGCGTCGAGTACCGCGAATCCCTCAAGCCGCTGCTGGAGGACCTGCCGCCGCGCGAGAAGCGCATCCTGCTGCTGCGGTTCTTCGGCAACATGACCCAGTCGCAGATCGCGCAGGAGGTCGGCATCTCGCAGATGCACGTCTCGCGGCTGCTGGCCCGCACCCTGGCCCAGCTCCGGGAGAAGCTCCTCGTCGAGGAGTGAGCCGCCCGGCCCGGACGTCCCGGTCCCGACGACGGGAGACATGGCGCCCAGGCAGACGACCGTGGCGGCGCGGACGTCTCGCGGCCACCCCGCCCCGCCGTGGCTCAGGACTGCTCGGTCGCCTCGGGGTCGGCCGACCGGCCGGGGCCGCGGATACCGAGGGCGCGGGTCGTCTCGCCGTTGACGAGCAGAACCAGCGCGGCGACGGCGACCACCGCGAGCGCGATGCCCGCCGGGATCGCGGCGCTGTCGACCTGGAGCAGGTTGTAGGCGACGGGCAGCGCCACCAGCTGGGTGATCACCGCCGGGCCGCGGCTCCAGCCGCGGAGCCCCAGCAGCCCCCGCGCCGCGAGCAGCGGCAGCAGCGCGAGCACCGCGAGCGTCACCCCGCCGGTCACGGCCTGCTGCCGGTCGTCGGGATCGCCGGTGAAGCCGAGGACGAGAATCCACACCCCGCCGACGAGCAGCGCCAGCCCCTCCAGCGCGACGAGCGCCGCCGCGTACGTCAGACGGCGCGGGCGCGGGCCCGTGCTCGCGGGGGCGTCGGCGGTACCGGGGGTCTGCTCGCTGCTCACCCCAGCAGGGTAGCCCTCCGGGCCGGACCGCCCCCGAGGCGGCCCACGACCACGCGGCGCCGCCGGGCGCGCCCGCCCCGTTCCGTGGCACGCCTCACGCCCGCACCCCCGCCCCCGGCCCGGCTCGGCCTGGGCCCAGGTACCACCCAGTAGGTACGCTGCCCTCCATGCGTGCACTTCTCGTGGTCAACCCGGCAGCAACCACTACGAGTGCACGGACGCGTGACGTCCTCATCCACGCGCTCGCCAGCGAGATGAAGCTGGAGGCGGTGACCACCGAGTACCGGGGCCACGCCCGCGACCTCGGCCGGCAGGCGGCGCGCGGCGGCGAGATAGACCTCGTCGTCGCTCTCGGCGGCGACGGCACGATCAACGAGGTCGTCAACGGACTGCTGCACGACGGCCCCGACCCCGAGCGGCTGCCCGGCCTCGCCGTGGTGCCCGGCGGCTCCACCAACGTCTTCGCCCGCGCCCTCGGTCTGCCCAACGACCCCGTCGAGGCGACCGGCGCCCTGCTCGACGCGCTGCGCGAGGGCCGGGAGCGCACCGTGGGCCTCGGGCTCACCTCCGGCACCCCGGGCACCGAGGACGAGGCGGTCCCGTCCCGCTGGTTCACCTTCAACGCCGGACTCGGCTTCGACGCCGGAGTGGTCGGCCGGGTCGAACAGCACCGCGAACGCGGCAGCAGATCCACACACGCCCTCTACATCCGCCAGGCCGTGCGCCAGCTCCTCGGCGAGCCGCAGCGCCGGCACGGTTCGATCACCCTGGAGCGGCCGGGCGCCGACCCGGTGACCGATTTGGTGCTGTCCATCGTGTGCAACACGGCTCCGTGGACCTATCTGGGCAATCGCCCGGTGTACGCGTCGCCTAAGGCCTCGTTCGATACGGGGCTCGACGTATTCGCTCTCAGCCGCCTGTCCACCGCCGCGGTTGTCCGGTATGGGACGCAGTTGCTCACTTCGTCCCCCGAGCGGGGCCCCCATGGGAAGCATGCGGTCTCCCTGCACGACCAAGACGGCTTCACCTTGCATTCGAAGGCGCCCCTGCCCCTCCAGATGGACGGTGACCACCTGGGGCTGCGAACCAGCGTGACGTTCACAGGCGTACGCCATGCACTGCGTGTGATTGTGTGAGCAGAAGAGGCGAAAGTCCTTTCACTCGAACGTTTAGACCAGGGTCCACCCCATGGAAGTACGGCTGTGACCTAGTCGACACCGAGGAATCAAAAAAAACTTTCCGGAAGGGGTTGTATCCGCCGCTGAGGTTTGCGAGTCTCTACGTGGCGATCGGGACGGCCCGCAACACCGGCCTCCACTGATCACCAGAACCCCTCTTCACTCCACAAGGACCACGTCGGCGAACCCGGCTGGTGGCCCTTCACTTGTTGAGGGATTCGTGAAAGCGTTCACATTCACAAGCAACCTGCACGTAATACCAAGGAGAGGTAGCAGCCATGGACTGGCGTCACAACGCCGTTTGCCGCGAGGAAGACCCCGAGCTCTTCTTCCCCATCGGCAACACCGGTCCTGCGCTGCTGCAGATCGAGGAAGCCAAGGCCGTCTGCCGCCGCTGCCCGGTGATCGAGCAGTGTCTGCAGTGGGCGCTCGAGTCCGGTCAGGACTCCGGCGTCTGGGGTGGTCTCAGCGAGGACGAGCGCCGCGCCATGAAGCGCCGCGCCGCCCGCAACCGGGCCCGTCAGGCCTCCGCCTGACAACACCCGCCCCGCACACAGCCTGAGCTTGGCGGCGCGTACAGCGTGTACGCATCTCCCGCCCCCGAGCCGCAGCGCGCAGTACCCCCGATGCGCAGCAACAGCTGGCAACGAGCATCCGAGCCCCGGACCCCTGAACGGTCCGGGGCTTCGTGCTGTCCGCCCGCCCCGCCGTGCGCCCGCCCCGGTGCGACGCTCTCCCCGGTCCGACGCTCCTCCGGGGCTACTTCTGGGCGCGGACCGGCAGGTCCAGGATGACCCGCGTGCCCCGCTCCGGCGCCCGCACCATGTCGAACGATCCCCCCAACTCGCCCTCCACCAGCGTCCGTACGATCTGGAGGCCGAGGTTGCCCGAGGTGTGCGGGTCGAAGCCCTCGGGGAGGCCGACGCCGTCGTCCTGGACGGTGACGAGGAGACGGGTCTCCTTGGTGGTGCCGCCGCGTACGGCCGACACCTCGACGGTGCCGGTCTCGCCCTCGCGGAAGCCGTGCTCCAGGGCGTTCTGGAGGATCTCGGTGAGCACCATGGACAGCGGGGTGGCCACCTCGGCGTCGAGGATGCCGAAGCGGCCGGAGCGGCGGCCGGTGACCTTGCCGGGCGAGATCTCCGCGACCATCGCCAGCACCCGGTCGGCGATCTCGTCGAACTCCACGCGCTCGTCCAGGTTCTGGGACAGCGTCTCGTGGACGATGGCGATCGAGCCGACCCGGCGGACCGCCTCCTCCAGCGCCTCCCGGCCGCGCTCGGACTCGATACGGCGGGCCTGGAGACGCAACAGGGCGGCCACGGTCTGGAGGTTGTTCTTCACCCGGTGGTGGATCTCCCGGATGGTGGCGTCCTTGGTGATCAACTCGCGTTCGCGGCGGCGCAGTTCCGTGACGTCGCGGAGCAGGACCAGCGAACCGATGCGGGTGCCATTGGGTTTGAGCGGGATGGCGCGGAACTGGATCACGCCGTCGCGGGCCTCGATCTCGAACTCGCGGGGTGCCCAGCCGCTGGCCACCTTGGCGAGCGCCTCGTCCACCGGGCCCCGGGTCGGGGCGAGTTCGGCGGTGGTATGGCCGAGGTGCTGGCCGACCAGGTCGGAGGCGAGGCCGAGCCGGTGGTAGGCGGAGAGCGCGTTGGGCGAGGCGTACTGGACGATGCCGTCGGCGTCGAGGCGAACCAGGCCGTCGCCGACGCGCGGGGCGGCGTCCATGTCCATCTGCTGGTCGGGGAAGGGGAAGGAGCCGGCCGCGATCATCTGCGCGAGGTCGGACGCGCTCTGGAGGTAGGTCAGCTCCAGGCGGCTCGGGGTGCGCACGGTGAGCAGGTTGGTGTTGCGGGCGATGACGCCGAGGACGCGGCCCTCGCGGCGGACCGGGATCGACTCGACCCGGACGGGCACCTCCTCGCGCCACTCCGGGTCGCCCTCGCGGACGATGCGGCCCTCGTCCAGGGCGGCGTCCAGCAGGGGGCGGCGGCCGCGCGGGACCAGGTGGCCGACCATGTCGTCCTGGTAGGAGGTGGGGCCGGTGTTGGGCCGCATCTGGGCGACGGAGACGTAGCGGGTGCCGTCGCGGGTGGGGACCCACAGGACCAGGTCGGCGAAGGAGAGGTCGGAGAGCAGCTGCCACTCCGACACCAGCAGATGGAGCCACTCGAGGTCGGAGTCACCGAGGGCGGTGTGCTGGCGGACGAGTTCGTTCATGGAGGGCACGTCTGCGAGCGTACCCGTGGCTGGTGGGGGGCCGGAGAGACACCCGCGGGCCGCGGCGCCTGAGAGGGACCCTCAGCCCTCCCGGCACCGCAGCCCGGAGCAATATCGGCCGCGGGGTGTGCGGTCCCGTCGGCCGAGGGTGAGGACCGGGGCAGTCAGGGCAGAGAGCCTCGGGTCCTCGGTCCGCCTTCCTGTGCGGGGAAGACGGAGATGTGTGGCGGTCGCGTGCCGGTCGGTCGCGTCCGCGGTCTGTTCCCTGCGTGGTCCGCGTGTCCGCGGGCCGGTGGTGCGCGCTCCACATCATTGTGGACTAGACCACTCTGGGGTGTCCATGCGTCGGAGCCTGTTCGTTCGTGTGACTCTTCGACGCTCCACCCCGCACAACGCAGCCTAGCCGGTGCGGGTTCCTGTGCGGACCCCGATGGGCGGGGCAATTTCCCCGATCGGGCGGCCGTCCACGATCCGTCGGCACCTGGGCGGGGATACCCGGTTCTGTTAGATTGGATTGGTCTAAACCACATAGCTCGGGCGGGCCCACCGGGCCCCCCTCCTCCCGCCCCTCTCCCCCTCTTCGACTCCCTCACCAGAACGGCAGGCCAGCGTGGAAGTTGTCATCGTTGCGGACGCCGGGTCGGGCGGCGAGCTGATCGCCGAGGCCCTGGCACAGCTCCTGCGGCGCAAGCCCGACGCCCTGCTGGGCGTGGCCACCGGTTCGACCCCGCTGCCCGTCTACCAGGCGCTGACCGCCAAGGTCCGCGCGGGCGCCGTGGACACCTCCCGGGCCCGCATCGCCCAGCTCGACGAGTACGTCGGACTGCCCGCCGAGCACCCCGAGTCCTACCGCTCGGTGCTGCGCCGCGAGGTGCTGGAGCCGCTGGGCGTCGGCATGGACGCCTTCCTCGGCCCGGACGGCACCGCCGCCGACGTGCAGGCGGCCTGCGAGGCGTACGACCGGGCGCTCACCGAAGCCGGGGGCGTCGACCTCCAGCTGCTGGGCATCGGCACCGACGGGCACATCGGGTTCAACGAGCCCTGCTCCTCGCTCGCCTCCCGCACCCGGATCAAGACGCTCACCGAGCAGACCCGCGTGGACAACGCCCGGTTCTTCGACGGGGACATCGCGCAGGTCCCGCACCACGTCATCACCCAGGGCATCGGCACCATCCTGGAGGCGCGGCACCTGGTGCTGCTCGCCACCGGGGAGGGCAAGGCGGACGCGGTCGCGGCGACCGTCGAGGGGCCGGTGGCGGCCGTCTGCCCCGCCTCGGCGCTCCAGCTCCACCCGCACGCCACGGTCGTGGTCGACGAGGCCGCCGCGTCCAAGCTGAAGCTCGCGGACTACTTCCGCCACACCTATGCCGCCAAGCCGGACTGGCAGGGCATATAGGCTCCCGCCGGCAGCGGGCGGCACGGTACGGCGAAGGCGCCGGGCTCCGATCGGGGCCCGGCGCCTTCTCGCTGTCCGCGGGTGCGCGTTACTCGTGTAGGTGGTCAGCCCGGAAGGCGGGTGAGCACCTCCGCGGCGGCCCGTCCGCAGACGCGGGCGGCACCGAACGTGGCGATGTGCAGCGCGCCGCGCGGCGGGGCCTGCGGGACGCCCATCTCGACGACAACGGTGTCGGGGCGGGCGGCGAGCAGGGTGTCCAGGGCGCCCGTCATCCAGGGGTGGCGGTGCTCGTCGCGGACGACGGCGACGATCCGCCGCTCCCCCGCCGCGATCAGCGCCGCGTGCCCCGCGTCCGCCCCGGCGAAGGTGCCGGTCTCGGTGCCGGGCAGCAGCGCGCCCAGCTCGGCGGCGACCCCCCAGGGCGTCTCGTCGCCGACCGCGATGTTGGCGACGGGGGCGAGCGCGGCGACGTACGGTGCCTCGGTGAGCGGGACGTAGCCGTCCGGGCCGGTCACGCGCAGGGCGCGGCGGGCGGCGGTGAGGCCGATGTCGGCGCGGACCGTGCCGGTGCCCGCGGCGGGGGCGGCCGAGGCCGTCCAGCGGGCCAGCTCGCGCACCCGGCGGGCCGCGTCGGCGAGCCGCTCCTCGGGCAGGTCGCCCTCGCGGACCGCGGTGACGAGGGCGTCGCGCAGCCGCCGTACGGTGTCGTCGTCGGCGAGGCCGCCGCCCACGCAGATGGCGTCGGCGCCCGCCGCGAGCGCGAGGACGCTGCCGCGCTCGATGCCGTACGTACCGGAGATGGCCTGCATCTCCATGCCGTCGGTGACGATCAGGCCGTCGTAGCCGAGTTCGCCGCGTAGCAGGTCGGTGAGGATGCGGCCGGAGAGGGTCGCCGGGTGGGCCGGGTCCAGGGCGGGGACCAGGATGTGGGCGCTCATCACGGCGCGGGTGCCGGCCGCGATCGCCGCGCGGAACGGCGCCAGTTCGCGGGCGGCGAGCACCTCGGGGTCGGCGTCGATGCGGGGCAGGGCGAGGTGGGAGTCGACGGCGGTGTCGCCGTGGCCCGGGAAGTGCTTGGTGCAGGCGGCGACGCCGGCCGACTGCAGGCCCGTGACGTAGGCGGCGGTGTGCCGGGCGACCAGGTCGGGGTCGGCGCCGAAGGAGCGGACCCCGATGACGGGGTTGTCCGGGTTGGAGTTGACGTCCGCGGAGGGCGCCCAGTTGAAGTCGACGCCGCAGGCGGCGAGGCGGCGGCCGAGTTCGGCGGCGACCTCGCGGGTGAGGTCGGTGTCGTCGACGGCGCCGAGGGCGTGGTTGCCGGGGAAGCTGGAGCCGGTGCGCACCTCCAGGCGGGTGACGTCGCCGCCCTCCTCGTCGATCGCGACCAGGACGTCACCGCGCTCGGCGCGCAACTGGGCGGTGAGCGCGGCCAGTTGTTCGGGGGTGGCGATGTTGCGGCCGAACAGGCCGACCGAGGCGAGGCCCTCGCCGAGGCGGCGCAGCAGCCAGTCGGGGGCGGTGGTGCCGGGGAAACCGGGCTGGAGGACGGTCAGGGCGTCGCGGGTCAGCGTGTCCGTGGGACCGCCGGCGAGTGTGGTCATCGGGGCGTTATCCCTTCACCGCGCCGGCGGTGAGACCCGCGGCCATCTTGCGCTGGACGAGGAGGAACAGGACGACGATCGGGACGGCCATCAGGGTGGCGCCGGCCATCATCGGGGCGTACTCGGTGCCGTGCTTGGTGGTGAAGTTGCCGAGCCAGACGGTCGCGGTCTGGTTCTTCTGGCTGAGCAGCATCAGGGCGTAGAGGTACTCGTTCCAGGCCTGGATGAAGGCGTAGACCGAGGTGGCGACCATGCCCGGGGCGAGCAGCGGGAAGACGACGCGGACGAAGGCGCCGGTGCGGGAGCAGCCGTCGACCATGGCGGCCTCCTCCAGCTCCTTCGGGATGTTGACGATGAAGCCGCGCAGGGTCCACACCGTGAACGGGAGCACGAAGGTCAGGTAGGTGATGATCAGGCCGGTGAGGCGGTCGTACTGGCCGAGGTCGTTCAGGAGCAGGAAGACCGGGATGATCATGGCGACCAGGGGGACCATCTGGACGGCGAGGATGCCGACGATGACGATCTTGCGGCCGCGGAAGGCGAACCGGGAGATGGCGAGGGCGGCGAGCATGCCGACGGCCATGCCGATGACGACGACCGCGAGGGAGACGAGGAGGCTGCGGCCGACGGGGCCCCAGAAGTCGGCGATGTCCATCGCGCGGCCGAAGTTGTCGAAGGTGATCGCCGTCGGCAGCAGGCTCGGGTCGGGGTCGATGGCGTCCTTGGCGGGCTTGAACGCGGTGTTCAGCATCCAGTAGACGGGGAACCCGGCGACGACGAAGACGAGGAGGCCGAGGAGGTTCCAGCCCAGCTTGGACTTGCGCGGGCGGGACGCGGCGGCCGGGCGGCCGTCGGTCTTCGCGGGCGGCGCGGGGGTCGTCAGCGTGCTCATTCGACCTCTCCGATCTTCAGCATCTGGCGCATGTAGACGGCGACCACACCGAGCAGCAGGACGACGGTGATCAGGGCGATCGCCGAGCCCTGCGCGTAGTCGTTGACGACGAAGGCGCGGTCGTAGGAGTAGGTCGTCAGGATCTGGAACTCGGCCTCGGGGTGGCCGTTGCGCATCACGAAGACCTGCGGGAAGACACCCATGTCCCAGATGACCGACAGGGTCGTGAGCATCACGATGATCGGCTTGAGGATGGGCAGGGTGACGTACCGGAAGACGCCCCAGGCGCCCGCGCCGTCGAGGCGGGCGGCCTCCTCCATCTCCTTGGGGACCTGGGTGAGACCGGCGCTGAGGGTGATCACCACGAAGGGGACGGCGCCCCAGACCACCAGGAGCATGATCACGGCGAGGCCCTGCGGGCCGCTGGCGAACCAGTTGTGACCGATGAGGTCGACGCCGGGGAGCTTGCTGAGGACGGCGTTGAGGATGCCGTAGTCGGCGTCGAAGAGCCACTTGAAGACGGTGGTGGCGACGATGATCGGCATGCCCCAGCTGGCCACCAGGGCGATGTTGACGAGGGTCTTGACCCAGCCGGAGACGCGCTGGAGGAGCAGCGCGATCAGCATGCCGATGACCATCGTGAAGACGACGCACCCGGCGGCGAAGATCACGGTGCGCAGGACGACGGCCCAGAACTCGCTGTCGCCGAGCACGTTGGTGAAGTTGTCGAAGCCGACCGACTCGGCGGGCTGGAAGCCCCACAGCTGGGACTGGCCGAACTTCTGGAAGGAGAGCGTGACCAGGCGGTACATGGGGTAGCCCATGACCAGCGCCAGGACGAGCAGACAGGGCGCGAGCAGCAGCCAGGGGGTGCCCGCGGCGCCGGCGGTCCGTTTGCGGGCGCTCGGTGGACGCGGCGCGGCCGGGGGCGGTGCCGGCCGCGGCGGCGGCACCTTGGCGGGGGTGGTCGTGTCTGCGGCACTCATCGCGCGCTCCTCAGCGGTCCCTTGAGGTCGGACGGACGCAGCGGGGCTCCGCCGCAGCGGAGCCCCGCGTCACGTCACTTGGTGTTGATGACCTTGTCGATCGCGGCGTCCGCTTCCTTCGCGGCGTCCTCGACCGACTTCTTGCCGGTGCCGATGCTCTGGAGCATGGTCTGGAGCACCTGGGCCTTCTCGACCTGGCCCCAGCCGGGCGCCATCGGGACGAACCAGTTGGACTCGGCGGCGGTGGCCGGGACGACCGTCGCCGGGTCGTTCTTGAGGGTCGCGAGGTCGGTCTTGTTGTTGGGCAGGTTGCCCTTGCCCATCAGGCCCTTCTGACCGGCGGGACCGGTGAAGGCGTTGATCCACTCGGCGGCGAGGTCCTGCGCGTCCGACTTGACCGGGACGGCGAGGTCGGAGCCGCCGAGGAAGACCGGGATGTTCTTGCCGGACGGGCCGGGCATGACGAAGTTCTCCAGGTTGCCCTTGAGCTTGCCCGTCTTGTCGTTCTCGGGCGCCTCGGACGTCCCGCCCTCCCAGGCGGCGCCGAAGATCATGCCGGACTTGCCCTGGCCGTAGACGAGGTAGCGGTCGGACTCGTCCTTGGTCTTGTCGCCGTGCATGTACTTGTCGACGATGTTCTTGTACTCGCTGAGGCCCTTGAGGGACTCGGGCGAGGAGAGGTTGGCCTTCCACTGGCCGCCCGACTCGGTCGCGATGGAGCCGCCCGCGTCGTAGACGAAGGACATGGCGGCGTACCAGTCACGGCTCGGCTGGTACCAGGCGCTGAACTTGTCGCCCTCCTTCTTCTGGACCTTGTCCAGGGCGGCGGTCAGCTCGGCGTAGGTCTTCGGGGCGGCCTTGACGCCGACCGAGGCGAAGACGTCCTTGCGCCAGTTGCCGACGCGGCCACCGGCGTAGTACGGCACGCCGTAGGTCTTGCCCTCGTAGGTGACGGAGGCCTTGAGGCCGTCCAGCCAGGCGGAGGAGTTGTCGAACTTGCCGGCGTCCAGCGGGGCGAAGGCGCCCTTCACCATGTAGCCGAGCATCTCGGTGTTGCCCATCTCGACCACGTCGGGGGCCTTGTCGGTGGCGAGGACCGCGTCGAGCTTGGCGTTCTTGTCCGGCCAGCCGTAGTACTCGTGGGTGACCTTGAGGCCGGGGTGCTTCTTCTGCACGGCCGCGTCGGCGGCCTTGACCAGGTCGGGCCAGTTGTTCTGCGCGTCGACGGTGAGCCAGACCGTCAGTTCCTTGGCCTCGGAGCCCTTGTCCGAGCCCCCGCTGTCCTTGTCGTCCCCGCACGCCGCGATGGAGACCATCATGCCCGCGATACCGATCGCGGCTATCAGCTTGCGCTTCACGCCAACCCTCCTCAGGGATGCCACAAACCCCCCTGCCTCCCCGCCGCGGTCGAGCGTCAACGCGTACCGTCCGTGGGGCCAGGACCTGGACCAATGGTGTAGACCAGTACCGGGAGCTTGGCTCAGACCAATTGGGCTGTCAAGGGTGTGAAACGGGGGTTGAAGCGTCCGTTACGGGACCGCGATATGCAGGGACTTTTCAATTCACCGGGCCCCGAAAAAGGCTTGCGCGCGGGGCATACCACGCGCACGGCCCGCACGTGCTGGACTAGACCAACGAAGGCCTCAGAGGTATACAGAGGAGATCACGGAGCGCGCGAGGTCACCGCGGAGGTCCCGCGGGCGGCACCTGGCCCACGAACCCGTGCCACGATTGAGCCGCGGCCGGCGGGGAGTCGGCCTCGACGGCATCAGGAGCCGGGAAGGCAGGACATGAGCACCGAGGTCAGCAGTGCGGAGAACGAGGGTGGGGCGACCGTCCGTACCGCGCGCGTGCCCAAGTACTACCGCCTGAAGAAGCATCTGCTCGACATGACGGAGACCCAGTCGCCCGGCACCCCGGTCCCGCCCGAGCGGACCCTGGCGGCCGAGTTCGACACCTCGCGCACCACCGTGCGCCAGGCGCTCCAGGAACTCGTCGTCGAGGGACGGCTGGAGCGCATCCAGGGCAAGGGCACCTTCGTCGCCAAGCCCAAGGTCTCCCAGGCCCTCCAACTCACCTCCTACACCGAGGACATGCGGGCCCAGGGCCTCGAACCCACCTCGCAGCTCCTGGACATCGGGTACATCACGGCCGACGACCGGCTCGCCGGGCTGCTCGACATCACCGCGGGCGGGCGGGTGCTGCGCATCGAGCGGCTGCGCATGGCCAACGGGGAGCCGATGGCCATCGAGACCACCCACCTCTCCGCGAAGCGCTTCCCGGCCCTGCGCCGGTCCCTCGTCAAGTACACGTCCCTCTACACCGCCCTCGCAGAGGTGTACGACGTCCACCTCGCCGAGGCCGAGGAGACCATCGAGACCTCGCTCGCCACCCCGCGCGAGGCCGGGCTGCTCGGCACCGACGTGGGCCTGCCGATGCTGATGCTGTCCCGGCACTCGCTGGACAAGGACGGCGCGCCGGTGGAATGGGTGCGGTCGGTGTACCGGGGGGACCGGTACAAGTTCGTCGCCCGCCTCAAGCGGCCGACGGACTGAGCGGCCGGGGCGAGTCCGGGCGGCCGGGCGGTCCGGGGAGGTTTTCCGAGCGGCCCGGAGGGGTTTTCCGGGGTCTTCCGCCGCCCCGATCGCTCAACCGTGCTGAGCGGTTCCCGTAATTCCTGGGGAATTGGGCCGTTCCGTGAAAGCCCCTGTTCCGCGGTCCGGGGAGATTCCGTGGAACCGGGCGTTTCCGGGTTTGAGGACCGATCCACGGGAGAGGTCTTCCCCTGGGTTTTTCCGTCACCTACATTTCGCTGCGCGTTGCACCTGCGACCGAAGTGATCAGCGAGGGACGGAGCCGCCCTGTGTCCACACCCCCACAAGTCCCGGCCAGGCCGGTGGTGACGCCCCTGCGCGTCGTCATCGGCCTGTGTCTGTTCGCGCCCTTCGTGGCGATGCTCTGGGTCGGGTCCTACGCCAAGACGGACCCGGCCTTCATCGGCATCCCCTTCTTCTACTGGTACCAGATGCTGTGGGTGCTGCTGTCCACCCTGCTGACCGTGCTCGCCCACCAGCTCTGGCGGCGTGACCAGCGCGCCCGCCACGGCGCCGCCCGGCCCGCCCCCGGCACCGGACCGGACACCGCCCCGCAGCCGAAGGACGGTGCGTCCGAGTGAACGACGGCGTCAACGGCGTCGCGCTCGCCGTCTTCATCTTCTTCTTCCTGGCCGTCACGGTCATGGGCTTCCTCGCCGCGCGCTGGCGCAAGGCCGAGAACGAGCACAGCCTCGACGAATGGGGCCTCGGCGGCCGGTCGTTCGGCACCTGGGTCACCTGGTTCCTGCTCGGCGGCGACCTCTACACCGCGTACACCTTCGTCGCCGTGCCCGCGGCGATCTACGCGGCCGGGGCGGCGGGCTTCTTCGCCGTGCCCTACACGATCCTGGTCTACCCGCTGATCTTCACCTTCCTGCCCCGCCTGTGGTCGGTGTCGCACAGGCACGGGTACGTCACCACCTCGGACTTCGTGCGGGGCCGGTTCGGCTCCAAGGGGCTGTCGCTGGCCGTCGCCGTCACCGGCATCCTCGCCACCATGCCGTACATCGCGCTCCAGCTCGTCGGCATCCAGGCGGTGCTGGACGTGATGGGCGTGGGCGGCGGCGAGGACACCAACTGGTTCGTCAAGGACCTGCCGCTGCTGATCGCCTTCGGCGTGCTGGCCGCGTACACCTACTCCTCGGGGCTGCGGGCACCCGCGCTGATCGCGTTCGTGAAGGACACGCTGATCTACCTCGTGATCGCGGTGGCGATCATCTACATCCCGATCAAGCTCGGCGGGTTCGACGACATCTTCGCCAAGGCGGGCGACGCCTTCGCGCAGACCAACCCGGCGACCGGCGCGCCCCGCGGCGCCCTGGTCCCGGCCGAGGCGGGGCAGTGGACGTACGCCACGCTCGCCCTGGGTTCGGCGCTGGCGCTGTTCATGTACCCGCACTCGATCACCGCGACGCTCTCCTCGCGCAGCCGCGAGGTGATCCGCCGCAACACCACGATCCTGCCGCTGTACTCCCTGATGCTGGGCCTGCTGGCGCTGCTGGGCTTCATGGCGATCGCGGCCGGGGTGAAGGTGTCCAACGGGCAGCTCGCCATCCCGCAGCTCTTCGAGGACATGTTCCCCGACTGGTTCGCGGGCGTGGCCTTCGCGGCGATCGGCATCGGCGCGCTGGTCCCGGCGGCGATCATGTCCATCGCGGCGGCGAACCTCTTCACCCGCAATATTTACAAGGACTTCATCAAGCCCGACGCGACGCCCAAGGAGGAGACCCGGGTCTCCAAGCTGGTCTCGCTGCTGGTGAAGGTGGGCGCGCTGGTCTTCGTGCTGACCATGGACAAGACGGTCGCCATCAACTTCCAGCTCCTGGGCGGCATCTGGATCCTCCAGACCTTCCCGGCGCTGGTGGGCGGCCTGTTCACCCGCTGGTTCCACCGCTGGGCGCTGCTCGCGGGCTGGGCGGTCGGCATGGTCTACGGCACGGTCGCCGCGTACGGCGTGGCCTCGCCGACGCAGAAGCACTTCGGCGGCTCGTCGAAGGAGATCCCCGGCATCGGTGAGATCGGCTACATCGGCCTCACCGCGTTCGTGCTGAACCTGGCCGTCACGGTGGTCCTCACCTTCGTCCTGAAGGCGCTGAAGGCCCCCGAGGGCGTCGACGAGACCCGCCCGGAGGACTACACCGCGGACTCCGGCGACCCCGGCGTCCAGGTGGAGCTGCCGCCCGCCACGGCGGGCTCCTCGCACTAGCGCGACCGGGCGCGGGCGCCACCCCTGGCGTTTTGCCGACACCTTCCGCGCCACCCCTGGACAGACACGCCGACGGGCCGCCGTAAGCACTATGCTTCGGCGGCCCGTTGACGCTGCGGAGCCACCCCGACACAACATCTGGGGCTGGCGCGACAGGGCGACACAAGATGTATGCTCGTGCTCGCTGTCGCCGCAGGGGAATCCGGTGCGAATCCGGAACTGTCCCGCAACGGTGTACTTGCGTGTTTCCGCACGCGTGGTCAGTCCGAGGACCTGCCGGCAGCGCACCCGAACCGTCCGGTGCGGGTGCCTGACGTCCGGGTCTCGCGGAGTGGGCCGGTGGACGCGACGCCGTGCGCGCTCGTGTGCTGCCCCCTGCCCTCCGCCAGGCCCCCGCCGAGCGAGGGAGAGCCCCCAGTGACCATCGCGCCAGCCGAACCGGCTTCAGCAGTCCAGGTGGAGACCGACGGTCCCGGGACCGCACTGCTGCGGACCCTGACCGAGCTGACCGCCGACCTCCCCGACGCCGACCCCGGACGGGTCGCCGCCGCCGCGCTGCGCGGCCGGTCCGCGCGGGCGGACGAGGCCGAGCTGCGCGAGCTGGCCACCGAGGCGGCCGCCGGACTCATCGCCGAGGACCCCGCCTACTCCCGGCTGGCGGCCCGGCTGCTGACCATCAGCATCCGCGCCGAGGCGGCCTCCCAGGGCGTCACCACCTTCACCGACTCGGTCGCCGTCGGCCACCGCGAGGGCCTCATCGCCGACCGCACCGACGCCTTCGTCCGGCTGCACGCGGCCCGGCTCGACGCGCTGATCGACCCCGCCGCCGACGACCGCTTCGGCTACTTCGGCCTGCGCACCCTGCACAGCCGCTACCTGCTGCGCCACCCGCACACCCGCAGGGTCGTCGAGACGCCCCAGCACTTCCTGCTCCGCGTCGCCGCCGGACTCGCCGAGGACGACTCGGTGCGCGCCCTGGACGAAGTCGCCGCGCTCTACGGGCTCATGAGCCGGCTGGACTACCTCCCGTCCTCCCCGACCCTCTTCAACTCCGGCACCCGGCACCCCCAGATGTCGTCCTGCTACCTCCTCGACTCCCCCAAGGACGAGCTGGACTCCATCTACGACCGCTACCACCAGGTGGCCCGCCTCTCCAAGCACGCCGGCGGCATCGGCCTGTCCTACTCCCGCATCCGCTCCCGCGGTTCGCTGATCCGCGGCACCAACGGGCACTCCAACGGCATCGTGCCGTTCCTCAAGACGCTGGACGCCTCCGTCGCCGCCGTGAACCAGGGCGGGCGGCGCAAGGGCGCCGCCGCGGTCTACCTGGAGACCTGGCACTCCGACATCGAGGAGTTCCTGGAGCTGCGGGACAACACCGGTGAGGACGCCCGCCGTACGCACAACCTGAACCTCGCGCACTGGGTGCCCGACGAGTTCATGCGCCGCGTCAACGCCGACGAGCAGTGGTCGCTGTTCTCCCCGGCCGACGTGCCCGACCTGGTCGACCTGTGGGGCGAGGAGTTCGACGCCGCCTACCGCAAGGCCGAGGCGGACGGCCTCGCCAGGAAGACCATCCCGGCCCGTGAGCTGTACGGCCGCATGATGCGCACCCTCGCGCAGACCGGCAACGGCTGGATGACGTTCAAGGACGCCGCCAACCGCACCGCCAACCAGACGGCCGAGGCCGGACACGTCGTCCACTCCTCCAACCTCTGCACGGAGATCCTGGAGGTAACCGACGACGGCGAGACCGCGGTCTGCAACCTCGGCTCGGTCAACCTCGGCGCGTTCGTGACCGGCGGCGACATCGACTGGGAGCGGCTGGACGAGGCCGTGCGCACCGCGGTCACCTTCCTCGACCGGGTCGTCGACATCAACTTCTACCCGACCGAGCAGGCGGGCCGCTCCAACTCCCGCTGGCGTCCGGTGGGTCTGGGCGCGATGGGCCTCCAGGACGTCTTCTTCAAGCTGCGGCTGCCGTTCGACTCCCCCGAGGCGCGCGCCCTGTCCACCCGGATCGCCGAGCGGATCATGCTCGCCTCCTACGAGGCGTCCGCCGACCTCGCCGAGCGCAACGGCCCGCTGCCCGCCTGGGAGAAGACCCGCACCGCCCGCGGTGTGCTCCACCCCGACCACTACGGCTTCGAGTTCACCTGGCCCGAGCGCTGGGCGGCGCTGCGCGAGCGGATCGCCGCCACCGGCATGCGCAACTCGCTGCTGCTGGCCATCGCGCCGACCGCCACCATCGCGTCCATCGCGGGCGTGTACGAGTGCATCGAGCCGCAGGTGTCCAACCTGTTCAAGCGCGAGACGCTGTCCGGCGAGTTCCTCCAGGTCAACTCCTACCTGGTGCAGGAGCTGAAGGACCTCGGCGTGTGGGACGCCCGCACCCGTGAGGCGCTGCGCGAGGCCAACGGCTCGGTGCAGGACTTCGTGTGGATCCCGGACGAGGTGCGCGCGCTGTACCGCACGGCGTGGGAGATCCCGCAGCGCGGCCTGATCGACATGGCCGCCGCCCGGACGCCGTACCTGGACCAGGCGCAGTCGCTGAACCTGTTCCTGGAGACGCCGACCATCGGCAAGCTCTCCTCGATGTACGCGTACGCCTGGAAGTCGGGCCTGAAGACGACGTACTACCTGCGTTCCCGGCCCGCCACCCGCATCGCGCGCGCGGCCCAGGCCCAGGCGCAGCCCGAGAAGACCATCCCCGTCCAGCAGGTGTCCTCCGAAGAGGCCATCGCCTGCTCCCTGGAAAACCCCGAGTCCTGCGAGGCCTGCCAGTAATGTCCAGCAATCAGAACCTTCTCGACCCGGGCTTCGAGCTGACGCTGCGCCCCATGCGCTACCCGGACTTCTACGAGCGCTACCGGGACGCCATCAAGAACACGTGGACCGTGGAGGAGGTCGACCTCCACTCGGACGTCGCCGACCTCGCGAAGCTGTCGCCGGAGGAGCAGCACCTGATCGGCCGCCTGGTGGCGTTCTTCGCCACCGGTGACTCGATCGTGGCGAACAACCTGGTGCTGACGCTGTACAAGCACATCAACTCCCCCGAGGCGCGGCTCTACCTGAGCCGGCAGCTCTTCGAGGAGGCCGTGCACGTCCAGTTCTATCTGACGCTGCTGGACACCTACCTGCCCGACCCCGAGGACCGGACGGCCGCGTTCGCCGCGGTGGAGAACATCCCCTCGATCCGCGAGAAGGCCGAGTTCTGCTTCAAGTGGATGGACTCGGTGGAGAAGCTGGACCGGCTGGAGACGAAGGCCGACCGCCGCCGCTTCCTGCTCAACCTGATCTGCTTCGCCGCGTGCATCGAGGGCCTGTTCTTCTACGGCGCCTTCGCGTACGTGTACTGGTTCCGCAGCCGCGGCCTGCTGCACGGTCTCGCCACCGGCACCAACTGGGTGTTCCGCGACGAGACCATGCACATGTCCTTCGCGTTCGAGGTCGTCGACACCGTCCGCAAGGAGGAGCCGGAGCTGTTCGACGCCGAACTGGAGCAGCAGGTCACCGACATGCTGCGGGGTGCCGTCGAGGCGGAGCTCCAGTTCGGGCGCGACCTGTGCGGTGACGGCCTGCCGGGCATGAACACCGAGTCGATGCGCCAGTACCTGGAGTGCGTCGCCGACCAGCGGCTCGTCCGCCTAGGCTTCGCCCCGGTGTACGGCTCGGAGAACCCGTTCTCCTTCATGGAGCTCCAGGGTGTTCAGGAGCTGACCAACTTCTTCGAGCGCCGTCCGTCGGCGTACCAGGTCGCGGTGGAGGGCACCGTGGACCTGGACGAGGAGTTCTGAGCCGAGGCCCCTTCGGGGCTCCGGTCCTCCCCCCGCTCCGCCGCCGCCAGTTGGCGGTCGATCCGGCGCTCGTGGCGCAGTCCCACGAGCGCCGGAGCCATGAGGAGGAGGAAGACGACGAGGACGGTCAGGGCGGTGGCGATTGCCGTGAGTGCGTTCGTGTTCATGCCGTAAGTTTCGTACCGCCCCGACACTCCTGACAGTGGCAGTACTGCCGCACACCTTCAAATTCCTGCCAGCTCGGGTGCACACTGGACGCATGCTCCAGAACGTGGCCGTGATCCTGCTCAACGGTGTCCACCCCTTCGAACTGGGGGTCGTCTGCGAGGTCTTCGGCATCGACCGCAGCGACGAGGGCCTGCCGGTCTACGACTTCGCCGTCGCCTCCGCCGAGGGCCCGACGCTGACCACCCACGCCGGGTTCACCGTGGGCGTCGCGCACGGACTGGACCGGCTGGAGACGGCCGACCTCATCGCGGTGCCGGCCGGGGAGACCTACGCGGTCCGGGAGTACCCGCCGGCGATGCTGGACGCGCTGCGCAGGGCCGTGGACCGGGGCACACGGGTGCTGAGCGTCTGCTCGGGCGCGTTCGTGCTGGCCGCGGCCGGTCTGCTGGACGGACGCCGGTGCGCGGTGCACTGGCGGCACGCCGACCAGCTGGCCCGCATGTACCCGCGGGTGACCGTCGAGCCCGACGTGCTGTACGTCGACGAGGACCCGGTGATCACCTCGGCCGGGACCGCCGCCGGGATCGACGCCTGTCTGCACCTGGTGCGCAAGGAGCAGGGGCCGGAGGTGGCCAACCGGATCGCCCGGCGGATGGTCGTGCCGCCGCACCGGGACGGCGGGCAGGCCCAGTACATCGAGCGCCCGCTGCCCGCCGCGCCCTGCGACACGGTCGGGGAGGTCCTCGGGTGGATGGAGCAGCACCTCGACCAGGAGGTCACGGTCGAGCAGCTCGCCGCCCGCGCCCACATGGCGCCGCGCACCTTCGCCCGTCGCTTCCAGCAGGAGACGGGCACCACGCCCTACCGCTGGATTCTGCGCCAGCGCGTGCTGCTCGCCCAGCGGCTGCTGGAGGCGACGGACGAGACGGTGGACGCGATCGCCTGGCGCACCGGGTTCGGCACGGCGGCGGCGCTGCGCCATCAGTTCGTCCGGGCGCTCGACACCACCCCGAACGCCTACCGGCGTACGTTCCGGGGCCCGGAGGCCGCCTGACCGCACGCCGGCGGGCGCCGGTCGCTCAGCGCGGGACCGGCTTCAGCAGCAGCCGCTGGGGACGCAGCGTGATGCCCACGCGGGTCGCGTCCACCGAACCGGGGACCTGCTCGAAGCGGAACGTCCCGGCGAGCACGGCGGTGACCAGCGTGAGCAGGGCCATCGAGAAGTGGTCGCTGGGGCACTTGCGGTTGCCCACGCTGAACGGCCGCATGGCGTACTTGGGGATGTCCACCGACCGTTCGGGAAGCCAGCGGTCGGGGTCGAACTCCAGGTGCCGGTCGTAGGAGAGCGGGTCGCGCTGGATGGCGTAGGGGCTGTAGATGATGTCGGCCCCGGCCGGAATGCGATAGCCACCGAGTTCGGTGTCGGTGACCGCCCGCCGCGTCAATATCCATACGGCGGGACGCAAACGCATCGTCTCGACGACGACGTTGTTGGTGTGGGGCAGCTCGCGCACGTCGCCGAATGCGACAGGGCGTCCTCCGGTGAGGGCGTCGACCTCGTCGCGGACTTTGTCGGCCTGTTCCGGGTGATCCGCGAGAACGAGCAGCAGCGACATGATCGTGGACGCGATGGTTTCGCTTCCGGGGGTGAGTATCGCGACCACCTGGTCGTGGATCTCCTGTTCCCCGATGGGGTTCCCGTCGTCGTCCGTCGCCTCCAGCAATGCCGTCAGCAAATCGTCCGGCCTTTGACCGCTTTCCCGGCGTTCGGCGATGATCTCGTCGACCAGGAGATGCAAATCGGCCAGTGCCCTGTTGAATTCACGGTTGGCCGGAAGCGGCAGCCTGTAGAGCGGTCCGAGCGGTACGACCATGCGGTGGTACATACCTTGGAAGACGCTGGCGAGCGCGACGCACAGCCGCTCGGCCCGTTCGTCCATGAACTGTCCGCGCAGCAGGCAGCGGGCGGCGACCCGCACGGCGATGCGGAACGACTCCGAGGTGGCGTCGATCGTGGCGCCGTTCTTCCAGCGCTCGGCGAGCGCGTGCGTCTCCTCCTCCATGATCGGACCGTAGGCGGGGATCGCGTCGAGCCGGAACGCGGGCTGGATGGTGCGCCGCTGGCGGCGGTGGAGCGGGCCGTTGGCGGTGGCCACGCCCTCCTTGCCGAGCAGGCCCTCCAGGGACTCCCAGAGGGGCCCGGAGATGATGTAGTCGGGGCTGAGGGCCAGCGCCCCGGTGAGGGCGGGCGACGTGACGGCGTACACCGTCTTGGGGCCGAGCTTGAGGCGCACCACGTCGCCGTGGGCGCGCAGCCGGTTCATGAAGGCCAGCGGGTCGCGGGCCAGCTTCCAGCCGTGGCCGAGAAGCGGAACCCCGCCTCCGGCCACCGGCGGTTCGGATGTCCCCGGTGCGTGGGGCGTCGTGGGCCGCACCGACTCGACGGTCATTTCTCACCTGCCGCTTCGTTGTTGACGTACGGGGGCGTGGCGCGGTCGTCCCAGCTGTCGACCATGTACCGGCCGGACTCGTGGTGGAACCAGTAGACGGAACTGAACCAGTTCCGCATGTTCCCGAGACAGGCCCGTACCGCGGCGGCCAATTCGTCCCCGTGGGCCGTACCGTCGGCGAGACGGTCGGCCATGCGTAAGACGTCCTGTTCCGCGGAGAGGAATGCGGATATGCATTCCTCGATGCGCCGCCTGAGTTCCTCGATCGCTTCTTCGAGGGTCAGTCCCTGATGGGTGATGAGACTGATGCCGAGATTGTGGACCTCGTCGCCCGCCAGTTCTTTGGGGAGCGAGCAGAGGTCGTTGTACCAGGCGGCGAATTCCTGACTCAGCAGGGCCGCCCGCCGAAAGGACGGGTTCTTCCGCACCGTGTCCGGGAGTTCGCGTCCCGCACTCGGTTCGAGAAGGTCGGTCCAGATCCAGTGCGCGAACGTGAGCCGCCTTAGCGCGAGATACTCCTCGACCGTGGGAATCCGTCCGTCCACCCGGTTCTGGAATTCCCGGTCGTACGCCTCGATGACGGCGTGGAAGTGACGGGCGAACCGCGCGTTCCACGTCTCGGGGAGGAAGGAGAACAGCCGGCCCACGCTCTCCGCGAGCCCGGCGACCAGCGGGTCCTCGTGGTCCAGGTGGTCGCGCGGGGCGTCCAGGGCCGCGTGCAGGCGGAGTTTCAGCTCCCGCCAGGCACCGGCCCGGCCGTGGACGACGTCACGGTCGTGGCGGTCGTCCCAGACGAAGAACCACGCGCTGTAGTCGGCGACGGCCTGGAGCACCTCGTCGGGCGCGCCGAGGTAGTACCCCGCCATCAGATCCGTGTAGCAAAGGCCGTCGGCATATTCCGCGACCTTGTCCGCCGGCATCAGCCGCATTTTCAGCAGCCACGAGCGGGTCCTCTCCTGCAACCGCGGCCAATAAGGATGCAGTTGCCGGGGAAAGGCCCTCTCGATGACCGGAAGAGCGAGCGAGGGAGGAACCGCGATCGCGGTCACCGTCGCCGTGGTGCTGCATGTGGTGCTGTATGGGAAAGCTGGCACGAACAACCCCTCTCAGCCGCCAGTGGGCGCACGCCCCTCCCGCCGTGCCGGGCGTGCGCCGTTGCGTATCCCCGCACTTCCCATTCAGCACCACAACTGACCGTTCTGGGAACGGATTTGCTTCATTCACTACCCCGACATGCCGAGAATCCACCCTTGCGTGACTTGTTACGGATCAGCAGATGTGCATAAGCGATCGAACGTGCGTCGGACATACGAACGACGCCCGGCCGGAGGGGTTCCGGGCCGGGCGCCGTGGGCGGAGCGGGCGGCGGGGCTCAGTCGTTGGCGACCACGGGGTAGCGGGGCGTGTTCTCGGCCATCTGCCGCAGCGCGTCCTTGCGTTCACGCTTGGAGAGCCGGTCGATGTAGAGGTACCCGTACAGGTGGTCGGTCTCGTGCTGCAAACACCGAGCGAAGTATCCGGTGCCGCGGACCCGGATCGGGTTGCCGTACTCGTCCTGACCGGTCACCTCGGCGTAGTCGGGCCGGGCCAGCGGCGCGTACGCGGTCGGCACCGAGAGGCAGCCCTCGTTGCTGTCGTCCAACCGGCGCCGCTCGGCGGGCAGTTCGACCAGCTTCGGGTTGCAGATCACTCCGACGTGGCGGGCGCCCTCGTCGTCGGGGCAGTCGTAGACGAAGACCTTGCGGTCGACGCCGATCTGGTTGGCGGCCAGGCCCACGCCCTCGGCGGTGCGCTGCGAGGCGAACATGTCCGCCACCAGCTGCCGCAGCTCGTCGCCGAACTCGGTGACGTCCTTGCACTCCCTGTGCAGCACCGGGTTGCCGACCACGGTGATGGGCCGGGAGGTCCCGGCCTCGCGCCAGGCCGTCTCGCGCTCCTCGGTCTCCCCGGTGTCGACGACGTAACCCTCGTCGTCCACGGGGAGCACGCCCGCGTGCTGCTGATCGGTGTCCTGCTGCGCCATGACCGACGTGTGCCTTCCTGGAAAAACGGGGGATGTGAGGGGACGGGACCGGCTGTTCGGGGGGTCCGCGTGCTGCTACAGGGTACGGGGGCCTCGCCGGGGGTGCGCTCGGCCGGGGTTTCGCTCAGCAGACCTCTTCGAGGTCGCGCCAGTCGCGGGAGTCGGGGCTGTCGGCGACCCAGCCGTCCAGCAGCCCCCGCACCAGGGCGGCCGGGGCGGCCACCCCGCACTCCCGCTCGGGGACCCACAGCTGGCCGTCGGTGCGGTGCCCGAGCGGTCCGGGGTGCCCCGGCTCGCTGTGGTCGTGCGGGTCGAGGTGCTCGCCGTCGCCCTCGTCGGACGGCATCCGCGACTCGGAACACATCCGGCACAGCAGCCGTACGGAGGACGACCAGTCCTCGGCGGCGAAGCCCGCGTCGGCGGCCAGCTGCTCCAGGGCGTCGCGGTCGGCCTCGGTGGCCGCCTCCAGCAGCACCACCCAGGTCGGCACCGGCGACGGCGCCCACAGCTCGATCTCGTCGAACACCGGATAGGAGTGCCCGGCGGACGTGGTCCGCTCGCCGTGCGGCACCCCGTCGTGCAGGACGACCTCGCCCCAGCGGCGCCCGGAGGACGGCAGCGGGATCGACAGCACCTCGATCCGCGCCGGGTCCAGCCTGCGGCCCCACACCACCTCGGCCTCGCCCTCGGGCGACAGCCGTACGGCGGCGCTGCCCAGCTCCATCCCGGCGGGCTCCCCGACGGTGGTGGCACCGCCGGGGACGTGCAGCCCGTACGCCTGCCAGGCGCGGCGGGCCAGCGGCCAGTCCTGGAGGGCGGTGGCGGCGATGCCGACGTTCCACCAGTCGGGGGCGCCGGTCTCCCGGTCGAGCAGGGCGACGGCGCGCAGCCCGGCGGCGCGCGCCTGCTCCCAGTCGTGCCGGAACTTGTGCAGCAGGGCGAGGTTGAACCAGGACTCCGAGAGCCAGGGCTCCAGATCGGCCGCCCGGGTCAGGAGCGCCCCCGCGTCCTCGTACCGGCCGTCGCCGATGAGTGTGAACGCGCGGTCGGTGGCCTGCCGCCAGGAGGCGGAGGGCCGGTGCCGTCCCTTGCCGAAGATCCTCACGATTCCCGCCTGCCAGTTCCGTGGTGTGGGCTGGCCAGTGCCCCCGGACACTCTCTCCCTCGCATCCAACCACGTGGGGCTGGAAGGCCGCTCATTACCCATCGGTTACCCACCGGCGGGCAGGGTCAGACCGCCCCGGGACAGGACCCTGGCCAGGGCTTCGACCACCTCCGGCGCGTAGGTGCCGCCCGTCCCCAGGCGCAGTTCCTCCAGGGCGGTGAGCGGCCCGCCCGGCCCGGCGTCGCGGACCTTCTCCTCGTACGCGTTGACCACCCGCACGATCCGGGCGGCCACCGGCTGCTCGGCGCAGGGGTCGGCCTGCCGCTCGACCACCGCGGCGACCCGCGCGTCCGCCCCGGTCCGGCGGACGACGGCGCCGCCCAGCAGGGCGATCCGGCGCTGCTCCTCCTGCGGGAGCCCGGCCGTGGCGCCCGCCGGGACCGGGTCGACGAGGCTGAGCTGGCCGATGTCGTGCATCAGCGCCGCGTACTCCAGCACGGTCAGCTGCGGCCCGGTCAGCCGCAGGTCCCGGCCGACGGCCTGGCAGAGCACGGCGACCCGGCGGGCGTGCCCGGCCGGGGTGTACCCGGCGATCTCGGTGGCGCGGGCCAGGGAGGCGATGGTCTGCCGGTAGGTGGCGCGGGCGGCGGCGTACCGGCGCAGGGAGAGCTGGGTGAGCAGCAGCGGCACCGAGAACACGGGCAGCGCCCACAGGCCCACCACGGCGACCGCGAGCGCCATCGCCGCGCCGGTCGCGCAGACGGCCGAGCCGATGCCGGGCACGGACCGCACCTGGTCGCGCAGGAGCGGGGCGAACGGCCAGCCGGTGCGGGCGTGGGCGAGGGCGGCGGCGACCACGGCGTCGCAGAGCGTGGTGAGGACGAGCAGCGCCAGCAGGAGCAGCGCGTACGCCGGTCCGCTCCCGTCGTCGAAGGCGCCCCGGTTGTACAGCGGCTGGAAGCAGACGGCGGCGAAGCCGACGGAGAGGACGCGGCGCACCAGGTGGTCCGTGACGGGGCCTTCGCCGCGCGCGAGATGCGGCACGCTGCCGAGCAGCGCGGCGGCGGCCACCACGGCGACGACCTGCGCGACCCCGTGGTGGGTGGCGTGCCCGGCGTGCTCGCCGAGCAGGGCGTACGCGAGGGACCCGGCGGCGCCGAGCGGCGCGGCCTCGCGCAGTCCGGGGACCCGGCCGCTCCAGCGGATCAGCTCACCGAGGGCGACGAACGTGCCGAAGGCGAGCGCGACGGACCCCTCCCGGACCCCGTCCCGGAGGGTGAGGAGGAGGCAGACGGCGACGAGGAGCGCGGCGGCGGCGCGCAGGGCGAGAAGGGGCGCACGGGAGGCAGGCGGGGGGTGCGCGCCCGGGGAGGCGGCGTAGAGGGTGCGGGGGTCGAGGTCGGGGTCGGCGTCGATGTCTAAGGAGGTGGCGGGGGCGGTGGCGGGGGCGGTGCGGGTGCCACTGGCGGCGCTGGTGGCGGGGGCGGTGCCCGTGGCGCTGTCGCGGGGCCCGGTGGTCGGGGTCGTCGGGGGGCGGGTCATCGGTGGGCTCCGGGGCGGGCGGGGGCGCGGGTGCGGCCGGTCCGCGCGGTCTCCGCGGCCCGGGTGGCCGCGGCGGTCTGGGCGGGGACGGACGGGTGGGTCTCGTCGGCGGTCACCACCGGGTGCCAGCCGTCGCGGGCGATCACCCGGACGAGGGCGGCGACCATCCGCGGGTCGAACTGCGCTCCCGCGCACCGCTCCAGCTCCGCGAGGGCCACCGGGACGGGCCGGGCCCTGCTGTAGGAGCGGGTGGAGGTCATCGCGTCGAAGGCGTCGGCGACCGCCACCACCCGCGCGGACTCCGGGATCTGACCCCCGGACAGCCCGTAGGGGTAGCCGCCGCCGTCCATGCGTTCGTGGTGGTGGAGGATCGCGGAGCGGGCGTCGCCGAGGAAGGAGATGCCGCGGGTGATCTCGTGCCCGTACTCGGGGTGCAGCTCGATCACGCGGCGCTCCTCGGGGGTCAGCGGACCGTCCTTGCGCAGCAGCCGGGTGGGGACGCCGAGCTTGCCGACGTCGTGCAGGATGCCCGCGAGGCGCAGGGTCTCGACCCGGTCGTCGGGCAGGCCCAGTTCGCGGGCGATGAGCATCGAGGCCTGGCCGACCCGCTCGCCGTGCCCGCGGGTGTAGCCGTCCTTGAGGTCGACGGCCTGGACCAGGGCGCGGATGGTGGCCCGGTGGGCGGCGCGCTCACGGTGGTACTGGGCGAACACCCACCAGGAGACGCCCATCGGGAACAGCACCAGCAGCGCGGCGACCGGCCCGTAGGGGCTGCGCCACAGGACGGCCATCATCAGGCCCGCCAGCCCGTGCACCCCTACGGGTGCCAGGGAGCGCAGGAAGAGGTCGCGCGCCCCCCGCCACAGCGGCAGGCCCTCGGCGAGGGCGAGGATGCCGCCGTCCAGGGCGGCCAGCGCCAGGCAGAAGACGAGGACGGCGACGGCGGCGGGCGCCAGCGCGTGCGGCAGACCGGCGGCGGGCCCGTCGTCCCGGCCGCCGAGCACGCCGTACACGGCGGAGGCGGCCCAGACGCCGATCATGAGGTGCGCGGCGCGCCACACCCGGCGGACCAGGCACGGTCGCCGCTCCCCCGGCGCGGTCAGCGCGCCCGGCAGCGGGACGAGCGCCGCGGCGGCGGGCGGCAGCAGGAAGGCCCCGGCGAGCAGCACGGGGTAGAGGGTGCCGGCGAAGCGGCGGCGGGCGACGCGCTCGCCGCCCGCGTAGAGCGCGGCCAGCAGGACGACCGCCCACCAGGACGGCGGTTCGGCCGGCAGCGGGGCCAGGCAGCAGAGCGCGCCGAGCGCGGCACCGGCGACGCAGACCCGCGCCCGTACCGGAATGCCCTCCATGCCGCCCTCCCCCGACCGCGCGCGCCGCCGTACGCGCGCTCCAGGCTCAGGAGCCTAGGGCGGCGCGCGGCGGCGGCGCGGAGATCAGCGGGGGATTAGCACATTCGGGTGACGACGGAGCCGGGCGCGTCACAAGCGTCCTACGGGCGCCCCTCAGGACCTCTGTCCGGGACCCCTACGGGTACTCCAGGACCCCTACGGATCTCAAGGCCCCTGCGGTCCGGCGGTCACGTCGTGCTCGGGCACGGCCTGACCGGAGCGGATCAGCTCCAGCCGGCCCATCACCTTGGACCGCAGGTCGCTCGGCACGTCGTCGGAGCCGCAGCAGCGCTTGACGAGCTTCTTCACGGCCTCTTCGAGCCCGTACTTCTCCAGGCACGGCGAGCACTCCGTGAAGTGCTGCTTGAACTTGTCGCGATCGACGTCCGGCATCTCACTGTCGAGGAACTCGTAGAGGTGGTCGAGTACCTCGCCGCAGTCCGTCTCGTGCGGCTCTCCGCAGCTCATGAGCCCGAGCCTTTCGCTTCGTTCGACTCTCCCGCACCGGCCGGGACCAGTCCGCGCTCGCGGGCGTAGTCCTCCAGCATGCCGCGCAGTTGACGGCGGCCACGGTGCAGGCGGGACATCACCGTACCGATGGGTGTCCCCATGATGTCCGCGATCTCCTTGTAGGCAAAGCCCTCGACATCCGCGAGATACACGGCGATCCGGAACTCCTCCGGGATCGCCTGGAGCGCTTCCTTCACGTCCGAGTCGGGCAGGTGGTCGAGCGCCTGCGACTCGGCGGAGCGCAGCCCCGTGGACATGTGGGACTCGGCCCGCGCCAGCTGCCAGTCCTCGATCTCCTCGGCCGCGCTGCGCTGGGGTTCGCGCTGCTTCTTGCGGTACGAGTTGATGAAGGTGTTGGTCAGAATCCGGTACAGCCAGGCCTTGAGGTTGGTGCCCTCGCGGAACTGGTGGAAGGACGCGTACGCCTTGGCGTACGTCTCCTGCACCAGGTCCTCGGCGTCGGCCGGGTTGCGCGTCATGCGCAGCGCGGCCGAGTACATCTGGTCGAGGAACTCCAGCGCGTCCCGCTCGAAGCGCGCGCTGCGCTCGGCGGTCGACTCCGTGTCTCTGGTCGCGCCGCCGCCCTGGCCCTCGGGCTCCGCCTGGCCGTTGTCGGTCCCTGCGTCGGTACCGGTGACCGGACCCACCTCCTCAAGATCCCGGGTGGGGCCGAGACCGGTCCCACTCGAATCGGAGGATAGACGACTACCCGCACCGCCCGCCGCTCGAAGCGGGGCGGTCTTGGCCGCGTGCAGCACCGTCCAGTCCAGGTCGGCGCGGCTGCCGCGGCTCGGATCGGTCTCTGCCGGGCGCGGCGCCCCCACCGGACGGGGCGGGGTGGCGGGCGGGCAGACGGTGGAACCCATGCGGCGGACTTCCTCTCCCACGACGTGTGTGCGGTGCTTTCGGCGGGACACCGCCTCAGCACTTCTGTTCGCCTCAACAGCGACCTCCGCCGCAACATTCCCCTCCCTTTACCCGGGCCGTGCCGGGCCTTCCCGGTACGCCGTCCCGCGCGCCGCCCTGCGCGCCGTCACCGGCCGGAGGCGCCCGCCGGGAGGGCGGCGGCCCAGCGCGCGACCCCGGCCGTGATGATCTCCAGGGCCTGCCCCTCGGTGGTCGGGGCCCGCTTGGGGACGGCGAACCCGTGGTCCCCGTACGGCACTTCGACGAGGTCGAACGGTCCGTCGGGGAACTCGGCGGGTGTCCCGAAGGGGTCGTTGCCGCCCTGGACGACGAGGGTGGGCACACCCGCGCCGAGGAGTTCGGCGGCGCGGGACTTCTCGGGCCGCCCCGGCGGGTGCAGCGGGAAGCTGAGCGCGAGCACGGCGTGCGCGCCGAGTCCGGCGGCCGTACGGCAGGCCACGCGCGCGCCCGCCGACCGGCCGCCGGAGATCACGGGCAGGCCGGGCCGGGTGACGTGGGGCCAGATGCCGCGCCAGCCGGTGTCGAGGGTCTTCGGCGCGGGTGCCACCTTCTTGCCCGCCACCCGCCAGGGCTGTTCCACGAGGGCGACGCTGACGCCGTGTCCGGGGAGGACGGCGGCGAGGGCGCGCAGGTCGCGGGCGTCGATGCCGCCGCCCGCGCCGTGGCTCACGGCCAGGACGAGGCGGGGGCGGGCGGCGCGGTGCCAGGTGATCCGGGCGGGACCGGCGTCGGTCTCGACGACCTCCGCCACACCCGCTGTCACTCCTGCCGCGCCCGTCGCGTGTGCCGCTTCCGCAGCACCTTCCGCATCCGTCGCGCCCGCCGCGCCTGCCGCATCCGCCACGCCTGCCGCACCCGTCGTGCCTGTCGCGCCTGTCTCTTCCGTCACATCAGAAGAGTGTGCCCTCCTCGGGGCCCTCCAGCTCCTTCAGCAGCTCCGGCCCGTTGTTGCGGACGTTGCTGACCGCGGTGGAGACGGGATAGGCCCGCATCAGGCCCTCCGGGGGCGGCGCGAGGAGGGAGCGCAGGTCCTCGACGTCCGTCCGGGACGGGTCGAGCCAGGCGTCCCAGCGGTCGGGGGTGAGCATCAGCGGCATCCGGGGGTGGATGTCGGCGAGCGCGCGGGGGCCGTCGGCCGGGGAGACCGCGAGGGGGCTCGTCTCGGCCTCGGTGGTGAGGACCGAGCAGGTCACCCACCAGGCCTGCGGATGGTCGTCGGGGAGGGTCCGGTCCCGCCAGAACTCGTACAGCCCGGCCATCGCGAAGACCGAGCCGTCGGCCGGGAGCACGAAGTAGGGCTGCTTGCGGGGCCGCTTCTTCTTCCCCTCGACCTCCAGGTCGCGCTCCTGCTGCCCGGTGACCCACTCGTAGTAGCCGTCGGCGGGCAGCACGCAGCGCCGGGCGGCGAAGGCGCGGCGGTACGACGGCTTCTCGTGGACGGTCTCGGCGCGCGCGTTGATCATCCGGGCGGCGCCCTCGGGGCTCTTGGCCCACGACGGGACGAGCCCCCAGCGCAGCTTCCGCAGCTGGCGAACCGGACGCTTGTCGTCCGCGTCCTTCAGAGGGCGGTCCAGGATCGCGTGGACCTCTTTGGTGGGCGCCACGTTGTAGTCGGGCGCGAGGGTCTCCTCGGGCTCCCACCGCTCGACCTCGAAGATCCCCGCCAGGTCCTCGGGACCACGACTCGCTGCATACCGTCCGCACATACGTGCCACACTGCCAGACTCCGCCGGACGAGAAGGGGCCCGCTCCGAACATGGCCAGCATCGCCGCCGTCACCGCGTTGCCCGACCTCTGGGACCGGCTCACCGGCACCCAGTCCGCACCGGACCTGTGGGTGGTGATCGCCACCCTCGCCGCCGCGCTGGTCGTCGTGGTCCCGCACGGGCTGTGGCGGCTGTCGCGCAACGCGATCACCATCGCGCACGAGGGCGGCCACGGCCTGGTCGCGCTGCTGACCGGCCGCACCCTGACCGGGATACGCCTGCACTCCGACACCAGCGGCCTGACCGTGAGCCGGGGCAAGCCGCACGGCCTCGGCATGATCCTCACCGCGGCGGCCGGGTACACCGCGCCGCCGCTGCTGGGCCTCGGCGGGGCGGCCCTGCTCGGCGCGGGCCGCATCACGCTGCTGCTGTGGGCGGCGACCGCGCTGCTGCTGGCGATGCTGGTGATGATCCGCAACGCCTACGGGGCGCTGACGGTGGTGCTGACCGGCGGCACGTTCCTGGTGGTGTCCTGGCTGGCCGGACCGCAGGTGCAGGCCGCGTTCGCGTACGCCGTGGTGTGGTTCCTGCTGCTCGGCGGGGTGCGCCCGGCCTTCGAACTCCAGGCGAAGCGGTCGCGCGGCGGGGCGGGCGACTCGGACGCCGACCAGCTGTCCCGGCTGACCCACGTCCCGGCGGGCCTGTGGCTGTTCCTCTTCCACGCGGTGTCCCTGTGCGCGCTGCTCGGCGGGGGGCGCTGGCTGCTGGGGCTGTGAGACGGGGACCCGTGGCGGGGCGACCCGGTCGGCGACCGCGGTGCGGCGGGCCGGGCCAGGAGCGGTGCGGCGGGCCGGGCCGGGAGCCGTGGTGAGGGTGGGGCCGGGCCGACGGGAGGCATGAGCAGTGGCGCGTGCCGTCGGCACGCGCCGTCACCGGCCGCCCTTGCCCCCGGTCTTTGCCCCGCTCGCCCCCGACGGCGCGGCACTCGATGCCTGGCCTGCTTATAAAGTGGGGCCATGGCCCCGAACCCCGCCCACACCGCCCTCTGGCCCGCCCCGCACGCGCGCGGGACCGTCGACGCGACCGTCCACGTACCGGGGTCCAAGTCGGTGACCAACCGTGCCCTGGTCCTCGCCGCGCTCGCCTCCGAGCCGGGCTGGCTGCGCCGCCCGCTGCGCTCGCGCGACACGCTGCTGATGGCGGCGGCGCTGCGCGCGATGGGCGTCGGCATCGAGGAGGGCGTCGGCCCCGACGGCACCGGCGAGGCCTGGCGGGTCCTCCCGGCGGGCCTGCGCGGCCCGGCCACCGTCGACGTCGGCAACGCGGGCACCGTGATGCGCTTCCTGCCGCCGGTCGCCGCGCTGGCCGACGGCCCCATCCGCTTCGACGGCGACCCCCGCTCCTACGAGCGGCCCCTGACCGGTGTCATCGACGCCCTGCGCGTGCTCGGCGCCCGCATCGACGACGACGGCCGGGGCGCGCTGCCGCTGACCGTGCACGGCGGGGGCGCGCTGGACGGCGGCCCCGTGGACGTGGACGCCTCCTCGTCCTCCCAGTTCGTGAGCGCGCTGCTGCTGTCCGGGCCGCGCTTCAACCAGGGCGTCGAGGTCCGGCACACCGGCGCCACGCTGCCCTCGCTGCCGCACATCCGGATGACGGTGGACATGCTGCGCGCGGTGGGCGCCCAGGTGGACACCCCGGAGTCGGGCGGCGAGCCCAACGTCTGGCGGGTCACGCCGGGCGCGCTGCTCGGCCGGGACCTGACGATCGAGCCCGACCTGTCCAACGCCCAGCCGTTCCTGGCGGCGGCGCTGGTCACCGGCGGCCGGGTCGTCGTACCGGACTGGCCGGAGCGCACCACCCAGCCGGGTGACCGGCTGCGGGAGATCTTCACCGAGATGGGCGGTTCCTGCGAACTGGCCGACTACGGCCTGGTGTTCACCGGGTCGGGCGCGATCCACGGCATCGACGTCGACCTCTCGGACGTCGGCGAGCTGACCCCGGGCATCGCGGCCGTCGCCGCCCTCGCGGACTCCCCGTCGACGCTGCGGGGCGTGGCGCACCTGCGGCTGCACGAGACGGACCGGCTGGCCGCGCTCACCAAGGAGATCAACGAGCTGGGCGGCGACGTCACCGAGACCGCCGACGGCCTGCACATCCGCCCGCGGCGGCTGCACGGCGGGATCTTCCACACCTACGACGACCACCGCATGGCCACGGCCGGCGCGATCATCGGGCTGGCGGTGGAGGGCGTGCAGATCGAGAACGTGGCGACGACCGCGAAGACCCTGCCCGACTTCCCCGAGCTGTGGACCGGGATGCTCGGGGCGTAGGGGTTCCGCGATGCGCCGCTACGGCAAGCACACCGACGAGGACGACATCCGCTCGCGGCCCAACCGCAAGGGGAACCGGCCCCGGACCAGCATCCGGCCCAAGCACGAGGACGCCTCCTGGGGCATGGTCCTCACCGTGGACCGGGGGCGGCTGACAGTCCTGGTCGACGACCGGATCGTGACGGCGATGAAGGCCCGCGAGCTGGGCCGCAAGGCGGCCGTCGTCGGCGACCGGGTCGCCCTGGTCGGGGACCTGTCCGGGGCGAAGGACACCCTCGCGCGGATCGTCCGCATCGAGGAGCGCACGTCGGTGCTGCGCCGCACCGCCGACGACGACGACCCGTACGAGCGGGTCGTCGTCGCCAACGCCGACCAGCTGGCGATCGTCACCGCCCTGGCCGACCCCGAGCCGCGCCCCCGGCTCATCGACCGCTGTCTGGTCGCGGCCTTCGACGGCGGCCTGGAGCCCCTGCTGGTGATGACCAAGTCGGACCTGGCCCCGCCGGATGCCCTGCTGGAGCTGTACGGCGACCTCGACATCCCGTACGTCGTCACCAGCCGGGACGAGCTGGAGAAGGGGGACGCGGCGGACCGGGTGCGGGAGTTCCTGACCGGGCGGGTCACCGCCTTCGTCGGCCACTCCGGCGTCGGCAAGACGACGCTGGTCAACGCGCTGGTCCCGGAGGAGCGGCGGCGCGTGACCGGCCATGTCAACGCGGTCACGGGCCGCGGCCGGCACACCACCACCTCGGCGCTCGCCCTGCCGCTGCGCGGCGCGGACGAGTGGGTGATCGACACCCCGGGCATCCGGTCGTTCGGTCTCGCGCACATCGACCCGTCCCGGGTGATCCACGCCTTCCCGGACCTGGAGCCGGGCACGGTGGGCTGTCCGCGCGCGTGCAGCCACGACGAGCCGGACTGCGCGCTGGACGCGTGGGTGGCGGACGGGCACGCGGACCCCGCGCGGCTCTACTCGCTGCGGCGGCTGCTGTCGACGCGGGAGCGCACGGAGGGCGACTGACCCTCCGCCGACCCGTGCGACCCGCCTGGCCTCCGCGCCCGCGGCGACGCGCCGCACCCGTTGCCCGGAAGGCGGCCGACCTCCGCGTTGTTTGCCGGTGGCGGAGGCCGGTAAGTGCATAATCGCACCGAGCCGCACAACGGGAGGAACAGCACATGGCGTGGCTGCTGGTCATCGTCGCGGGACTGCTCGAGACCGGCTTCGCCGTCTGCCTGAAGCTGTCGCACGGGTTCACCCGGCTCTGGCCGACGGTCGCGTTCGCCGCGTTCGCCCTCGGCAGCTTCGGCCTGCTGACCCTCTCCCTGCGCAAACTCGACGTGGGCCCGGCCTACGCCGTCTGGACCGGCATCGGCGCGGCGGGCACCGCGATCTACGGGATGATCTTCCTCGGCGACCTGGTCTCGGTCCTGAAGATCGTCTCGATCAGCCTCGTCATCATGGGCGTCATCGGCCTCCAGCTGTCGGGTTCGGCCCACTGAGGCTTCGCGCGCCGGGCGTCAGGGCCGCCGCAGGCTCGACTCGATCCGGTCGAGCATCGCGTCGAGCGCCACTTCCAGGGGCCTGACCCGGCGTTGCAGCTGGGTGAGGAGGAGACCGCCCTGGAGGGCGGCGAGGGTGGCGAGGGCGAGGTCGTCGGGGTCGGCGGTGAGTTCTCCGCGGGCGTGCATGGCGTTCAGGCCCTCGCGGATGGCGGACTCCCACCGCAGGAACCCCGAGGCCACCGCGAGCCGCGCCTCCGGGTTCGTCTCGGCGACCTCGCTGCCCAGGGAGCCGAGCGGGCAGCCGCCGCGGCACTGCAACCGCAGCTGGTACTCCACCAGGGCGTCCCGCCACTGCCGTAGTCCCGCCAGGGTGTCGAGGCGGGGGAAGAACGGCTGCTGGAGGTCGAGCACCGCCTCCGTCTGGTACTCGATCACCGCCAGCAGCAGGGCCTGCTTGTCGGCGAAGTAGTGGTAGATCTGCGAGCCGCTGACCCCGGCCGCGGCGCGGACGTCCTCCAGCGTCGCCTCGGTGACGCCCCGCTCGTACATGAGCTGGGCGGCCGCGGCCACGATGCGCCGCCGGGTCTCCTGGCCCTTACGGGTCAGCTTCTTCTCGCCGCTGCGGGGGAGGGAGGTGGGCATGGGCCGAGCCTAACAAATTCTGGATTGGACAACCCATTTTTTGCCGAGCAGGGTGGGTCGCACAACCCATTCCGGGCGCCGTGCGCGACCGGACCTCTCGCAGGAGATCGGCATGGAATTCACTGACAAGGTCGCACTGATCACCGGTTCGACCGGCGGCATCGGCGCCGAGACGGCCCGGTTGATGGCAGCGGCGGGCGCCGAGGTCGTGGTGTCCGGGCGGAGCGCCGAGCGCGGGACCGCCGTCGTCGAGGAGATCATCGCGAACGGCGGCCGGGCGCGCTTCGTCGCGGCCGACCTCACCGAAACGGACGCCGTCCGCCGTCTCGCCGAGGCGGCGGGCCCGGTGGACGTCCTGGTCAACAACGCGGCCACCTTCCCCGTCGCGCCGACGGTGGACCAGGCCCGCGAGTCCCTCGACGCGACCCTCGCCGCCAACGTCCGAGCCCCCTACCTGCTCACCGCCGCCCTCGTCCCCGGCATGATCGCCAAGGGGTCCGGCAGCATCGTCAACGTGAGCACCATGGCGGCCCGGGTCGGAATGCCCGGCATCTCCGTCTACAGCGCCACCAAGGCGGCGCTGGAGTCGCTGACCCGCACCTGGGCGGCCGAGTTCAGCCCGGCCGGGGTCCGGGTGAACGCCGTGGCGCCGGGCCCCACCCGAACCGACATGGTGCTGGCCACCATGGGCGAGGAAGGCGCCGCGCAGATCGCCGGGACGACCCTGCTCGGGCGTCTCGCCACCCCGCGCGAGATCGCCGAGGCGATTGTCTTCCTCGCCTCGGACCGGGCGAGCTACCTCACGGGCGCGACCCTGGCGGCGGACGCCGGACGCACCGCCGCCTGACCGGCGCCGCCCCCACGCCGACGTACGGCCCAGCGAACACCGATCCCCCTGGCCCGCTCCGGCGACCGGCCGGGCCGCTAGCTGGGCCGCGGAAGGATGCCGTACAGGACGGTGTCGACCATGGTGGTCAGTTCGGCGGTGAGGTCGAACGGGGCCGGGTCCTCCACGGCCCACGCGGTGAGGATGACGTAGTACGAGGCCGAGAGGTACAGGCCGGCGCGGTCGGCGTCGATGTGCGGTTCCAGTTCGCCCGTGTCCTTGGCGGCGCGGACGAACTCGGCCAGTTCGGCGGCGATGGGCGACCTCCGCCAGATGTCGGTCGTGTGCACCGAGCCGATGATGACGGCGACGCTGACGTCCCGTGAGCCGTCGGCGAGCCGGCCCATCTCCGTGAAGTAGCGGAGCAGGACGTCCCGCAGGGACGAGGCGGACGGATCGCCGGAGCGGGCGGCCGTGGTCGCCCGCTCGCGGCGCCGGACGGCCCACTCCTGGAGGAAGGCGACCTTCCGGGGGAAGTAGTTGAACACCGTCGCCCGTGCCACATCCGCCCGCTCGGCGATGTCCTCCATGGTCGTCCCGTCGAAGGTCTTCTCGACGAACAGTTCGATCGCGACCTCGTACAACTCGGCCCGCCGCCGCTCGCGTTGACGTGAGCGGCGGTCCGTGCCGGGCGTGCCGGCCTGCGAAGTGGTGGGGGCGGGGCCGGACACGCTGGGGCGATCGATCATTACCGGTTCTTTACTTCCCGAGGTCGAGGGGTGTGCTCTACTTTCGCTGGACGCGGGTCCAGAAATTCTACCCGGATACAAAGTTTGGACTCGCGTCTACCCTATTGCCCCCCTGCCCGCCGTGCCCTCTCCTGCGAGGGCAGGCCTCCCCCGAGGAGAAACCCGTGACCCATGATGCGCCGTCCCACTCCGGAGGCACCAGTTCCTCACGCGCGGCCGACGTCTCCCACCTGGACATCGACGGCGGACGCATCGCCTACGAGTCGACGGGCCGGGGGCCGCTGATCGTCCTCTCGCACGGCATCGGGGACCTGCGGCAGTCCTACCGCTTCCTCGCCCCCCTGCTGGCGGAGGCGGGCTACCGCGTGGTCTCCGCCGACCTGCGCGGACACGGGGAATCCAGTACCGGATGGCCGTCGATCTCCAGATCCGACGTCGCCTCCGACCTGATCGCCCTGATCCGCCACCTCGGCGGTCCGGCCGTCGTCGTCGGTCAGTCGCTCTCCGGCGGGGCGGCCACGATCGCCGCCGCCCAGGCCCCCGAGCTGGTCACCGCGGTCGTGGAACTGAACCCCTTCACCCGCGTGCCCAAGACCGACGTCGGCGCCATGCTGCGCGTCGGCCGCTACCGGCGCGGCGGCCTGCTGATGGGGGCCACCGTGGGCCTGCGCAGTCTGCGCATGTGGCTGCGCTACCTCGACGTGGCGTACCCGACCAAGCCCGCCGACTGGGCCGCGTACACGGAACTGCTGCGCGCCAAGCTGTCCGAGCCCGAGCGGATGGCGCAGTTCCTGCTGACCATGAAGACCGACGGCTCGGACGCGGAGGCGCACCTGCCCCGCGTCACCGCGCCGACCCTGATCGTCATGGGTTCGGCCGACCCCGACTTCCCCGACCCCGTGGCGGAGGGCGAGGCGATCGTCGCCGCCCTGCCCGCGGGCATCGGCACCCTGAAGGTCGTCGAAGGCGCCGGGCACTACCTGCACGCGGAGACTCCCGCCGAGGTCGCCGCCCTCGTCACGCGCTTCCTCGCGGACCACGCCGATGCCTGACCACGCCCCCGGCGCGGCCAAGCCGGGTCACGACTACGTCCGCGGCGGCCTGCGCTTCGCCACCGAGCTGATCGCCTGGGTGGCGACCCCGTGGGCCCTGTGGTCCCACTCCGTCCTGCTCGCGATCCTGGCCGACGTCCTGCTGATCGGCCTGCCCGCCGTCTTCTCCACGCCGGGCGACCGGCCCGGCGGCGACGCGCCCGTGGCGGTTCCGGGCATCGTCACCATCCTCCTGCTGGTGATCCAGCTCGTGGCGGCGACGGTGTCCGCGTGGGTGCTGTGGCCGACCTGGATCGCCCTGGCGGTGACCGTCCTGTGCCTGATCGTCCCGGTGACCGAACTGCCCCGCTGGCGCTCCCTGCTGCGCGCGACCGCCGGGTGACGGCTGCCGCCCGGACGCGGACGGCCACGGATCGGCGTGGCCCGTGGCGCCGGGCGGCCGTCAGGGAGAGGAGGGGCGTGTCTCGGTCCAGTCGACCATCAGCCGGCGCTCGGCGAAGAGCCACGTCCCGCCGGGCTGCCTGACGAACTCGTCGAGATAGCGGATGGAGGCGACCATCAGCGTGCGCCGGCCCCCCGCGTCGACCGCTATGTGGTGGGCCAGGCAGTAGCTCTCGCCGTGCGCCCGGTCTCCGTCCAGCGAGACGCTGCTCTGCCCGTTGAAGTGCGTCGTCGTGCGATAGGTGCGGAGATTGTCGAACACGGGAGCGAGCGCCGCCCGGCCGTGCAGCACCTGGGTCGGCTCGACCGCGGCGGCGTCCATGAACACCAGGAACCGGGTGTCCTCGGTGAACAGCGCCATCTGCCCCGCGGCGTCGCGCCGGTCGGCGCAGAACGCGTAGGCGTCGATCAGCTCACGGATCGCCAGCCGGTCGGCGGCCTCCTGGGGCGAGACCGCGGTATGGGGACTCATCACGTACACCCTTCCATCTATTTGACAGGTGTATAGAAACACCGGGTCGATCGTGACGCAACATGGGAGGGAGACGGGGCCGACGGGCGCGCCCGGAGAGGGCGGGCGTCGGCCCGCCGACAGGAGGGCGGCACCTTGACCGGCAGGACGGACCCCCGTGTGGCCCGGACCGTCCGGGCGTTCGAGCAGGCGGTCGTGGAGCTGGCCTCGCAGCGGCCGGTGTCCCGGATCAGCGTGGCCGAGCTGGCCGACCGCGCCGGGGTCACCCGGGCGACCTTCTACAACCGCTACAGCACGCCGCTGGACCCGCTCGTCCAGGTCCTGCGCGCCGACCTGAAGCGTCGGCAGGGTTTGGCGGAACACCGGGTGCGCGAGGGCCACCCGCCCGCGGAACTGCTGCGTCTCGCCACGGCGGAGATCGCGGACCACGTCGAGGACTTCCGCCCCGTCTACGAACTGTCGCTCCAGGACCCCGCCGACAGCGGCGTCTACGGCGCGCTGGTGCGCCACTTCGACGACTACGCCAGGGCGTTCATGGAGGACCGCGCCCCCGTGGGCCTGCCCGAGGCCAACCGCCATGTGATCGCCCAGTTCGTGGCGCACGGCTTCGCCGGAGCCATCAGGGCCTGGCTCGGGGACCCGGCGATCTCCAAGGACGAGATGGTCGAGGCCGCCGTGGCCTGCGCGCCCGCCTGGTGGACCACCCGCCACCGCCCCCGGACCGGTTCCGGCGGCTGAGGCCTCGCGCCCGGCCCGCGACCGACGTGCCGGGCCCGGCCCCGCTCCGGCGGCTGACACGGCGGCCGACGCGCCGCCCGGCCGACGTCGCGTACCCGGCCGGTGCCGCTCACGCGGGCCAGCGGTACAGGGCGCCCCGCACCAGATCGGCCGCTCCCCCCTCCCCCGGCGGGGGCGCGGCGACGCAGGAGAGCGCGAGGCGGGCGGTCAGTTCGCAGACGCGAGCCAATTCGCCGTTGTCGGCGGGGGTGCCGGGGCCGGAGAGTGCCGCCACGGCCCGGTCGCGGACCCCGGCCACCAGGTCGGCCGGTGAGGGCAGCGGCCCGTCGGCCCGCCGTTGGGCGGGCGCCGAGGTGGAGGAGGACACCGCCGCCAGCGGGGGCGCGGGGAGCCGATCGTTCCAGCAGCCGGTGAGGGCGGCCCGTACGAGCGCGTTGCCGCGGGCCACGGACGCGGTCCACTCGGCCGTGGCGGCCAGCCGGTCGCGGGCGTCGCCGTGCAGGGACAGCGCCCGTTCGATCCCGGCGAGATAGGCGTCGGTCTCCCGGCGGACCAGGGCGCGGGCGAGGCCGTCCTTGCTGCCGAACTCGTTGTAGAGGGTCTGCCGGGAGACCCCGGCCGCCGAGGCGACGTCGACCATCCGGACCGCCGACCAGGACCGGCGCGCGAGCGCGGCGAAGGCGGCGTCCAGCAGGGATTCCCGCGCTCCAGGCATCATCGCCTCCGGGGACGAGCGGCTGTCCGCCCAGATTTGACGCGCCCGCCCGCACTGTCAAGGGGTCGCGGGGCCCCGGCCGCCGTCGGCGGGCGTCCCGTCCCTCGGTCCGCTGTGGCCCCACCGCCACCTCGGCCGATACGGTTCGTCCCATGCCGGACTACCTCGACGACCTCCGCCTCGCGCACGTCCTCGCGGACGCCGCCGACGCCGCGACCATGGACCGTTTCAAGGCCCTCGACCTCAAGGTCGAGACCAAACCGGACATGACGCCGGTGAGCGAGGCCGACAAGGCGGCCGAGGAGCTGATCCGCGGCCAGCTCCAGCGGGCCCGCCCCCGGGACGCGGTGCTGGGCGAGGAGTACGGCATCCAGGGCACCGGCCCGCGCCGCTGGGTGATCGACCCGATCGACGGCACCAAGAACTACGTCCGGGGCGTCCCCGTCTGGGCCACGCTGATCTCGCTCATGGAGGCCGCCGAGGGCGGCTACCAGCCGGTGGTCGGCCTGGTCTCGGCCCCGGCGCTGGGGCGGCGCTGGTGGGCCGCGAAGGGGCACGGCGCGTTCAGCGGGCGCAGTCTCTCCTCGGCGTCCCGGCTGCACGTGTCGCGCGTGTCCCGGCTGTCGGACGCCTCGTTCGCGTACTCGTCGCTGGGCGGCTGGGAGGAGCAGGGGCGGCTGAACGGCTTCCTCGACCTGACCCGGGACGTGTGGCGCACGCGCGCGTACGGCGACTTCTGGCCGTACATGATGGTCGCCGAGGGCGCGGTCGACCTGTGCGCGGAGCCGGAGCTGTCGCTGTGGGACATGGCGGCGACGGCGATCGTGGTGACGGAGGCGGGCGGCACCTTCACCGGGCTGGACGGCCGCCCCGGCCCGCACAGCGGCAACGCCGCCGCGTCGAACGGTCTCCTCCACGACGAGCTGCTCGGGTACCTGAACGACCGCCGCTGAGGGGCCACGACCGCGCAGGGCAGCCAGGGCGTGCACGGATGAGCGCATGCGCCCTCAATTGGTGACGCGCGCCCCTTGTTGACCCGCCTTTTACCTGCCACTCTGGGAGCAGCCCCGACTTGTGAACATGTGAATCCCCGCACGAGCGGTCGCGCGCCCCGCGGCCGCCGGCGGATTCCCAGGAGGTGCTCCAGCCCATGCTCGTCCGCGACGCCATGAGCACGGTGGTCCTCACCATCGGCCCCGCCCACACCCTCCGACAGGCCGCCGCCCTGATGTCCGCCCGCCGCGTCGGCGCGGCCGTGGTCCACGACCCGGACGCCGTCACCATCGGCATCCTCACCGAACGGGACATCCTCAACTCCGTGGGTCTGGGCCAGAACCCGGACACGGAACGCGCCCACGCCCACACCACCCACGACGTCGTCTTCGCCGCCCCCACCTGGACCCTCGACGAGGCGGCCCGCGCCATGGCGCACGGCGGCTTCCGCCATCTGGTCGTCCTCGACCGGGGCGAGCCGGCTGGCATCGTCTCGGTCCGCGACATCATCCGCTGCTGGGCCCCGGTACGGCAGCCCGCCCCCGCCCTCTGACCCGGACCACCCGGCCGGTGACGCGGGGACGGGCACGGCCCGCCGGTCCCCGCGTACGGCCACCGGCCGCTCAGCCGCGCAGGGCCCGGACCGCGACCTCCAGCCGCTTGCCGAAGTCCTCGTCCGCGCGCCGGAAGTTCATGATCGCGCGCGCGGCGATGTCCTCGCGGGTCACCTTGGCGATGAAGCCCGCCAGGTTGGCGACGAGCCGCTCCTTCTCGTCCTCCGCCATCAGCCGGTAGAGGGCGCCCGCCTGCCCGAAGTCGTCGTCCTCGGCGTGCGCCGGGGCCTCGTGGTTGCCGGTGCCGCCGCTCACCGCCGTCGCGGACCAGAGCGGGCGGCCGGTCTGCGCGGGCCCGCCGAAGCTGTTGGGCTCGTAGTTCCGGGCCCGCCCGTGGCGGCCGTCGTACAGGGCGCCGTCGCGGGAGTGGGTGCGCGCCTCGGTGGCGTGCGGGCGGTTGACGGGCAGGTGGTCGGCGTTGACGCCGACGCGGTAGCGGTGGGCGTCGCCGTAGGCGAAGAGGCGGCCCTGGAGCATCTTGTCCGGCGAGGGGCCGATGCCCGGCACGAAGTGGGCGGGGCTGAAGACGCTCTGCTCGACCTCGGCGAACACGTTCTCGGGGTTGCGGTTCAGCTCCAGGCGGCCGATCTCGACCGGCGGGTAGTCCTCGTGCGGCCAGACCTTGGTGAGGTCGAACGGGTTGAAGCGGTACGTCGCCGCGTCCGCCTCCGGCATGATCTGCACCTGCACGGTCCAGGTCGGGAAGTCACCGCGCTCGATGGACTCGCGCAGGTCCCGCTGGTGCGAGTCGGGGTCGGCACCGGCGAGCCGGTCGGCCTCGGCCTGGGTGAGGCTGCGGATGCCCTGGTCGGTCTTGAAGTGGTACTTGACCCAGAAGACCTCGCCGGCCTCGTTGTTCCACTGGTAGGTGTGCGAGCCGTAGCCGTTCATGTGCCGGTAGGAGGCCGGGATGCCGCGGTCGCCGAAGAGCCAGGTCACCTGGTGGGTGCTCTCCGGGCTCAGCCCCCAGAAGTCCCAGACGTTGTCGGCCTCCTGGCTGCCCGTGTACGGGTCGCGCTTCTGGGTGTGGATGAAGTCGGGGAACTTGACGGCGTCCTTGACGAAGAAGACCGGGGTGTTGTTGCCGACGAGATCGTAGTTGCCCTCCTCGGTGTAGAACTTCAGGGCCCAGCCGCGCGGGTCCCGCACGGCGTCCGCCGACCCGAGGCTGCCCGCCACGGTCGAGAACCGCAGGAACGTCTCGGTCCGCTTCCCCACCTCGGACAGGAACGCCGCCCTGGTGTACGGCGTCACGTCGGCGGTGACGGTGAAGGTCCCGTAGGCCCCGGCGCCGCGGGCGTGCACCACCCGCTCCGGGATGCGCTCACGGTTGAAGTGGGCGAGCTTCTCCAGCAGCAGCTGATCCTGGACGAGCACGGGCCCGCCGGGGCCCGCGGTCTCGCTGTTCTGGTTGTCGGCCACCGGCGCACCGGCCTCCGTGGTGAGCGGCCCCTGCGTCACGTGCGTCTCCTGCGTCATTCCCGACCCTCTCCTACCCCCGAACCAAACTTGTCTCCGATCCTACATTGGACTCAATCCAATTCAAGCGGGGCTCCAAAGTCACACCTGTTCGGGATTCGGTCGTTCCTGCTGTTAGGCTGGTGCGCATGAGTGACCTTCTGGAACGGCTGCGCGGACGCGGATGGCGGATGACCGCGCAGCGGCGTGTGGTGGCCGAGGTCCTCGACGGCGAACACGTCCACCTGACGGCCGACGAGGTCCACGCGCGGGCTGTCGCCAAGCTGCCCGAGATCTCCCGGGCGACCGTCTACAACACCCTGGGCGAGCTGGTCTCCCTCGGCGAGGTGCTGGAAGTCGCGACGGACAAGCGCGCCAAGCGCTACGACCCCAACGCGCACCGCCCGCACCACCACCTGGTCTGCGCCCGGTGCGGCGCGATCCGCGACGTCCACCCGAGCGGCAACCCGCTGTCCGACCTCCCCGACTCGGAGCGCTTCGGCTTCACGGTGTCGGACGTGGAGGTCACCTACCGCGGCGTCTGTCCCGACTGCGCGAAGGCCTGACGCGGCACAGACGGAAGCCCTGACACACACCGCCCGACACACACCAAGGGCCGGAACCCTCTTCAGGATTCCGGCCCTTGGCCTTGAGTAGCGGGGACAGGATTTGAACCTGCGACCTCTGGGTTATGAGCCCAGCGAGCTACCGAGCTGCTCCACCCCGCGTCGGTGAACCAGACACTACGCGAGGGCAACGCCCCCAAGCAAATCGATTACCCACACCCCACACCAACCAGCCCGTCTGGGGGTCCCCCCTCTGGGGGAGCTTGAGGACGAGGCCCGTCCAGGGCCGAAGCGGGGGTCCGGGGGCGGCAGCCCCCAGGTTCGGGACGGGAAGGTGGCGGCGGGGGCGACCACCCTGGCCGGATCCCACCAGCACCCCACACCGGACACCCCACCCCCGCCCAAGCGCCGCAGGCTCACGCCGACAACTCCTCCCGCAGAGCGTCCCGCAACCGGGCCGCCCGCTCCGCCACCTCCCCCGGCCCGAGCGCGACCGCCCGATCCGCCCACCGCTTCCCCTCCGCCAGCTCCCCGCGCCGCGCGTACACGAGGGCCAGCCGCAGCGCCGCCCGCCCGTGCCCCGCGTCGGCGGCCCGCGTCCACCACACGGCGGCCTCGGGCTCGCTTCCCTCGCGGGCGAGGAGCAGCCCGAGGTTGAAGGCGCCGTTGCGGGACCCTGCCTCGGCGGCCGCCCGGTACCAGCGCGCGGCCTCGACCACGTCACCGCGGGCGGCGGCGAGCATGCCGACGCGGACCTGGGCGCGCCGGTGCCCTTGCCCCGCCGCCCGCTCGTACCAGGCCTCGCACTCGGTCTTCTCGTGCGTGATCTCGCCCAGTTCGTGCGCGGGCTGCGGCGGGCGGCGCGCGTCGAGGACGGCCGCGAGCCGGTACGCCGCCTCGGCGCTGCCTCCGCCCGCGGCGCACCGCAGGTGCCGTTCGGCCTCCTGCTCGTCGCCGTCGCGCAGCCGGGCGATGCCGACCTGGAGGGCCGCCTCGGTGTGTCCGGCGGCGGCGGCCCGCTCGTACCAGCGCAGCGCGACGGGCTCCTCGCCGCGTCCGGCGAAGAGGATGCCGAGGTTGAACGCGGCGTCGACGCTGCCCGCTTCGGCGGCCTTGGAGAACCAGGGCTCGGCCCCGGCCGCGTCGCCGACCTGGAGGAGCAGGACGGCGAGCGCGTTGGCGGCCTCGCGGTGCCCGGCGTAGGCGGCGCGGCGGTACCACTGCTCGGCCTGCGGCGTGCGGCCCTGTTCGGCGCAGAGCAGCCCCAGGTTGTAGGCGCCGTTGTCGTCCCCGGCGTCCATGGCGGCCCGGTACCAGCGCTCGGCGGTCTGGGTCTGGCCGCGCTCGGCGTAGAGCGCGCCGAGGGCGTTGGCGGCGTTGCCGTCGCCGTCCTGGGCGGCGCGCAGCCACCACACGGCGGCGTTCTCGGTGTCACCGGCGTCGCGCAGCAGGAAGCCGAGGGCGCAGGCGGCTCGGGCCTCGCCGTCCTTGGCGGACGTCAGGTACCAGCGCCCGGCCTCCTTGAGGTCGCCGCGCCGCTCCAGGATGGCCCCGAGTTGCAGGGCGGCCCGGCGGTGCCCGCGCGCGGCGGCCTGCCGGTACCACTGCTCGGCCTCCGGGGACACAGGGCCGCCGAGGCCGAGGGCCGCGCGGCGGCCGGTCTCGCCGCCGTCGGCGCCGTCGCGGTCGCCGCCGTCGACGGAGCGGGTGCGGCTGCGGTCCAGCGCGCGGGCGAGGCGGTACGCCGCCTCACGGTGCCCGCGTTCGGCGGCGGCCCGCATCCAGCGGGCGGCGGCGGGGTCGCCGCGGTGCTCCAGCAGGTCGGCGAGGGCGTAGGCGCCCAGGGCGTGGCCCTGTTCGGCGGACTGGCACAGCCAGTACTCGGCGGCGGGCTCGTCGCCGCGCTCGCGGTGGTGGCGGCCGAGGGCGTGCGCGGCGGCGGCGGACCCGGCGACGGCGGCGACCCGCCACCAGCCGGCCGCCTCGTCGGGGTAGCCGCGCTGGTGGAGCAGGACGCCGAGGTTGTTGGCGGCGGCGCGGTCACCGGCGGCGGTGGCGGCCCGCAGGTGGGGCTCGGCGCCGTCGAGGTCGCCGCGGCGCAGCAGGAGCGCGCCGAGGACACTCATCGCCTCGACGTCGCCGCTCTCGGCGGCACGTCGGCGGCGGGCCTCCTCGACGGCCTCTCCGGCCTCGACACCCTCTACCGTCTCCCCCGCCTCTCCCGTCTCGTCCCGGCGCGCGGCCGAGGACCCGGCCGCGCGTACGGCGGGGTACAGGGCCGCCGACGCCGCTGCGGACGTCTGGGCCGGGGTCGCCTCCCCATGGGAAGGCTGCACAAATCGCCCTGTCTCGAACAGAGTTGCCTTGTCCCCCATAACGTCCATCGTCGCACCACCTGCAACCCGGGTACACCTGGTATACCGCAGCCCGTGAAGTCACTTCGGCGTTTTGTCGACATGCCCACAGAGAGACAAGTCAAACACAGTTCGGCCCAACTGCCGTAGGCGGCACGGCCGTCCACCCCGCAGGTACATGCGTTCGCACACACGAAGGCCCGGATTCCTGATAGGAATCCGGGCCTTCGTCTTCAGTAGCGGGGACAGGATTTGAACCTGCGACCTCTGGGTTATGAGCCCAGCGAGCTACCGAGCTGCTCCACCCCGCGTCGTGTTCCACAACCGTACCACGACGCGGGGTGGGCCTTGATCACGGACCGACTCAGCCGCTGGGACTGGCACTTGGTGTGCCGCTCGGGGGCGCGCTCGCGCCGGACCCCGGCTTGGCGCTGGCGGCCGGGCTGGGGCTGCTGCCCGGACTCGGCGTGCCGCCACCGGACTTGCCCGCCTGCTCCTGCGCCGTCTCGGCCCGCTTCAGCGCGGCCTCCAGGTCGGCCTGCGCCTTGGCGTACGCCTCCCAGTCGGGCTTCTTGAGGGCCTCCTGGCCGGCGGTGAAGGCCTTCTGGGCGTCCTGGAGGGCTTCCTGGACCGTCGGGTTGCTCGACGTCGGTGGCGGTGTGGTGCCCCCGTCGTCCGCAGGTGGCGGTGTCTCCCCGTTGGCGCCGAACACCTTGTTGAGCGCCTGGTCGAGGGTGTCCTCGAAGGCGGTGACGCCGCCGTACGACACCAGGACCTTGCGCAGCAGCGGGTACTTGAGGCCGCCGCCGCGGACGTAGACCGGCTCGACGTAGAGCAGGCCGCCGTCGAGGGGCACCGTGAGGAGGTTGCCGTACTCGACCTCGGAGTCGCCGCCTCTCAGGAGCCTGATCGATTCGGCGATGTCCTGTTCGGAGTTGAACTGGCTCTGGACCTGTTTGGGTCCGTCGACCGTCGTGCTGGTCGGCAGCTTGAGCACTCTGATCTTGCCGTAGTCGGCGGTGCCCGCCTCGGAGTCGACCGCCATGAACGCGCTCAGGTTGTCACGGCCGTTGGGCGTGAACGTCGTCGTGAGCGAGAACGCCTGGTCCTGCTGGTCGGGCATCTTCATGCTCAGGTAGTACGGCGGCACCGCGTCGCCCGACTTGTTGGTCGGGTCGTCCGGCACCTGCCAGACCTCGCTGCCGCTGAGGAACGTCGTGGCGTCCTTCACGTGGTAGCGGGTGAGCAGTTCGCGCTGGACCTTGAACAGGTCCTGCGGGTAGCGCAGGTGGGCCATCAGGTCGGCGGAGATCTCGGACTTCTTCTCCACCGTGCCGGGGAACGCCTTCATCCAGGTCTTGAGGACCGGGTCCTTGGTGTCCCACTGGTACAGCTTCACCTCGCCGGTGTAGGCGTCGACGGTCGCCTTCACCGAGTTGCGGATGTAGTTGACCTGGTTCTGCTGGGCCACCACCGCGCGGTTGTTGTTGGTGGCGGTCAGCGAGTCGGCCGTCGTGTCGCCGAGGGTGGTGCGGGAGGCGTACGGGTAGCCGTTGGTGGTCGTGTAGGCGTCGACGATCCACTGGATCCTGCCGTTCACGACCGCCGGGTAGGCGTCGCCGTCGATCGTCAGCCAGGGGGCGACCGCCTCGACGCGGTCCTTCGGGGTGCGGTTGTAGAGAATCCGCGAACCCTCGCCGATCGCGCCCGAGTAGAGGATCTGCGGCTCGCCGAACGCCACCGCGTACGCGGCCCGGTTGACCGGGTTGGAGAGGTTGACCCCGCTGTCGCCCTTGTAGCTGGTGGTCTTCTCGCCCGCGTCGTCGGAGTAGTCGATCTCCTTCTGGGGACCGCCGACGATCGAGTACGTCGTCGTGCGCTCGCCGTAGTAGATCCGCTGCTCGTACTTCCCGAGCACGCCCTCGGAGGGCAGGTTGGACTCGGTGAACGCCGGGCGGCCGTCGGGGTCGGCCGTGGTGCCCTTGGCGGCGACCACGCCGTAGCCGTGGGTGTAGCGGAAGTGGTTGTTGATCCAGTTCTGCTTGTCGACGCCCGCGAGGTTCAGCTCGCGCAGACCGATGACCGTGTCCTGGTCCTTGCCGTCGACCTTGTAGCGGTCCACGTCCAGGTTGGCCGGGAAGGCGTAGTACTTCCGGATCTGCTGGAGCTGCTGGAACGTCGGGGACACGATGTTCGGGTCCATGATGCGGATGCTGGCCGTGGCGTCGACGTCGTCGCGGAGCGTCTTCTTGTCCGCGGTCTTGCTCGTCCCCGAGTACTCGGTGACCTGCGCGTCGTCGATGCCGTACGCGTCACGCGTCGCCGCGAGGTTCTTCTCGACGTACGGCGCCTCCTTGGCCTGCTCGTTCGGCTGGACCTGGAACTTCTGGACGATGGCCGGGTAGAGGCCGCCGATCAGGATCGCGGAGAGGACCATCAGGCCGAAGCCGATGACGGGCAGCTGCCAGGTGCGCCGCCACAGGGTGGCGAAGAAGAGCACGGCGCAGATGACCGCGATGCAGAACAGGATCGTCTTGGCCGGGAGGTAGGCGTTGGCGTCCACGTACCGCAGGCCGGTCCAGTTGTCGGTGGCCTTGAAGTCGCTGGACTTCACGGCCAGGCCGTACCGGTCGAGCCAGTAGGCGACCGCCTTGAGCGCGACGAACACGCCCAGCAGGACGGACAGGTGGCCGGTGGCGGCGGCGGTGGCGCGCGCGCCGGGGCTGGTGACGCGCAGTCCGCCGTAGAGGTAGTGGGTGAGCGCGGCGGCGATCAGGGAGAGGATCGTGGCGGCGAAGCCGAAGCCGAGCAGGAACCGGTACCAGGGCAGGTCGAAGGCGTAGAACGACACGTCGAGGTGGAACTGCGGGTCCTTCTGGCCGAAGGAGACGCCGTTGACCCACATCAGCCAGGTCCGCCACTGGCCGGACGCCGAGGCGCCCGCGATCAGTCCGACGAGCGCGGTGATCCCGAGGAGCAGCCACTTCTTGTAGGGCGCGATGCCCATGCGGTAGCGGTCGAGGCTCTGCTGCTCCATCGACATGGCGCTCAGCGGCGGGCGCAGCCGGTGGGCCAGCCAGATGTTGAACCCGACCGCCAGGGCCATGAGCAGGCCGAAGACGAAGAAGAGTCCGATCTTGGTCCACAGGGTGGTCGTGAACACGGAGGAGTAGTTCACCGACCGGTACCACAGCCAGTCCGTCCAGAACCCCGCGAACATGGTGAACGCCATGCCGAGCACGGCAAGGACGCCCAACGTCATGAGCAGGGTGCGGACACGCCGGGACGGGCGGCCCACTCTGATCCGCGGCCCTGTCGGGCCTCCGCCGCGGTCCGGCATCTGGAAAGCCAAGGTGCGCACCTCGAAAGTCGCTGTTGATCCGTCAGGCCCGCGTGTTCGTGGACCGTGGGTGGCCCCCCGTGATCGCGGGCCCACACCTATGCAACTTACTCACCGCTTACTCGGTTCCCGATTCCGGTCGGGAACGAGGCAGGATTGTGACCATGTCCAACACTCCCATGGCGGCGAACCCGCTCACCCGGGCCGTACTAGAGATCGACGAGTACGCCTCCGGCCTCGGCTGGGACCAGCCCGCACGCCTCTTCGCCCTCGTCGACACCGCACAACTGCGGGCTCAGGAACCCGCGCTCGCCGCCCAGCTCGGCCTGGAGGGCGAGTCCGAGACCACCGGCCTCACCCCGATCGAGCAGGACGAAGTGCCAACGGACAAGCCGCTCGACGAGTTCCTGGCGACGATCGCCTGGCCCGACGCGGTGGTCGGCTGCGCGCTGACCGTGGAGCGGCTGATGCTGCCGCCGTCGGCGGAGGCGCAGGTCCCGCAGGGACTGAGCGAGGCGAAGCTGACCCGCTGGGTGGCCGACCACCCGGACCGCCAGGAGGTCAGGATGACGGTGGCGGTGCTGCGCGACGGCGCCCGGGACGCGGCCGTACGGCTGCGGGAGAAGGACACCCCGACCGAGGTCCTCACCGGCGCGGCGCTGGTGCCGGGCCTGGCGGAGGCGCTGACGGCGACGTTCGCGGAGTAGCCGCCCCGCAGCCGCGACGGCCGCGGCACACGGCTCCGTCCGCGGCTATCCGGTCGTGCACTTCGGCAGGGCGTCGGTGTCGCCGCTGCGGATGTCCTTGAGGGCGCCGAGAGCGTCGTCGATGGTCTTCACCTTGACGAGGGTGAGCCCGCCCGGGACGTCCTTGGCGGCGGCCGCGCAGTTGTCGGCGGGCGTGAGGAAGTACTGGGCTCCCTTGTCGCGCGCGCCGACCGTCTTCATCTCGATGCCACCGATCGGGCCGACCTCGCCCGCGTCGTCGATGGTGCCGGTGCCCGCGACGAACTTCCCGCCCGTGAGGTCGCCCGGAGTGAGCTTGTCGTAGATGCCGAGGGCGAACATCAGGCCGGCACTGGGGCCGCCGACGTCGGCGAGCTTGATGTCGATGGTGAAGGGGAACGTGTGGTCGGTCCCGGCGGAGATCCCGACGACGGCCCGCTTCGCGCCGCCGTCGTCGGAGGCGGCCGTGGTGATCGAGACCTTCTCGGTCGTCGTCGGCGTCCGGCGCTCCTTCTCGGCGGCGGCCTGCTCCTTCGCCGGGACGATGGTGAAGACGACGGCCTGGCCGGGGGTGTGCTCGGTGACCAGCTTCGCCACGTCGGAGGGCTCCTTGACGGCCTTGCCGTCCACGGCCTTGATCACGTCACCGGCGTGCAGCCGGCCCTCGGCGGGCGAGCCCTTCACCACGGTCGAGACGATCACCCAGGACTGCACGGGCAGCTTCAGCGCCTTCAGGGCGGCGACCTTGGCGCTCTCCTGGGACTGGCTGAACTCCTCGGCGTTCTCCTGGGTGGACTGCTCCTCCGTCTTGCCGTCCGGGTACAGCGTGTCGTGCGGGACGACCTTGCTGTCGTGCGCGAGCCAGCCGTAGACCGCCTCGACCAGGTTCATCCGGTAGTCGGCGCTGGTGACGCGGACGGTGGTCATGTTGAGGTGGCCGGACGCGGGATACGTCTTGTGGCCGGAGATCTGGAGCACCGGCTCGCCGCCGTGCTCGCCCAGGGTGTTCACCGTCGGCCCGGGTGACATCTCCGAGTAGGGCGCGCGGATCAGCACGCCCGCGCACAGGAGCGCGATCAGGATCAGGGTGGAGGCGAGCATCGTCGCGGTGCGGCGTGGCATGAGTCGACAGTACGGGACGGGCCTGTCTGCGCACCGTCAGGGCCACCGCCCGGGTCACGTACCGGAGGGCGGCCTCTCCATGGCCGCGCGGAAGCGGGCGTATCCGTCCAGTTCGGGGCCGTCGCCGCGGATGTTGCGCGTGCGGGTGGCCCAGCTCCCCCAGAGACCGGCGCCGATCGCGGCCACCAGCGGGATGAGCAACCAGGCGAGGGCTGCCATGCCGACCTCCCTACCCCGTGCGTGACCGCGACTGACTGATCAGCGGATTAACCGTCCGCACGGACAACGCTCACGGCAGCGCCGGGGTTACGCAACCGGACGTCCGGCCCGGCGGGCCGGTGCCGGTGCCGGAGTCGATGTCGGAGTCGATGTCGGAGTCGAAGTCGGCGGGCGCCCTGGGTCAGCAGGCGCCGACCCACTCCTCGGTGCCGTCGGAGAACTTCTGGTGCTTCCAGATCGGCACCTCGTGCTTGAGGTCGTCGATCAGCTTCCGGCACGCCGCGAAGGCCTCGCTGCGGTGCGGGCAGGACACGGCGACGACGACGGCGAGATCACCGACCGCCAGTTCGCCCACCCGGTGGACGGCGGCCAGCGCGCGCACGGGGAACTCGGCGGCGACCTTCTCGGCGACGCGCCGCATCTCGGTCTCGGCGGACGGATGGCAGGAGTACCCGAGCGCGTCCACGTCGGCGCCCCCGTCGTGATCGCGCACGGTCCCGACGAACAGCGCCGTCCCCCCGGCCGCGTCGTCCCCGACCGCCCGGAACACCTCGTCCACGGAGAGCGGGGTGTCCCGTATCGCGATCAGCCTGACGGGGTCCTGAAGCGACTCCCGCCCAGCACCGGCTCCCCTGCGTCCCACACCATCTGCCATACCTTCATCGTGCCGCACGCGCGCGCGTGCGGGACACTCAGGCTGTCTTCCCAGCCCGTCCGGCCCTTTAGGACGAGGCCCGTCCAGGGCCGAAGCGGGCGTCCAAGGGCGGCAGCCCCCAGGTACGGGACGGAAAGGGGCGGCGGGTGCGAGCCACCCCCGGCGACTACCGCCGCCGTGCCTTCCGGGCCCGCCGCACCACAGCGGCGGCGCCCAGCAGAGCCACCGTCGCCCCCGCGGCCCCCGCGGCCGTCGCGTCCTTCCGCCCCAGCCGCCGCCCGGCGACCGTGTGCCGCCCGGCCACCTCCTCCAGCAGCTCCGCGAGCACCTCCTCGTTGGTCCAGCCGGGCCGCCATCCCGCGTCGTGCAGCCGGCTCCCGCTGACCACCCACGGGTACATCGTGTAGGCGAGGTCCCCGGCCGGGGACGGCGTGAGCCCGATCCGGTGCAGGCGGGCCGCCGCGCCGAGCGCGACCGCCGAGGGCAGCTCCATCCGCCGGATGCCGCTCAGTTCCTCGACCTCCTCCTGCTCCAGCCACCCGTCGCAGCCGACGGCGAGTTCCCCGTCGACCTTCTCCAGGACGGCGTACTCCAGGGCCGCGCACAGGTCCTCGACGTGGCAGAACTGCCAGGCGGGCCGCGACCCGGCGACCACGAGCAGCCGGGGCGACTCGAAGTAGCGGGTCAGCGCGGTGTCCGTGCCGCCGCCGACCAGTACGGCGGGGCGTACGACGGTGACGTTGAGCCCGGGGTGCGCGCGGGGCGCGCGCCGCGCGAGCCGTTCGATCTCCAGCAGGTCGCCGACGCCGGTCGCCTCCGCGGTCGCCTTCAGCTCGGCGTCCTCCGACAGGGGCAGCTCGTTGTCCGGGAGCGCGCCGTAGACCATGGCGGAGGTGCACAGGACGACGCGGTGCACCCCGGCGGCCGCGGCGGCGGTCAGCACGGTCTGGGTGCCGCGCACGTTGTAGGCCGTACGGGCGGCGTCCTCGCTCCCCAGGTCGAGGTCGAGGGCCAGGTGGACGACGGCGTCCGCGCCGCGCAGCTTCTCGGCGATGGCCGGATCGCGCACGTCGAGGATGTGCCACTGTGCCGCGTCGCACTCGCCCCGCCGCTCGTCGATCGCGACGACCTGCTTGATCTCCTCGGACGCGGCGAGCCGCTCGGTCAGCAGCGCGCCGACCCCGGTGGCGGCACCGGTGACGGCGACGACCGGCCCGCGCGAGGCGCCCGTGGTCGAGTGGTTTCGCGCTGCGCGAACCTGCGGATCTGGGGAACTCACCAGGTGTCTCCAGCGGTTGTTTTCCATACGGGCGCGAGTGACGCGTACGTACCAGGTGGCATCCATCCTGCCGCAGCCCGCCGGTGGGCGAAGCACCGAGGCCCGATCGGGCCCGGGTGTCTACGCTGGGTGGTGTCGCAGGGCAGCCGCGCCGCCGGACGAGAGCCGGTGGCCTAACCAGCCGAGGAACCCCGTGAGTGACACCCCATTCGGATTCGGCCTTCCGCCGGAGGAGCCGGACGACGGCGACGAGGGCAAGAAGAAGGACCCGCAGAGCGGCGGTGGTCAGGGACCGGCCAACCCGTTCGGTTTTGGAGGCCTGCCCGGTGCGGGCGGCTTCGGCGGCCCCGGTGCGGACAATCCGCTCGCAGCCATGTTCGGTTCGCTGAACCCCACCGACCTGGGCGCCGCGTTCCAGCAGCTCGGCCAGATGCTCTCCTACGAGGGCGGCCCGGTGAACTGGGACATGGCGAAGCAGATCGCCCGCCAGACGGTGTCCCAGGGCACGTCGGACGGCGTGAAGGACGCCAGCGTCGGTCCCGCCGAGCGGACGGCGGTCCAGGAGGCCGTGCGCCTGGCCGACCTGTGGCTGGACGACGCCACCTCGCTGCCCTCCGGGGCGCACACGTCGGTCGCCTGGTCGCGCGCGGAGTGGGTCGAGGCGACCCTGCCCGCGTGGAAGGAGCTGGTCGACCCGGTAGCCGAGCGGGTCGGCGCGGCCATGGGCGATGTGCTGCCGGAGGAGATGCAGGCCATGGCGGGCCCGCTGATCGGCATGATGCGGTCGATGGGCGGCGCCATGTTCGGCTCGCAGATCGGGCAGGCCGTGGGCGTGCTCGCGGGCGAGGTCGTCGGCTCGACCGACATCGGGCTGCCGCTCGGTCCGGCCGGGAAGGCGGCACTGCTGCCGCTGAACGTGGAGGCGTTCGGCAAGGACCTGGGCGTGCCCCAGGAGGAGGTGCGGCTCTACCTCGCCCTGCGCGAGGCCGCCCACCAGCGGCTCTTCGCCCACGTGCCCTGGCTGCGCTCGCACCTGTTCGGCGCCGTCGACGGGTACGCGCGCGGCATCAAGGTCGACACCGCCAAGCTGGAGGATGTGGTCGGCCAGTTCGACCCGCAGAACCCCGAGCAGCTTCAGGACGCGCTCCAGCAGGGCATGTTCCAGCCGGAGGACACCCCGCAGCAGAAGGCCGCCCTGGCCCGGCTGGAGACGGCGCTTGCGCTGGTCGAGGGCTGGGTGGACGCGGTCGTGCACGCGGCGGCGAAGCCCCGGCTGTCGTCGGCGGACGCGCTGCGCGAGACGCTGCGCCGCCGCCGTGCCTCGGGCGGTCCGGCGGAGCAGACGTTCGCCACGCTGATCGGTCTGGAGCTGCGTCCGCGCCGTCTGCGGGACGCGTCGCGTCTGTGGGCGTCGCTGACGGACGCGCGCGGCGTCGACGGCCGGGACGCCCTGTGGGCGCATCCGGACATGCTGCCGACGGCGGGCGACCTGGACGACCCGGACGGGTTCGTGCACCGGGAGCACATGGACTTCTCCGAGTGGGACAAGATGCTCGGCGAGGCCGCGAGCGGTACGGCGGGCCCGACCGACCTGACGAAGGGCCCCGGCGCGGGCGGCGCGGCCGGCACCGAGGACCGTGCCGACGGCGAGGGCGGGAGCCCCGAGGACGGCAAGGACGACCGGAAGGGCGACGGCGCCGAGTGAGCCTGCACGACGACGCGGTCCTCGTCCTCAAGGGTCTGGAGGGGGGCGAGGGCCAGGAAGAGCTGCGCCTGGCGTATCTCGACCATCTCGCGACCCATCCGGACGGCGTGTGGAAGGCCTGCACGGCCGGACACCTCACGGCGAGCGCGCTGGTGATCGACCCGGAGCGCGGGCGGGTCCTGCTCACACTGCACCGGAAGCTGCGGATGTGGCTCCAGATGGGCGGCCACTGCGAGCCGCAGGACGGCTCCCTCGCGGCGGCGGCCCTGCGCGAGGCCGGCGAGGAGTCGGGCGTCGCGGGGCTGACGCTGCTGCCGGGCGGCCCGGTGCTGCTGGACCGGCACCGCATCCCGCCGCCCTGCCACTGGCACCTCGACGTGCAGTACGCGGCGGTCGCCCCGCCCGGCGCCGTCGAGGCGATCAGCGACGAGTCCCTGGACCTGCGCTGGTTCCCCTACGCCGAGGTCGCGGAGGTGGCGGACGGGTCGGTGGTCCGGCTGCTGGAGGCGACCCGGGCGCGGCTCTGACCGACCCGCGCGCGCTCGGGGACGTACGTCCGGCGGTGCGCCGTAGGCGGGCAGCGGTAAGGGGCGACCTCCAGGACGGCCGCCCCTTACACACCGTGACGGAGCCCGGTGTCCGGGTCCTGTCGGGAGCGGTCAGCTCCAGGCGTTGCCCTGGTTCTGCGCGCGCACGCCCTGCTGTCCCATGCCGTACTGCCCGGCGAGGCCGCCGCCGATCTGGGCGTTCTGCGGCGGGAGCAGTTCACTCGGCTGGACCAGTGCGAAGCCGCTGCCCATGAAGCTCAGCTCCCAGCCCTCACCGGTGCTGCCCCGGCGGCGCCACACCCCGGAGGAGTGCGTCTGGGCCTGCATCTGCACCCGCAGCCCGGTGGACCAGGCGACGATCGCGTCGGCGTCGCAGTTGACGTACTTGTCGGGCGTCACCTGCAGCATCAGGGGCGCGCCCGAGGTCATCAGGGCGACCCGGCCGCGACCGGTGATGTTGAGCTGGTACTTCCCGGAGCCGGAGATGCCGTAGAGGCTGTCCACGGCGATGACCTCGTGGTGCAGCCCGGAGTCCATGGCGAGGACGTAGCTGCTGTCGACGGTGAGACCGTCCTGGTCGACGTCGACGACGTGGAGGTGCTGGGCGAGGTTGGCGAGGTAGACGGTGCCCTGCCCGTGACAGCGCATCAGGTCCAGGCCCTCGCCGGTGCGGGCCCGCGCGCGGGACTGGTTGCGGCTCTGGTACTCGGCGTCGAACTCGACGAGCCCCTGGTAGGCGACCATCGTGCCCTTGCGGGCGAGGATGTCGTCGTGGCCGTCCAGGGTGACGCGGAGCATCTGCTTGTTCTGGAGGCTCCAGCGTTCCTGGGTCTGCTGGTCGTTGTAGGCGAAGAGCGAACTCTGCATGGTGTTTCCCGTTCCCCCTCAGCCCCGGACCCGGAGGCGGTCGGTGCTGTCCTCGCTGGGCTGGACGACGACGATGCCCTCACCGGAGAAGGCCATCTGGTAGGCCTCGCCGCTGCCCCTGCCGATCAGCGACTGCGCCTTGAAGCTGCGCTTGCCCTTGACCTTGAGGTTCGGGGACCAGGCGACGAGCGCGTCGGGGTCGACGTAGGTCTCGTTCTCGCCGCCGCCGCAGTCCACGACGATCGGCTTGCCGCGGGAGGTCAGCGCGACCCAGCCCTGGCCGGAGATCTTCGTGTTCCACAGGCCCTGTCCGGCGAACTTGGCCAGGCCCTTGACCCGCTCGACACCCCAGGTGAGGTGGGCGTCGAAGGCGAGGAGGTTGGTGGCGTTGACGGAGATGCCGTCGCCGTTGAGGTTGATCACGACGACGTTGGCGCCGTAGTCGGCGAGGTAGAGCAGGCCGTCGCCGGAGCACTTCATCAGCGGCGCGCCCTCCCCGGTCATCCAGTCGCGCGCGACCTGGCGCACGGCGGGCGGGTTGGGCTCGTACTGGACGAAGCCCTCGTAGGCGACCATCGAGCCCACGCGCGCGAGGAGGTCGTTCCCGGTCTGGAGGGCGACCTTCAGCATGTGGTTGCCGTGGTTCTCCATGCGGGCGGTGACGGGTGCGGGGGCGTAGCCCGCGAGCGGCTGGTTCATGACGGGCTCCCTCAGACCTCGTACGGCTGGACGACGATGAAGTTGCCGGGCGCGGCCCGGAACTGGAGGTTGACGCTCTCGCCGGTGTCGCCGGGGTAGGCGTTGCGCCGCATCCGGACCTGGCTGGAGACGACGACCTGGGCGGCGGCCGACCAGGCGACGACGGCGTTGCAGTCGGCGAAGGTGGTCGGGGTGACCGGGAGGACGACGGGCGCGCCGTGCGTCTTCACGACGATCGTGCCGGTGCCCGTGAACTGCATGGTGAACAGGGCGCCGCCGGGGATGCCGTGCCCTTCGATGCGGCGGACCTCGTACTGGAGGCTCTCGTCGAAGGCGAGGACGTTCTCCGCGGAGACGCAGATGCCGTCCCCCTGGAGTTCGATGGGGTGCAGCATCGTGGAGTTGTCGGCGAGGAAGACCTGGCCCTGGCCGGTGCAGCGCATGAGCTGCATCTCCTGGCCGGTGGCGTTGCCGACGATCCGGCCGGCGAAACCGGCGCCCTTGTAGCTGAAGTCGACCTTGCCCTGGTAGAGCACCATGCTGCCCTGGCGGGCGAGCACGGGCTGGCCGCCGATGCCGAGGTCGACGCGGACCAGCTTGCGGTTCTGCTGGGTCCAGCGCTGTCCGGTGGGCGTCTCCTTGAACTGCTGGAGCGCGGCGCCGACGCCCGCGCCGCCCGCGGGCGCGCCCTGCGGCACGCCGTACGCCTGCTGGCCGGGGATGCCCGGAGCGCCGGGAGCGCCGGGCGGCTGCTGGCCGTAGCCGGGCGGCGGGGTCGGCTGGCCGTAACCGGGGGGCGGCGGGGGTGCCTGCGGCGACTGCGGGGCCGGGGGCTGGCCGTAGCCGGGCGGGGCGGTCGGGGCGCCCTGGCCGTACGAGGGCTGGGGCGGCTGGCCGTACGGCGGCTGCTGGCCGGGCTGGCCGTAGGGCGCGGGGGCCGGGGCGGGCGGCGGGACCTGGACGCCGCCGGGCGGGGTCATCGGCGCGACGATGGTCGGCGCGGAGTGCACGGCGGGCGCGGGCGGGGCGGGCGGCGTGGGAGCCGACGGGGCCGGGGGCGCGAAGGCCTGGGCGGCGGCGGGCTGCGGCTGCTGCGGTGCGGCCGGAGCGGGCGCGGGTGCCGACGGCGCGCCGAAGGCGGGGGGCGCGGCGGCCTGGGCGGGCGGGGCGAAGCCGGGGGTGGCGCCGGTCGGGGCCTGCTGCGGGGGCGCGGCGGGCGCCTCCTCCTCGGCGACCTCGCCGCCGAAGTTCTTCAGCAGGGCGTCCAGGCCGCCGTCGAAGCCCTGTCCGACGGCCGCGAAGCGCCAGACGTCCTTGAAGTAGAAGTCGCCGAGCATGACTGCGCGCTCGGTGGAGAACTCCGAGCCGTCGAAGGAGTAGCGGGCGACCTCCTCGCCGCCCGCGACGATGCGCAGGTAGCCGGGGGCGATCTGGGACATCTGACCGGCGCCGTCGAGGGTGGCGGTGAAGGAGAGCTTCCGGATCTGCTGCGGAATCCGGTCGAGGGTGACGCGGAAGGACTCGGTGTCGCCCGCCTGGGCGCCCAGGAGCTGGATGGACTCCTCGGGGGACTTCTGCTGGTTGAAGAAGACGAAGTACCGGTCGTCGGAGAGCCGCTCGTCGGCGTCGAGGCCGAAGCAACTGATGTCGAACGTCAGTCCGGGAGCCGAGATCTGCACGCCTACGTACAGATCCGTGCCCGCGGTCAGGTCACTGATCTTGGCCTTGTGGCCACGCTGGAATTCCCTGGGCATGCGTAACGACCGTCCCCCATCCGGATTGCGAGTGCGTCGCGTCAGGCTAACGGCAAACCCTGACATCGGACGATGTCGGTACAGAGCCGGTACACAACGCTCGCGCGCGGGAGACACGCGGCGCGCGCGGGGTGGGACGGGTGACCGGAGGTGGTCGGCACGGCTTGCCGCGCGGGGGCCGGGGAGTTCGGGCGCGGGGTCGGCGCGCGTGTGGAGCGGGCGGGGCAGGCGATGTGCGGGCGTGTGCGGAAGGTCTCATTCCGCCGGGTCGGTCGACGGGCGGGGCAGGCGGTCGGCGGCCACCACGCCCTCCAGGTAGCCGCGGGCCCGCTCGGTGCGCGGATAGGCCTCCAGCAGCCGCCAGAAGTCGGGGCCGTGGCCGGGCACGAGGAGATGGGCGAGTTCGTGCAGCAGGACGTAGTCGATGACGTACTCGGGCATGCCCTTCAGCCGGTGGGACAGGCGGATGCTGCCCTCGGCCGGGGTGCAGGAGCCCCAGCGGGTGTTCTGGTTGGTGACCCAGCGGACCGTGGCGGGCCTGGCCCGGCCGTCGAAGTACTGGCCCGACAGCCGCTCGGCGCGCTCGGCCAGCTCGGCGTCACCGGGCACCCGCCTGCTCTCCTGGGCGGCGAGCTTGTCGAGCATCACGCTCACCCAGCGCTGCTCCTCGGCCTCGGACATGCGGGCGGGGATGAGCACGACGGTGCGGTCGCCCTCGCGGTAGGCGGAGACCGTCCGGCGTCGGCGGGTACTCCTGCGGACCTCGATCGCGCTCGCCCGTGAGCCGCTCGGCGGCTGGCTCGTCGGCTTGCGCTGTGGCGTTCCGGCGCGGGGCGGTGGGTCGGCGGGCACGCCTCGACGTTACCCGCTGCACCTGGGGGAAGTCCCGACTCGGGGACGGGCGGGTTCCGATCCGCCGCCCCCGAGATGCCTCGTACGACGGATTTGTATGACTAATTTCGTTACCTGTGGACAACTCTCGACGCGTCCTCGGCCCGGTCCGGCATGCTGGCGTCGCCGGTCGAGAGCAGGGTCGCTGCCGCACCCCGCCCCGCCGGTTTCGGAGGATTCCGGGGCTCCCCGGGGTCCCGGAGATTCATGGCGGACGGGGGTCCTCGATGCATCCGACGGTGAAACCCGCGTTGCGGCGCGGCTGGCGTGACCTGACCACCGTGCAGTTCGGTCTGACACCGGCGCACGCCCTCACCCTGGGCCCGGTGGACCCGGCGACGGGCGGCCTGCTGGACCTGCTGGACGGCACCCGGGGGCTGCCTCTCCTGCGGGAGGAGGGGCGCCGTTCGGGCCTGCCGGACGGACAGGTCGACCGGGTGGTGGAGCGGCTGGCGCGGGCCGGACTGCTCGACGACGCGCGCGGCGGCGGCCCGGAGGCGGACGCGCTCCGCCTGCGGGCGGACCTGCTCGACCGGCTGCGCCCGGACCTCGCGTCGCTCTCCCTCACCACCACCCGGCCTGGTGAGCCCCTGGCCAGACTCGCCGCGCGGCGCCGGTCGCGGGTGCAGGTACGGGGCGCGGGCCGGGTCGGCGCGCTGGTGGCGGCGCTGCTGTCGGGCGCGGGGGTCGGCGAGGTCGACGTGCGCGACGGCGGCCGGGTGGAGCCGGGGGACGTGGCGCCGGGCGGGCTGCCCGCCGAGGCGATCGGCACCCGCCGGGAGGAGGCCGCGCGGCGCATGGTGCGCCGCGCCGCTCCCGGCCGCCCGCCCCGCCGGGGCGCCGGAGCGGCGGACGGGCCTGGTCCGGCGGGCTTCGCCCTGGTGATCCTCACGCCGCGGGACGACGTGGCGGTGCACGCCCCGGACCCCTCCGCGGCCGAACCCCTGGTCACCGCCGGGACACCGCATCTGACGGCCGGGGTCGTGGAGGCGACGGGTGTGGTGGGCCCGCTGGTGCTGCCCGGCGAGACGGCCTGCACGGGCTGTCTGCACGAGGCCCGCACCGACCGGGACCCGGCCTGGCCCCGGCTGGTCGCCCAGTGGCACTCGGGCTCCCGGCCCGGGGTCCGGGCCTGCGACCTGACCCTGGCCGCGGCGGTCGCGGGACTGACGGCGGCCCACGCCCTGGCCTTCCTCGACGGCGGCCTCCCGTCCAGCGCGGGCGCCCGCTGCGAGATCTCGGTCCCCACCCTCCAGTGGCACGCCCGGCCCGTGGCCCCGCATCCGGCGTGCCCGTGCGGGGCGGCGGAGAGAGACCGGGAGGCGCTGGGCACGACCGGCGGCGACAAGGTGGGGGACGCGCCCGCCGAGGACGCCGGGCCGCGCGCGACAATGGCTGGGCAACGGCATTCGAAGGAGTTACGCCGTACGGCAGACGCGGCGCGGCTTGCTGGGACCTGGAGGGCGCATGTCTGATCTTCCCCGGAAGGCGGTCACCCGGACCGCCAAGCTCGCCGCGCTCCCGCTCGGCTTCGCGGGCCGGGCGACCTGGGGCCTGGGCAAGCGGATCGTCGGCGAGTCCGCGGAGATCGTCGGTCGCGAGCTGCAGCAGCGCACGGCCGAGCAGTTGTTCAAGGTCCTCGGTGAGCTGAAGGGCGGCGCGATGAAGTTCGGGCAGGCCCTGTCCGTCTTCGAGTCGGCTCTCCCGGAGGAGGTCGCCGGGCCCTACCGGGCGGCGCTGACCAAGCTCCAGGAGGCGGCGCCCCCGATGCCGACGCGCACCGTGCACGCGGTGCTCACGGAGCGGCTGGGCGAGGACTGGCGCGACCTGTTCGCCGAGTTCGACGAGAAGCCTGCCGCGGCGGCCTCGATCGGTCAGGTGCACCGGGCGGTGTGGCACGACGGGCGGGAGGTCGCCGTCAAGATCCAGTATCCCGGCGCGGGCGACGCCCTACTCTCCGACCTGACCCAACTCAGCCGTTTCGCAAGGCTGTTGGGGCCGCTGATTCCCGGCATGGACGTCAAGCCGCTGATCACCGAGCTGCGCGACCGCGTCTCGGAGGAACTGGACTACGCGCTGGAGGCGGAGGCCCAGCAGGCCCACGCGGTGGAGTTCGAGGACGATCCCGACGTGGTCGTCCCGGCCGTGGTCCACCAGTGCGACCAGATCCTGGTCACGGAGTGGATCGACGGCGTCCCGCTCTCCGAGGTGATCTCCGGCGGCTCCCCGGAGCAGCGTGACCGGGCGGGTCAGCTGCTGTCCCGGTTCCTGTTCTCGGGTCCGGCGCGGACCGGCCTGCTGCACGCCGACCCGCACCCCGGGAACTTCCGTCTGCTGCCCGGCGGTCCGGAGGGGGAGGACGACTGGCGGCTCGGCGTCCTGGACTTCGGCACCGTCGACCGGCTGCCCGGCGGCCTGCCGGAGACGATCGGCCACTCGCTCCGCCTCACCCTCGAAGGGGACGCCGACGCGGTGTACGAGCTGCTGCGCGAGGAGGGCTTCGTCAAGGAGTCGATCGAGCTGGAGCCCGGGGCCGTCCTGGACTATCTGCTGCCGATCATCGAGCCCGCCGTGGTGGACGAGTTCGCCTTCAGCCGGGACTGGATGCGCAACCAGGCGGCGCGCATCGCCGACCCCCGCTCCCCCGCGCACCAGCTGGGCCGACAGCTCAACCTGCCCCCGGCGTACCTGCTGATCCACCGGGTCACGCTCAGCACCATCGGCGTGCTCTGTCAGCTCGGCGCGACCGTCCGGCTGCGCGAGGAGCTGAAGGCGTGGCTGCCGGGGTTCGTCGTGGAGACGGCCGAGGAGGAGTTCTACGAGGACGAGGCCGGGGAGCGGGCGGCCGAGGAGGAGTTCGACGAGGTCGAGGACGAGGGAGAGCCTGAGGAGCGCGCGGCCGGGGCGTGATCCCGCCGCCGGGGCCGACGGATTCTCCCGCGTCGCCGCGCCGAGGCCCTCCACGGCGTGGCGCTTTCCGGAGTGACGCTTCCCGGCACACGGCAGGGGCGGTCCGTGGTGACGGACCGCCCCCTAGGGCACTGCCTGGGCTTCTGCTCTTCTGTGGTTACCGCATGACGGCCATGCTCACGGCATGACGGTCTTGCTTACTGCATGACGGCCATGGCGAGCGCTCGCCGGGCACGCAGCGAGGCGCGCTCGGCACGGCGCTGCATTCGGCGGGCGGTCACCAGGCGGATCGCCCGGCGCTCCTGCTCGGCCTCGTGCAGCCGGTCGTGCATATGCGCACGAGCCAGGGCTTCTGGGATGAGTTGCATTTCACGGGTCCTGTTCTGACGCGAGTCGTTCGCTCGCGGAGTGGTGGTGTCTTCGATCGCGGAGCCGGCGGGCTCGCTGGTGGACGGCTTCATCGGGGCCTGCTTCTGGGGGTCGAGCGTGCGTGGGCGGTCGATCGTTCCTGCGAGGGTGTTCATGCCGTGACCGGGTTCTTGCGCGGACGGCCACGCGGCCGCTTCCGGGCGACGACGACGCCCTGGACGAACAGCTCGCCGCCCCAGACGCCCCACGGCTCACGCCGCTCCTTGGCACCGGCGAGGCAGGCCTCCATCAGCGGGCAGGTGCGGCAGAGGGACTTCGCGTACTCCACGTCCGCGGGCGACTCGGCGAAGAAGACCTCCGGGTCGTAGGAGCGGCAGGGGACGGGTACGCCGAGGTTCTCGATGGCGTCGTCGAGCGCGGTGAGCGCGGTGAGGGGGGTCAAGGTGGAGTCCTCCGTGAGGCCGGGCGGGGAGATCGTTTCGGAAGGCGGTACGGACGGGGCGTGCGCTTCGAGTTGCACGGTTCGTCTTCCTCGTCTGTTCGTTCCGGTCCGGTGGGACCGAGTGGCGGCTGGTGTACCGGGTTCGTTGCCTGTCCCGAGGCCCCTTCGCTCTGTCGTCCCCGGTCGGGGACAAACAGAAGGGCCGCGGATCCCGGGTGGGGTTCCGCGGCCCTGAAGGCGCCGGCCTGATTCGATCAGGCTGGATCACTCCAGGGTTCTGGCCCACGGAAGGCCCACATCAGGTGGTGCTGCGTCTGCTTGGTGAATCCGGCACCGGTCGCCGTGAAGGCATAGGCCTGAGCCTGTGCCTCTACTGCTGCTTCCAGTGCCTTGGTCGGTCGCTCACTGCGCTCACGGACGGGCAGGTCCGCGAAGGCGAGGGAGATGGTGGAGAGCGACGCGCGCCGGTCGGTCCGCAGACCGGACAGACCGGTGCCCGGGTTCGAGGCGCCGAGGATGCACGTGGAGACGACAGAGCGATCGGTCAGTTTGACGGTGCTGGTGAAGCCGGTGTTGTTGATGATCACTGGAATCGCCTCCTCTCGGCGTCTCGGGGGACCGGGGGGTGAGGCCGGTCCGTCGGATATGCAAGTACAGCACGGGTTCGGGGCCTTCGAAAAGGCCGCCGTTTCCGTGTCTAAGAACCTATGGGGATCGCCGGGGCATGCGCAAACTATTTTTCCGACGAGTTCTCAAGAGTCTCCGCCGTCCCGTTCTCCTGGGCGCCTTCGGGTTCCTGGCCTGCGCAGATGGCCAGGACGTCGGTGCCGTAGCGGTGGAGCTTGCGGGTGCCGACGCCGGGGATGCGGGCGAGGGTGCCCGGCTCCTCGGGGACGGTCTCCGCGATCGCGATGAGGGTCTTGTCGGTGAAGACGCAGAAGGCGGGCTGCCCCGCCCTGCTCGCCTGCACCGCGCGCCACGAGCGGAGGCGCTCGTAGAGTCCCTCGTCCATGTCGGAGGGGCAGTCCTCGCAGCGCATCAGCTTCATCTCACCGGCGTCGGTGAGGGTACGCCCGCAGACGCGGCAGCGGGCCGGGGTGCGCTGCGACCGCCGGGGCACGGCCGTCGGTCCCGCTGTGAGGCTTCCGGCGCCCCGCTCGACGCCTCCGGTGCCGCCCGCTCCGCCCCGTGCGGGGCCTCCGGCGGTGCCGGGGCGCAGGCCGTCCAGGAAGCGGCTGGGGCGCCGGTTGGGTCGGCCGCCGGGTGAGCGGGAGAGCGCCCAGGAGACGTGCAGCCGTTCGCGGGCGCGGGTGACGCCGACGTAGAGCAGGCGGCGCTCCTCCTCGATCTGTTCGTCGGTGCGGGCGTAGGTGATCGGCATCATGCCCTCGGCGACGCCGACGAGGAACACGACGTCCCACTCCAGGCCCTTGGCGGAGTGCAGGGAGGCGAGGGTGACGCCCTGGACGGTCGGCGCGTGCTGGGCCCCGGCCCGCTCGTCCAGTTCGGTGACCAGGTCGGCGAGGGTGGCCGCGGCTCCGGTCCCGGCCGTGGCGGCGGCGAAGTCCTGGGCGAGGTTGGCGAGCGCGGCCAGCGACTCCCAGCGCTCCCGGACGGCTCCGGAGCCCGCGGGGGGCTGCGGGGTCCAGCCCTCGCCGGAGAGGACGGCCCGCACCTGCGAGGGCAGGTCGATGGCGTCCTCCAGCAGGGAGTCGTTGCCGCCGAACCGTGCGGCGGCGCGCAGCGCGAGGATCGCCTTGCGCACCTCGGGCCGGTCGAAGAACCGTTCGGCGCCGCGGAGCTGGTAGGGGATGCCCGCGTCGGCGAGGGCCTGCTCGTAGATCTCGGACTGGGCGTTGGTGCGGAACAGGACGGCGATCTCGGCGGCCTGGACGCCCGCGCCGAGCAGTTCGCGGATTCTGCGGGCGGCGCCTTCGGCCTCGGCGGGTTCGTCGCCGTACTCGGTGTAGGCGGGCTCGGGGCCGGGGGCGCGCTGGGAGATCAGCTCCAGGCGGTGGTCGGCGGCCCGGCCGCGGGCCTGGCCGAGGAGTCCGTTGGCGAGATGGACGACCTGGGGGGTGGAGCGGTAGTCGCGGACCAGTTTCACGACCGTCGCGCCGGGGTGGCGGACGCGGAAGTCGAGGAGGTGGTCGGGGGTGGCGCCGGTGAAGGAGTAGATCGTCTGGCTGGCGTCGCCGACGACGCACAGGGTGTCCCGGTCGCCGAGCCAGAGTTCGAGCAGCCGCTGCTGGAGGGGGCTGACGTCCTGGTACTCGTCGACGACGAAGTGCTGGTACTGGGCGCGGACCTGGTCGGCGATGTCGCGCCGGTCCTGGAGGACGGCCACGGTCAGCAGGAGGACGTCCTCGAAGTCGATGACGCCGCGCTGCCGTTTGAGGTCTTCGTAGGCGGCGTAGAGCTGGGCGATCTCGGCGGGGTCGCGGGGGGTGTCGCGGCCCGCCTCGGCGGCGGCCGGCGCGTAGTCGGCGGGGATGGTCTGGGTGACCTTGGACCACTCGATCTCGGCGGTGGCGTCGCGCAGCTCGCCCCGGTCGAGGCGGATGCGGCAGGCAGCGGCTGCGTCGGCGACGAGCTGGATCTTGCGGTCGACGAGCCGGGGCAGCGCACCACCGATCGCTTTCGGCCAGAAGTACTGGAGCTGGCGGAGGGCGGCGGAGTGGAAGGTGCGGGCCTGCACGCCCTGCGCGCCGAGCTGGCGGAGCCGTCCGCGCATCTCCCCCGCGGCCCGGTTGGTGAAGGTGACGGCGAGCACGCTGGAGGGCTGGAGGACGCCCGCGCGGACCCCGTAGGCGATGCGGTGGGTGATGGCGCGGGTCTTGCCGGTCCCGGCTCCGGCCAGCACGCACACCGGCCCGTGCAGGGCGGTCGCGACCTCGCGCTGCTCGGGGTCGAGCCCGTCGAGCACCGCGTCGGCCGAGTCCGGTACCCGCGGGAAGAGGGAGGAGTGCGTTGCTGCTGTCACACGGCCATGCTGCCAGGTCGCGGGAGACGGGTGAGCCGGTTGTCCACAGGCGGGCAGCCGCGGTCGTACTAATGCGGCCGGGGTCACGGGTTCCGGTCGGCCCCGCCGGGGGCGGCGACGGCATGGCCTGTCCGCGAACCCCGGTGCGGCGGGGCGGGAATGGCGGCGGCGTCCCGCGCGTTCCCCCAGCGGACGCCATCCGCGAGTCGCCGAGGGAGCGCGAGAGACATGCCGGGCACTGTGACGATGTACAGCACCACGTGGTGCGGCTACTGCCGCAGGCTGAAGAGCCAGATGGACCGCGAGGGCATCACGTACGACGAGATCAACATCGAGCAGGACCCGGACTCCGCGGCCTTCGTGGAGAAGGCGAATGGCGGGAATCAGACGGTCCCGACCGTGCTCTTCCCGGACGGCACGACCCTCACGAACCCGTCGCTCGCCCAGGTGAAGCAGAAGATCGGCGCCTGATCCGCCGCCGCGGGTCGCGCGGCGCGTACGGCAGAGGGCGGCCCCCGGTGTTCCGGTGGGCCGCCCTTCGTGTGTCCGCGGCGCGTGTCCCCCTCGGGCGGCTGCGCGCTGGGGGCTAGAAGGAGCCGCGGGTCGGCAGGGGCTTGCCGTACCAGAGTTCGATGAGGCGGGCCGCGATCGAGATGCCGTACGGGGGCAGGACCTCGCCGGACTCGAAGGCGGCGCCGAGTTCGTCGCGGGAGAACCAGCGGGCCTCGTGGATCTCGTCGCCGTCCACGTCGATGGCGGTGGAGGTGGCGCGGGCCATGAAGCCCAGCATGAGGCTGGACGGGAAGGGCCACGGCTGGCTGGCGATGTACTCGACCGGGCCGACGGTCACGCCGACCTCCTCGAAGACCTCCCGGCGCACGGCGTGCTCGATGGACTCGCCGGGCTCGACGAAACCGGCGAGCGTGGAGAAGCGGCCCTCGGGCCAGTGCACCTGGCGGCCCAGGAGGACGCGGTCGTCCTCGTCGGTGACCGCCATGATGACCGCGGGGTCGGTGCGCGGGTAGTGCTCGGCGCCGCACGCCGGGCAGCGGCGGATGTGCCCGGCCGCGGCGATGACGGTGCGTTCGCCGCAGCGGGAGCAGAAGCGGTGGGTGCGCTGCCAGTTCTCCAGGCCGACCGCGTGCACCATGAGGCCGATGTCGCGCGCCGACAGCAGCAGGCCCGCCTCGCGCAGCCCGGCGGGGCGCGCGGACTGGTCGATACGGCCGGGCAGGGCGTCCTTCTGGAGCGCGAAGTAGCTGACCCCGTCGGCGTCGGTGCCCAGGAAGTAGCGGTGCGCCTCGGTGAGCGGCGCCTCGAAGGACGGCGTCATGACCAGTTCGGTCCGGCCGTCGGGGGTCTCGTCGATGAGGACCTGACCGCCGGACACGACGAAGCAGCGCGTCGTGGGGTGGCTCCACGCGGCGGCGAGCCAGGCCTCGTCGAGCCGGTGGTGCGCGGCGCGGTCGATCCCGCTCGGCGCGGTGAGCGAGACGGGTCGTTCGGGGTTCTGATCGGTCCAGGTGGTCACGGGTGCTTCCAACTCCCCCGGTGGAACGGTTGTTTCGGCGGGCGGTTCAGCGGGATGTGCGGCGGGCGGCGGCCGGGCCGGGAGCGCCGCGGCCGTACGGGGCGACCCCTCCGGTGTGCCCCGCGCGCGCCGCGGCCGTGGACCGGGCGGGGACGTCAGGGCGCATGACGCCAGTTCGCCGCGAGGTCGCCCCAGAGGTAGGCGGTGGTCTCGACGCCCTTGAGGAGGAGGTCGAGTTCCACCTTCTCGTCGGGCGCGTGCCAGCCGTCGGAGGGGACGGAGATGCCCAGGAAGAGCACGGGCGCGTCCAGTACCTCCTGGAGGTCGGCGGCCGGTCCGGAGCCGCCCTCGCGGGTGAAGCGGACGGGGCTGTCGAAGGCGCGGCTCATGGCGCGTACGACGGACTGGAGGGCGGGGTGGTCCAGGGGGGTCAGGCAGGGGCGGGTGGCCGGGCCGAAGGTGATCTCGTGGCGGATGCCGTCGGGGACCTGGTCGGCGGCCCAGGTGAGGAACGCCTTGCGGACGTGCTCGGGGTCCTGTCCCGCGACCAGCCGGAAGGAGAGCTTCACGAAGGCGGAGGACGGGATGATCGTCTTGCTGCCGGGGCCCTGGTAGCCGCCGCCGATGCCGTTGACCTCGGCGGTGGGGCGGGCCCAGACGCGCTCCAGGGTGGTGTGTCCGGCCTCGCCGTGGACCGCGCGCGAGTGCGCTCCGTCGAGCCAGCCGCGTTCGTCGAAGGGCAGCTCGGCGAAGAGTTCGCGCTCGCGGTCGGTGAGTTCGACGACGCCGTCGTAGAAGCCGGGGACGGCCACGCGCGCGTGCTCGTCGTGCAGGGCGGCGACGAGGCGGGCGACGGCGGTGGCCGGGTTGGGCACGGCGCCGCCGAAGGAGCCGGAGTGGATGTCCTGGTCGGGCCCGTACAGCCGGATCTCGCACTCGGCGAGGCCGCGCATACCGGTGCACACGGTCGGCGTGGTCTCGGACCACATGCCGGTGTCGGAGACGATCACGGCGTCGGCGGCGAGCCGCTCGGCACGCTCCTCGACCAGGGCGCGGAAGTGCGGGGAGCCGGACTCCTCCTCGCCCTCGACGAGCAGCTTGAGGTGGACGGCGGGCGCGGTGCGCCCGGTGGCGGCGAGGTGCGCGCGCACGCCCAGGGTGTGGAAGAAGACCTGGCCCTTGTCGTCGGCGGCGCCGCGCGCGTAGAGGCGGTTGCCGCGGACGACGGGCTCGAAGGGGTCGCTGTGCCAGCCGTCCTCGCGTGCGGCGGGCTGGACGTCGTGGTGGCCGTAGACCAGCACGGTGGGTGCCGCGGGGTCGTCGGAGGGCCACTCGGCGTAGACGGCGGGGGCGCCGGGCGTCGGCCAGACCTCGGCGGTCGGGAAGCCGGTCTCCCGGAGCTTGGCGGCGAGCCAGTCGGCGCTGCGGCGCACGTCGGGCGCGTGGTCGGGCTGGGCCGACACCGACGGGATGCGCAGCCACTCGGCGAGGTCGTCGAGGAAGGCCGCGCGGTGATCCGCGAGGTAGGTGCGGACGGCGCTGACGTCGCTGTCAACGGGATGGCTCATGGTCACGAGCCTATCCGGCCGCGCGGACATCCACGGCGGACGGTCACGCGCTGTTCATCTGCGGCACGGGCCCGCCCGGACCGTCGGGAGAGGCGTCCTCCCCGGTCAACAGGCGCTCCAGCGCGGGCCGGTCCGGCAGGTTCCGAGGGCGGACGACCTCGCCGGTGCGCACGTGGAGGAACGCCGCTGTGACGGATTCCACGGGCACACCCTGCTGCTCGGCCCACCCGAGCCGGTACAGAGCGAGCTGCAAGGGGTCCGCCGCGCGTCCCCGGCCGGTCTTCCAGTCGACGATCTCGTACGTCGCGTGCGCGTCCTCGCCCGAGCGGTACACGGCGTCGATCCGGCCGCGGACGACGCGGCCCGCGAGGGCGATCTGGAAGGGGACCTCGACCCGGTAGGGGGTGCGCCGGGCGTACTCGGTGCGCTCGAAGGCCTCCTTGAGCGCCTCCAGGTCGTGCTCGTCGGCGATCTCGGTGTCCTCGGCGTCGGCCCCGGGGAGGTCGTCCGGCTCCAGCAGGGGCAGCGTGAGTTCCTCGTAGCGTGCCTCGACCCACGCGTGGAAGCGGGTGCCCCGGCGGGCCGCGGGCTGCGGAGGGCGCGGCATGGGCCGCGCCAGTTCCTGCGCCAGCCCGTCGGGGTCGGCGGCCAGCCGCATCACCTGGGTCGCGGTCAGCGTCGCGGGCAGCGGTACGTCGGTGACGCTCCGGCGCGCGCGCAGCAGTTCCCCGGTGAGCGCGTCCAGGTCACGGTCCCAGGAGGCCACGGTCCGGGCCTCCTCGGGCGTGAGACGCGTGCCGGGCGACTCGGGCGCGCGCGTGGCCTGCGGTTCGGGGGCGGACGCCTGGTGGGGGACGGCGGGACGGAGACCGGGGGCGGAGCCGTACCCGGTGGGGCCGGACGCGTCGGGCGCGCGTGACGCGTCGGAGGGGTCGGACCCGTCGTAGGGGCCCGGAGCTTCGTACGGGTCCGTGGCCTCGGGCGGCTCCAGGGCGTCGTACGGGTCTCGCGCGTCGTTCGGACCCTCGGCGTCGTTCGGACCCTCGGCGTCGTACGGGTCCTCGGCGTCGTACGGGTCGAAGTCGTCGTACGGGTCGGGCTCCTCGTGGGGGTCCGGTTCCTCGGTGGGCCAGTCGGGGTCGTCGTGCGGGCCGGGGGCGGGCGGGGTGGCGTCCGGCTCGGTCGGGGCGAGGCGGTCCAGGTGGGCGAGGACGGTGGCGGCGGCGGCGCGGCGGCGGCGGAGGGCGTCGTCGTCCAGGGGCAGCGGCCAGGCCTGGCCGGCGTCGGAGCGGTGCAGGAGGGGGTTCTCGGCGCCGTCCTCCGGTGCGTCCGCCCAGACCTCGATCTCGCCGTGTCCCGCGGCGCAGTGGGCGTAGAGGGCCTGGAGGAAGTCGGAGGGGCCGCGGGGCTTCTTCTGGGTGGGGCCCCACCAGTGGCCCGAGCCGAGGAGGAGTGAGCGGGGGCGGGTGAAGGTGACGTAGCCGAGGCGTAGTTCCTCGGTGTGCTGGTGGTCCTTCATGGCCTCCTGGAAGGCCTTCATGCCCCGGGAGTCCCAGGACTCGGCGTCGGGGAGGGTGTCGGCGTCACCGCGCAGCGCGTGCGGCAGCACCTTGGCCTGCGCGGTCCACTTCTCGCGGCCCTGGGCGCTCGGGAAGGTGCCGGTGACCAGGCCGGGGACGACGACGACGTCCCACTCCAGGCCCTTGGAGCGGTGCGCGGTGAGTACCTTGACGGTGTTCTCGCCGCCGGGCAGCGCGTTGTCCAGGCCCTTCTCGTACTGGGCGGCGGTGCGCAGGAAGGCGAGGAAGGCGAGGAGGCTCGCCTGGCTCTCCCCCGCGGCGAAGGAGGCGGCCACGTCCAGGAAGTTGGACAGGGTCTCGCGGCGGCGTGCGGCCAGCGCGTGCGGGGACGCCGACAGTTCGACCTCCAGGCCGGTGACGGCGAGGACGCGGTGCAGGACGTCCATGAGCGGGTCGGCCAGGGAGCGGCGCAGGTCGCGCAGTTCGGTGGCGAGCCGGGCGAAGCGCACGCGCGCGTCGGCCGAGAACGGCAGTCCGTCGTCGTCGCCGGTGCCGTCCAGGGGTGTCTCCAGGAAGGTGTCCAGGGCGTCCGCGAGCGATATCACCTCGGACGGGTCGACGCCCTCGACGGCCTGGGCGAGCCGCCGGTCCGGGTCGTCGCCGTCACCGCGCGCGTGGGCGACGAGAAGGCGGGCGCGCCGTCCCAGGAGGGCGAGGTCGCGGGGGCCGACGCGCCAGCGCGGGCCGGTGAGGAGCCGGACCAGGGAGGCGTTGGCGCCGGGGTCCTGGAGGACTTCGCAGACGGCGACCAGGTCGGCCACCTCGGGCAGGTGGAGCAGCCCGGACAGGCCGACCACCTCGACGGGCACGTCCCGGGCGACGAGCGCGCCCTGGATCTCCGCGAAGTCGCCCGCCGTGCGGCACAGGACGGCGATCTCGCCGGGTGCCGTGCCGGTGGCGACGAGGTGGGCGACGTTGTCGGCGATCCAGGCGATCTCCTCGGTGTGGGTGGCCAGGAGGGCGCAGCGGACGACGCCGTCGCGTTCGGCGCCGGGGGCGGGCCGGAGGGCCTCCACGCCCGCGTGCATGGCGCGCAGGGGGGCGGCGAGGCCGTTGGCGAGGTCGAGGAGGCGTCCGCCGCTGCGGCGGTTCTCGCTGAGCGCCTGGCGGGTGGCGGGGGCGCCGTCGGCGCGCGGGAAGTGCTCGGGGAAGTCGTCGAGGTTGGCGACGGAGGCGCCGCGCCAGCCGTAGATCGCCTGGCAGGGGTCGCCGACGGCGGTCACGGGGTGGCCGGTGCCCCCGCCGAAGAGCCCGGCCAGCAGGACGCGCTGGGCGACGGAGGTGTCCTGGTACTCGTCGAGGAGGACCACCCGGAACTCGTCCCTCAGGATGCGGCCCGCCTCCGGGAGCCCCGCGAGGCGGGCCGCTAGGGCGATCTGATCGCCGAAGTCGAGCAGGTCGCGCTCGCGTTTGGCGGCCCGGTAGCGCTGGACGAGGTCGGTCAGCTCGCGGCGCGCGGCGGCCGTCTCGGGGACCTTGCGCAGGGCGTCGTTGCTGAGCTTGACGCCTGCCAGGGAGTGCAGCAGTTCGGTGTCCCACGCGCGCAGGTCCTCGGGGCGCACCAGGTGCTCGGACAGCTCGGAGTCGAGGGTCAGCAGGTCGCTCACGAGGTCGGCGAAGGAGCGGGTGAGCGCCGGATAGGGGCCGGGCGCCTCGCGCAGCACGCGCGCGGCGAGCTGGTAGCGGGTGGCGTCGGCGAGGAGCCTGGCGGTCGGTTCCAGGCCGATGCGCAGACCGTGGTCGGTCAGCAGCCGCCCGGCGAAGGCGTGGTACGTGGAGATCACGGGCTCGCCGGGCGGGTTGTCCGGGTCGATCACGTCCGGGTCGGTGACCCCGGCCCGGACCAGGGCCTTGCGGACGCGTTCGGCGAGTTCACCGGCGGCCTTGTTGGTGAAGGTCAGGCCGAGGACCTGCTCGGGCGCGACCTGGCCGGTGCCGACCAGCCACACCACGCGCGCGGCCATCACGGTCGTCTTGCCGGACCCGGCTCCGGCCACGATCACCTGCGGGGCGGGCGGCGCGACGATGCAGGCCGTCTGCTCCGGGGTGAACGGAATCCCGAGGAGCTCCTTGAGCTGCTCGGGATCGGTGATGCGGGCGGGCATGGGGAGAGGCTAGCGGCGGGCACTGACACTCGGTGACAAATCGCCTGCGGTGGCGCGGGAGGCGCAGGTCAGGGCGGGTGGTGCGGTCCGTCACACCGAGGCCACGCGGACCGCGCCGGGGAACCGGACGGCCTCACTCCACCACCTGCCGTCCCTCAAGCCCACCCCACCACCTGCCGTTCCTCGGTCACTCCACCACCTGCCGTCCCTCGGGCCGTGCGCTGCACGAGGCGCGGAAGGAGCAGTGCGCGCAGTGCTGTCCGGCGCTGGGCGTGAAGCGTTCTTCGAGGACCTTGCCGGCCGCGGTGGCGAGCAGGTCGCCGACCCACTCCCCCTCCAGGGGTTCCTGGGCCTGCACCTTGGGCAGGGTGTCACCCCCGTCGCGCCGGGCGGCCCCTTGGCGGAGCTGGACGAGTTCGGCGCCGCCGGGTTCCGGGCGTACGCCGTCGAAGGCCTCGTCGACGGCGCCTTCGCGCACCGCGAGCTGGTAGACGGCGAGCTGGGGGTGGTGCTCGACCTCGCGCGCGGTGGGCGCCTGTTTGCCGGTCTTGAAGTCGACGACGTACGCGCGCCCCTGTCCGTCGGCCTCCACGCGGTCCATCTGGCCGCGGATGCGCACCTCGTAGTCGCCCGCGCCCAGGGTGACGTCGAAGTCGTGCTCGCTGGCGACGGGGGTGCGTCCGGCGCGGTCCATGACGTGCCACTGGAGGAACCGTTCGAGCGCCGCGCGCGCGTGCTCCTTCTCCTGCGCCGACTTCCAGGGCGCGTCGAAGGCGAGCGCGTTCCACACGGAGTCGAGGCGCTCCATGAGGACGGCGAGGTCGGCCGGGGTGCGCCCGGAGGCGACCTCGTCGGCCAGGACGTGCACGACGTTGCCGAAGCCCTGGGCGACGGTCGCGGGGGCGTCGGCCTTCACCTCCCGGCCGAGGAACCACTGGAGGGCGCAGGTGTTGGCGAGCTGGTCGAGGGCGCTGCCGGAAAGCACCACGGGCTGGTCGCGGTCGCGCAGCGGCACCTTGCTCTCGGTGGGGTCGAACATGCCCCACCAGCGGTAGGGGTGGGCCGACGGCACCAGGGGCCGCTCGTCCTCGTCGGAGAGCGCGGCGAGGCGGGCGAGGCGCTGGGCGGCGGCCTCCCGGAGCGGCTCCGACACCCGGGGGTCGACGGTGGTGAAGCGGAGTTCGGCGACCAGCGCGGCCACGGACAGGGGGCGGCGGGGGCGGCCGGTGACGTCCCGGGGTTCGACGCCGAGTTCGGTGAGGAAGCGGGACGGCTGGTCGCCGTCGTCGGCGGGCGCCTTGACGGCGGTCACGACGAGCCGGTCGCGCGCGCGTGTGGCGGCGACGTAGAACAGGCGGCGCTCCTCCGCGAGCAGGGCGCCCGGGGTGAGGGGTTCGGCGAGTCCGTCGCGGCCGATGCGGTCGGCCTCCAGGAGGGAGCCGCGGCGGCGCAGGTCCGGCCACAGGCCCTCCTGGACGCCCGCCACGACGACGAGGCGCCATTCCAGGCCCTTGGCGCGGTGCGCGGTCATCAGGCGGACGGCGTCGGGGCGGACGGCGCGGCCGGTGAGGGTGTCGGCGGCGATGTCCTCGGCCTCGATCTCGGACAGGAAGTTCAGGGCGCCGCGTCCGCCGGTGCGCTGCTCGGCGCGCGCGGCGGTGGCGAACAGCGCGCACACGGCGTCCAGGTCGCGGTCGGCGTTGCGTCCGGCCGCGCCGCCGCGGCGGGCGGCCCGTTCCAGCCGGGTGGGCCACGGGGTGCCTTCCCAGAGGTCCCAGAGCGCCTCCTCGGCGGTGCCGCCGCCCGCGAGGCGTGCGCGCGCCTTGCCGAGCAGCGCGCCGAGCCGCTGGGCGCCACGCGCGTAGGCCGGGTCGTGGACGACGAGGCGTTCCGGTTCGGCCAGCGCGCGCGTGAGCAGTTCGTCCGAGGGGGGCGGCAGGGTGTTCCCGGCCGCGCGCTCCTCGTCGCGCAGGGCGCGTCCGAGGCGGCGCAGGTCGGCGGCGTCCATCCCGGCCAGGGGCGAGGCGAGGAGGGTGAGGGCGGTCTCGGTGTCGAGCCAGCAGGGCTCGGGCCGCGGCTCCTGGGCCGTCACGGGCGTGGCGGTCGTGTCGTCGGTGCCCGGCGCTGCGGCCGTGCTCTCGGCGCCCTCGTCCGTGGCCGTCTCCTCGTCCGTGGACGTCTCCTCGACCGTCGGCCCCGCGGCCGACGGTCGGGCGTCGGGAGCCGTCTCCGCCGTCTCCGGCGCCCGCTCGGGGCGCTCCTCCGCGCCCGGGGTCACCTCCCCCGTGGCCGCCGCGGCGACGGCGCGCAGGGCCGTCAGCAGCGGCGCCACCGCCGGTTCGTGGCGCAGGGGCAGGTCGTCGCCGTCGATGTCGAGCGGGACACCGGCGGCCGTGAGCGCGCGGCGGACGGTCGGGATCGTGCGGGAGCCCGCGCGCACGAGGACGGCCATGTCGCCCCACGGCATCCCGTCCTCCAGGTGGGCCCGGCGCAGGATGTCGGCGATGTTGTCCGTCTCGGTGCCGGGCGTCGGGTAGGTGTACACCTCCACCCGGCCGCCGTCGCGCGCGGCGGCGAGATCGCGGTGGGCGCGGACCTTGTCGGCGGGGAGCCGGGTGAGGGGCATGCGCTGGGTCAGCAGCCGGGTGGCGGCGAGCAGACCGGCGCCGGAGCGGCGCCCGGTGCGCAGGACGGCCACGGGAGCCGGGCGGCCGTCCACGCGCGCGAAGGCGTCCGGGAACTCCAGGATGCCGTTCACGTCGGCGCCGCGGAACGTGTAGATCGACTGGTCGGGATCGCCGAAGGCGACCAGGGTGCGGCCGCCGCCCGCGAGCGCGCGCAGCAGCCTTACCTGCGCGGGGTCGGTGTCCTGGTACTCGTCGACGTAGACGGCGTCGTACTGCGCGGCGAGCCGTTCGGCGACGTCCGGGCGGTGGGCGAGGAGGACCGCGCGGTGGACGAGTTCGGCGTAGTCGATCACGCCGTGCAGGTCGAGGACGTCTAGGTACTCGGCGAGGAAGGCGGCCGCGGCACGCCAGTCGGGGCGGCCGATGCGGCCGGCGAAGGCGTCCAGGGCGTCGGGGGCGAGGCCCAGCTCTCGGCTGCGGGCGAGGACCGCGCGAACCTCGTCGGCGAAGCCGCGGGTGGTGAGGCAGGCGCGGAGGTCGTCGGGCCAGCGTACGTGCGCGAGGCCGAGCCGGCGCAGTTCGGCCTGGCCCGCGAGCAGGTCGCGGACGGCCACGTCCTGCTCGGGTCCGGAGAGCAGCCGCAGCGGTTCCACGAACAGGTCGCTGTCCTGGTGGCCGCGGACGAGGGCGTAACAGTACGAGTGGAAGGTGGTGGCGCGCGGCGCGCGGGCGGCGCCCATGCGCAGCGCCATGCGGTCGCGCAGTTCGACGGCGGCCTTGCGGCTGAAGGTGAGCACCAGGATGCGCGCGGGGTCGCCGCCGCGCGCGACGCGGGCGGCCACCGACTCGACCAGGGTGGTCGTCTTCCCCGTGCCCGGCCCGGCGAGGACGAGCAACGGGCCGGTGGCGTGGTCAACCACGGAACGCTGGGCGGCGTCCAGACGAGGGGGCTCCCTCCGCACCGGCGGGGTGCGCACCAGCCGGTACGCGCCGCGGCTCCCCTGCCGCCCCTGGGGGTGCGGCGGGCGCCTGGTGGAGAAAGAGGAACTCACGTGGTTCGCCGGTCCTGGTGGGTGTACAGGTCGTCACTGCGGGGGCGGGTCGCCGTCGGCGCCTTCGCCGAGGGGCGGCACGCGTGTCACGCGAGTCCCCCGCCCCTCGAACGTACGGCATGCCGCGGACGTGCCTCGTCGGCGCCGTGTCGCCCGGACGGACCACGGGCTCCCGCCGGGCGGGGCCGATGGCGGAAGCTGTCAGGTGTGACGTTCCGCATGCTCGCCCCCGTCCCAGCGCGCGCGTCTCATGTCGAGGCGCGGCAGATGGCCCTCGGCGGCCCGGCTGGCCTCCTTCAGCGGCGTGCCCTCGGCGCGGTACCGGTCCAGGGCGCGCAGCTCGTGGCCCGGCAGGAGGGTCCCGTCGGCGCGCACGACACGCCACCAGGGGACAGCTCCCCCGTAGAGGGCCATCGCGCGGCCGACCTGCCGGGGGCCGCCCTCCTCCAGCCATTCGGCCACGTCGCCGTAGGTCATGACCCGGCCGCGCGGAATCAGCTCCGCGACCTGGAGGACCCGCTCGGCGTACTCCGGAAGCGCGTCCTCCGTGTACTCCGGGCGGGCGTCGTCCGGAAGGCTCTGGTCGCTCATCCGCCCCATCCTGCACCACCCCACCGACAATGCGACGGGTCCGCGCCCCTGTGTGACCCTCGCCCCCGACGAGGTGCTTCGGGCAGACCGCGCGCCCCGCGTTTGCACCCTGATGCCCCTGTGTGTCGGTGCGGCATGCCACCATCGTGCAGGCGGTGACCGGTGATACGAGATCAAGAAGAGACGATGAAGCAGCAGGGTGTGCATCCCGAGGACGCGGAGGGCACCTCTGACGCTGCGTCGCGCCCGGCGGCCTCCGTACCGTCCGAACAGGACGAGAGTCTGGTCGAGGTGACGGACATCGACGAGGTGGAGGGCGACGAACCGCTCCTCCCCGCGCGCGTGCACCGGCCTTCCGATCTGATGCGGCTGCTGGTGGGGGTGCTCGCCGTCGTCGTGCTGCTGGCCGTCGCCGCCTTTGCGCACGGAACGACGTCCGGCCTGGAACAGGACATCAACAAGGGCACCGGACAGGCGCCCGACCTGCTGATCAAGATCGCGGGACTCGCGTCGAGCATCGCGATCCTGCTGGTCCCGGTGGCGTTCGCCATCGAGCGGCTCATCAAGCGCGACGGCCTGCGGATCGCCGACGGCGTGCTCGCGGCGGTCCTGGCGCACGGCGTGACGCTCGCCACCGACCTGTGGGTCGCCAAGGCGGCCCCCGACTCCATCCAGGAGGCGCTGACCCAGCCCTCCCCCGGCGACATCCACGCCCTCACCGACCCCGTGCACGGCTATCTGGCACCCGTGATCGCCTATATGACGGCCGTCGGCATGTCCCGGCGCCCCCGCTGGCGGGCGGTGCTGTGGATCGTGCTGATGCTCGACGCGTTCTCCATGCTGGTCACCGGCTACACGACGCCGTTCTCGATCATCCTCACCGTGCTGATCGGCTGGACGGTCGCCTACGGCACGCTGTACGCGGTCGGCTCGCCGAACGTACGGCCCACGGGACGCACGCTGATGGCGGGTCTGCGGCACGTCGGGTTCCGCCCGGTGAGCGCCGCGCGCGAGGACGTCTCCGAGAACCAGGAGACCGGGGACCGGGGCCGACGGTACTTCGTCACCCTGGAGGACGGTCCGCCGCTGGACGTGACGGTCGTCGACCGGGAGCAGCAGGCGCAGGGGTTCTTCTACCGCACCTGGCGCAACCTGACCCTGCGCGGCTTCGCGACCCGCAGCAGCCTCCAGTCGCTGCGCCAGGCGCTGGAGCAGGAGGCCCTTCTGGCGTACGCGGCGATCGCGGCCGGGGCCAACGCGCCCAAGCTGATCGCGACCTCGGAGCTGGGCCCCGACGCCGTCATGCTCGTCTACGAGCACACCGGGGGCCGGACGCTGGACTCGCTGACGGACGAGGAGATCACCGACGAGCTGCTGCATGACACGTGGCACCAGGTGCGCGCGTTGCAGTCCCGGCGCATCGCGCACCGCAGGCTGGTCGGCGACGCGATCCTGGTGGATCGTTCCGGCACGGTGATCCTCACCGATCTGCGGGTCGGTGAGATCGCGGCGGGTGACCTGCTGCTCCGCATGGACGTGTCGCAACTGCTCGTCACACTGGGCCTGCGGGTGGGGGCCGAGCGGGCGGCGTCCTCGGCGGTGAACGTGCTGGGGCCGGACGCCGTGGCGGACTGCCTGCCGATGCTCCAGCCCATCGCGTTGAGCCGTTCCACGCGCGCGACGCTGCGCAGGCTGGCCAGGGAGCGCGCGCAGCGCGAGCGCGACGCGGTCCTGGAGGCGTCCCGGCAGGCCAAGCAGGCCCGCCACGAGGCCGCCGAGGAGTCGGCCGGGACCGGGCCCGACGGTCTCGGCAGCCCCGTACGCCTCGACAAGCCCGAGAAGATCGACAAGAAGGCCGTACGCGCGGAGTCCCGGGCGCAGAAGCGGGCGATCGACGAGGCGCTGGACGAGGCCCGCGAGGAGGATCTGCTGACCCAGATCCGGCACGAGGTGCTCCGTATCCGGCCGCAGGCGCCGGTGGAACCGGCCCGGCTGGAGCGCATCCGGCCGCGCACCCTGATCAGTTTCATCGCGGGCGCGTTCGGCGCGTACTTCCTGCTGACGCAGCTCACGCACATCGAGTTCGGCCCGCTGATCGCCAACGCCGAGTGGGGCTGGGTGGCGGCGGCGGTGCTGTTCTCGGCGGTCAGCTACGTGGCGGCGGCGATGAGCCTGCTGGGGTTCGTGCCGGAGCGGGTGCCGTTCGTGCGGACCGTGGCGGCGCAGGTCGCAGGGTCGTTCGTGAAGATCGTGGCGCCCGCGGCGGTCGGCGGGGTCGCGCTCAACACGCGCTTCCTCCAGCGGGCGGGGGTGCGGCCCGGACTGGCGGTGGCCAGTGTGGGCGCCTCGCAGCTGTTCGGCCTGGGCTGTCACATCCTGATGCTGCTGTCGTTCGGCTATCTGACCGGCACGGAGAAGACGCCGTCGCTGTCGCCGTCCCGGACGGTCATCGCGGGTCTGCTGACGGTGGCGGTGCTCGTACTGGTCGTGACGTCGGTGCCGTTCCTGCGGAAGTTCGTCGTCACGCGCGTACGGTCGCTCTTCGCTGGCGTGGTGCCGCGCATGCTGGACGTGCTCCAGCGGCCGCAGAAGCTGGTCACCGGCATCGGCGGGATGCTGCTGCTGACGGCCTGCTTCGTGATGTGCCTGGACGCGTCGATCCGCGCGTTCGGCGACGAGAACACCTCGATCAGCATCGCCAGCGTCGCCGTCGTGTTCCTCGCCGGGAACGCGCTCGGGTCGGCGGCGCCGACGCCGGGCGGAGTCGGCGCCGTGGAGGCGACCCTGACGGTCGGCCTGATCGCCGTGGGCCTGCCCAAGGAGGTCGCGGCGCCCGCGGTGCTGCTGTACCGCCTGCTGACGCTGTGGCTGCCCGTCCTGCCGGGCTGGCTGGCGTTCAACCATCTGAGTCGCAAGGGCGCGCTGTAGGCGCGGCCGCCGGGCGGCCCGTTCGACGGGACGCCTGGCGGCCGTGCTCGGACGGCCGTACCTCGTACGGACCGTGGCCCGCGCGCGTGCGCGGGGCCGACCGCAGGATGGGGTCATGCCGAACCCCTTCCGCCCCCGCTCCGCCGTGCTCGCCGCGACCGCCGCCGCAGTGCTGTCCTCGCTCCTGGCGGGCTGCGGCGACGGCTCCCGGACACCCGGTGACGAGGATCTGACGGCGCAGAAGCTGAGCTGGAAGGCGTGTCCGGCGCCCTCGCAGGCGGAGGGCGGCGGGAGTGCGCCGCCGCCGCTGCCGGACGGCACGCCGTGGCAGTGCGCGACCATGAAGGCGCCGCTGAGCTGGGACGACCCCGAGGGCGACACGATCGGGATCGCCCTGATCCGGGCCCGTACGAGCGGACCCGGCGACCGGCGGATCGGGTCGCTGCTGTTCAACTTCGGCGGGCCCGGCGGCTCGGGCGTGACCACGCTGCCCGCGTTCGGCGCGGACTACGCGACCCTGCGCACCCGCTACGACCTGGTGAGCTTCGATCCGCGCGGGGTGGGCCGCAGCGCGGGCGTGCGCTGCGAGGACGACCAGCAGCTCGACGCCTACTTCGAGCAGGACACCACTCCCGACGACGCAGCGGAGCGCACGACGCTCCTGGACAACACGAAGCAGTTCAACGCGGCCTGCGAGGAGAACTCCGGGAAGGTCCTGCCGCACGTACGGACCACCGACGCGGCCCGCGACATGGACCTCATGCGCCAGGTCCTCGGCGACGACCGGCTGTACTACTTCGGCATCTCCTACGGCACCGAACTCGGCGGGGTGTACGCCCACCTCTTCCCGAAGAAGGTGGGCCGGGCCGTGTTCGACGCGGTCGTCGACCCGACACAGACCCCCGAGCAGGGGTCGCTGGGGCAGGCCAGGGGCTTTCAGCTGGCGCTCGACAACTACGCCGAGAACTGCACGTCGCAGACGGAGGACTGCCCGGTCGGGGACACCCCGCAGGACGTCAAGGACCGGATCGCCAAGCTGCTGAAGGACCTCGACCGCAAGCCGATCCCCGGCGCCTTCCCCCGCGAACTGACCCAGAGCCTGGCCACCACCGGCATCGCCCAGGCGCTGTACTCGCAGGACTTCTGGGAGTACCTGACCGAGGGCCTCGAACAGGCCTACGACGGTGACGGCCGCGTCCTGATGCTGCTGGCCGACTCGATGAACGGCCGCGGCGAGAACGGCGAGTACAGCAACCTGACCGCGGCCAACGTCTCCATCAACTGTGCCGACGACAAGCCCCGGTACACGGTCGCCGACGTCGAGCGGAGGCTGCCCGAGTTCCGGTCGGCCTCGCCCCTGTTCGGGGACTTCCTGGCCTGGGGCATGATCGGCTGCACCGACTGGGCGGTCCCGGGCGCGGCCGACCACCCGGACGTGAGCGCCCCCGGTTCGGCGCCGATCCTCGTCGTCGGCAACACCGGCGACCCGGCGACCCCGTACGAGGGGGCGCGCAAGATGGTGGACGCGCTGGGCGACGGCGTCGGCATCGAACTGACCTACCGGGGGCAGGGCCACGGCGCCTACGACAGCAAGGACCGGTGTGTGCGCACGGCGGTGGACGGATACCTGCTGAACGGGCGGAACCCGGCCGCCGGCACCGTCTGCCCCTGACCGTCGGCACCGTCTGCCCCTGACCGCCGACGCCGTCCACCGCACCCGAAGGCCGGGTGAATCCACAGGTCACAGCGTTTTCCACAGCCCCCGACGGCCTTTTCGTGATCCGCCTACCATGGCCTGACAGCCGGGCGCCGCTCATGGGCGACGGCTCACACGAGGGGGACGGGCACATGGCACGACTCGTACGGTGGACGGCGGCGGGCGCCGCCGCGGCACTGCTCATGACGGGGTGCGGCGACGGGGCGGACGGCGGCGACGACAAGGGACCGGCCAAGGACCGGCGGGCCCCGGCGAGCACCCCGCAGCAGCGGGAGACACCGTCGGCCCCGGCCCTGGCCCTGCCGTCTTCGCTGACCGGGCAGCGGCTGGACTGGGGGGCCTGCAAGAGCACGAAGGACTCGCCCGCGCCGAGCGGCGAGTGGCGGTGCGCGACGCTGAAAGCGCCCCTGGACTGGGCGAAGCCCGCGGGGAAGACGATCGATCTCGCGCTGATCCGCGCGCAGTCCCGGGGCACGGGGGAAGAACGGCTCGGCTCCCTGCTGTTCAACTTCGGCGGCCCCGGCGGCTCGGGGGTCGACACGATGCCGGCCTTCGGCTCCACGTTCTCCTCGCTGCGCGAGCGGTACGACCTGGTGAGCTGGGACCCGCGGGCGGTCGGCGGCAGCGAGGGGGTGCGCTGCCGCGGCGACAAGGCGATCCAGGCCGCCGAGTCCGTCGACGCCACCCCGGACACCCCGGCCGAGGAGCGGGCCTACTTCCAGGACGCCACCGACTTCGGGGAGGGCTGCCGCAAGGACGCCGGTGACCTGCTGGCGCACGCCTCGACCACCGACACCGCGCGGGACATGGACCTGATGCGCCAGGTCCTCGGCGACGACAAGTTGCACTACTTCGGCATCTCCTACGGCACCGAACTCGGCGGGGTGTACGCCCACCTCTTCCCGAAGAAGGTGAGCCGCGTCGTCCTGGACGCGGTGGTCGACCCGACCGCCGACACGGTGGGCCACGCGCGCAATCAGACCAAGGGCTTCCAACTGGCCCTCGACAACTACCTCAAGTCGACCGGCCAGGACCCGAAGCGGGGCAGTGAGAAGATCGCCGCCCTGCTGCGGCGGATCGACGGCAAGCCCCTGCCGACCTCGTCGGGACGGGAACTGACCCAGTCGCTCGCCGTCATCGGCATCTTCCTGCCCCTGTACAGCCAGGACAGCTGGCCAGTGCTCACCGACGCCCTGAAATCGGCGGAGAAGGGCGACGGCACCGGGCTGCTGGCCCTAGCCGACGGCTACAACGACCGCGACCCCGAAGGGCGATACGGCACGACGACCCACGCCCAACGGGTCATATCGTGCTCGGACGACAAGCAGCGGCCGACGGCCGAGGACGTCAGGAAGCTGCTGCCGGAGTTCGAGAAGCTGTCGCCCGTGTTCGGCCCGTTCCTGGCCTGGGACGCGTCCGGCTGGTGCCACGACTGGCCGGTGGCCGGGCAGTTCGACACCCCGGAGACCGACGCGGCCGGTGCCGCCCCGATCCTGCTGGTCGGCAACACCGGCGACCCGGCGACACCGTACGAGGGCACGCGCCGGATGGCGGACGAGCTGGGCGAGGGGGTCGGTGTGGTGCTCACCTGGAAGGGCGAGGGACACCGTGCCTACGGCAGCGGGAGCGACTGCGTCGACTCGACCGTGGACCGCTATCTCCTGGACGGCGATGTGCCGCGGGACGGCAAGGTCTGCTCCTGACGCCGACGGGGGCCCCGCGCACCCTCGGCGCGCGGAGCCCCCGTCGTCCGGGCGGGCCCGTCGGATCAGTAGACGGGCTTGCTCGGCTCGATCTGGTGGACCCAGCCGATGACACCGCCACCCACGTGGACGGCGTCGGCGAAGCCCGCCGACTTGAGCACCGCGAGGACCTCCGCGCTGCGCACGCCGGTCTTGCAGTGCAGGACGATCTTCTTGTCCTGCGGCAGGCCCTCCAGGGCGGTGCCGAGCAGGAACTCGTTCTTCGGGATCAGCTTGGCGCCCGGGATGGAGACGATCTCGTACTCGTTCGGCTCGCGGACGTCGATGATCTCGATGTTCTCGCCGTCGTCGATCCACTCCTTGAGCTGCTTGGGAGTGATCGTCGAACCGGCGGCCGCCTCCTGGGCCTCCTCGGAGACGACGCCGCAGAAGGCCTCGTAGTCGATGAGTTCGGTGACGGTCGGATTCTCGCCGCAGACCGCGCAGTCGGGGTCCTTGCGGACCTTGACCTGGCGGTACTGCATCTCCAGGGCGTCGTAGATCATCAGACGGCCGACCAGCGGCTCGCCGGTGCCGGTGAGGAGCTTGATGGCCTCGGTGACCTGGATGGAGCCGATCGACGCGCACAGCACGCCGAGGACGCCGCCCTCGGCGCAGGACGGGACCATGCCGGGCGGCGGGGGCTCCGGGTACAGGCACCGGTAGCAGGGGCCGTGCTCGGACCAGAAGACCGAGGCCTGGCCGTCGAAGCGGTAGATCGAGCCCCACACGTACGGCTTGTTGAGCAGGACGGCGGCGTCGTTGACCAGGTAGCGGGTCGCGAAGTTGTCCGTGCCGTCGACGATCAGGTCGTACTCGCGGAAGATGTCGAGGACGTTCTCGGCCTCCAGCCGCTCCTCGTGCAGCACCACGTTCACGTACGGGTTGATGCCGAGGACGGAGTCGCGGGCGGACTCCGCCTTGGAGCGGCCGATGTCGGCCTGGCTGTGGATGATCTGCCGCTGGAGGTTCGACTCGTCGACCTCGTCGAACTCGACGATGCCGAGGGTGCCCACACCGGCCGCGGCCAGGTACATCAGCGCCGGCGAGCCCAGGCCGCCGGCGCCGACACAGAGCACCTTGGCGTTCTTCAGCCGCTTCTGCCCGTCCATCCCCACGTCCGGGATGATCAGGTGGCGGGAGTACCTGCGGACCTCGTCTACGGTGAGCTCGGCGGCCGGCTCGACCAGGGGTGGCAGCGACACGGGGACTCCGTTGGTCGGTCTATCACTACGGTTGTTCTCTCCGTAACACTGCCATGGGCTTCTTCATTCCGAGACACCCGTCCCGACCCGCGAGACGATCTCGTCCCAGTAGCCGGGCATGGTCGTCCAGGGGTCGAGGTGCCCGCACGGGTCGTGGCGGTCGGTGAACCAGATGGTGGCCGCTCCCTGCCAACGGGCGAGGCGCAAAGCCTCATCGAGATGGCCGCGGGGCACGCCGTGCACGAAGTGGCAGAAACGCTCGGGCGGGTAGTCCGCCGTCCACTCGGCCGCCTGGGACCAGCGGTAGTCGCTCCAGGGGCCGGAGAAGGTGACGAGCTGGTCGGCGGTCTCGGCGTAGCTGGGGTGCGGGTGGGCGCCGTGGCCGAGCACGACGTGGGGCGCGTCCCGCAGGGTCCGCAGCGTGTCGACGGTGCGGCGGACCTGCGGGAGGGAGCCGCGTTCGGTGGGGCAGCGGTCGAGGAGGAAGCCGTCGACCCGGTACCAGTCGGCGTACCGCCGGGCCTCGTCGAGGACGTCGGCGGCGGCGCGGGCGCCGTGGACGGCGTCGAGACGGCCAAGGACGCGGACGCCCGCGTTGCGCAGCCGCCCGGCCGCCGCCAGGCAGTGCGGGTCGGGGCGGACACCGGGGCCGTCGGCGACGTCGAGGACGACCCAGTGCAAGGGAGGTCCGGGGCGGGTGAGTTCGCCCCACTCGGCGGGCGCGAGGAGGGGGTGCGCGAAGCCCGGCACCCCGAACCCGGTGCCCGTGTCGGTACCGGTGGCGGCCGGCCGGACACGGCTCAGATACGACACGCCGCCTCCATCCAGATGTCGGCGAGGGACTCCTCCAGGCCGATCCGGGGCCGCCAGCCCAGCCGGTCGCGGGCCGTGCGCACGTCGGCCTGCTGCCAGCTGCCGCAGCCGTCGGGGTACGGGTACGCGACGGGCGCCGCGTGGTCGGATTCGCTCCGGGGGTGGCCGATGGTCGCGCGGAGGTGGGGGCCGGGCGGGCCGTCGAGTTCGTGGAGGGCGCCGCCGTATCCGGCGACCCGGGCGAGGACGGAGGCGGCGTCGCGGAGCCGGACGGCACGGCCGGAGCCGATGTTGATGACGCCCTGCGCGGCGGAGAGCGAGGCCGCGTGCACGGCGCGCGCCACGTCGCGGACGTCGACGAAGTCGCGCTGGGCGCCGAGTCCGGCGAGTTTGAGTTCGCCGTCGCCGGACTGCATGGCGCGGCGCATCGCCTCGGCGAGCCGGCCCAGCGGCGAACCGGCGGGGGTGCCGGGACCGGCCGGGGAGAAGACGCGCAGGACGACCGCGTCCAGGCCGGAACCGAGGACGAGTTCGGTGGCGGCGAGTTTGCTGACGCCGTACGGGCCGCCGGGGCGGGGGACGGCGTCCTCGGCCGTGGAGGAGCCCGGCTGGCTCGGGCCGTACTCGGCGCCGCAGCCGATCTGGACGAGACGGGCGCCGCAGCCGCTGCGGCGCAGCGCCTCGCAGACGGTGGCGACGGCGACGGTGTTGTGCCGGGTGAGTTCGCGGGCGCCGCCGCGGGTGGCGCCCGCGCAGTTGACGACGACCTGGGGGTGCACCGCGTCGAGGAAGCGGGTGAGCGCGCCGGGGCTGCCGCTCGCGAGGTCGAAGCGGACGTCGGCGTCGTCGCCGCGGCCGAGCGCGGTGAGCTGGACGGCCGGGTCGGCGAGCAGACGGTCGGCGACGAAGCGCCCGATGTAGCCGTTGGCTCCGATCAGCAGGACCCTCATCGCGCGCCTCCCCGGGTGCGCGTCGCGGCCGCGCCTGGGGCCGCGGGGGCTCCGGCGACCGCGGGTGCCCCGGCGGCCCCGGTGGCTCCGGATCGGGAGGTGGTCATCTGTTCTCTCCTTAGGGGGTGGTGCGCAGGTCGGGGAGCGCGTGCGTCGTGCGGTGCGTGGGTGCGGGGCACGGTGGGGGTGGCGCGGCGCGGTGGTCGGGGGCGGAGGTCCGCGGCGGGACGGCTCCGGGTCAGTACGGCGGTCCGGTGCGCGCGTGGGCCGAGGCCCGGGTGAGCGCGCGGGTCGCGTGGACGAGCAGGGCCAGGGCGGCCGCGCCGCAGGCGAGGGCGGGCAGGGCGCCCGGCCCCCACGCGGTGACCAGGCGGTCGACGGGTTCGGCGAGGAGGCCGCAGCCGGGCAGTCGGCCCGCGAGGACGGTGGCCGGTCCGAGGGCCACGGCCGCGCCGGACAGGCGGAGGGCCAGCGCCGGGGCACGGCTGTGGCCGTGGACGGTGAGGAGGCGGGCGAGCAGGAGGAGGGCGCCGAGGGTGATCGTCTGCGCGTAGGCGGCGGGCTCGTCCAGGGCCGCCGCGCAGAGGCCCGTCAGGGCGGCGACGGCGCCCAGGAACAGGGCGACGGTGCCGAGAAGGAGGGGGCGTACGGAGGCGGCGAACTCGTCCAGGCCCCGGCTGCCGTGCAGTGCGCGCCGGGCGCGTACGGAGAGGAGGTGGGCGCACCCGGCGGCGGGCGCGACGGCGAGGCCCAGGGTGAGCAGGGCGGCAGGGGCGAGCGGCCAGGCGCCGTCGGCGGTGCCGGTGGGCAGTCCGTCGGGGCCGCCGTCGACGGCGGCGCGCAGGAGACCGTCGCCGAGGGCCGCGTAGGCGAGGAGCCAGCAGGTCCAGCCGCCGGCGCCGGGCGCGGTGGGGTGCGGGGTGCGGCCGGGGGCGGCGAGCGGGCCCCGGCGCAGCACGGCGCGCAGGGCGAGGGCCACGGCCAGGACGCCCGCCCCGGCGGTCAGGAAGCGGGCCCGGCCGTGGGTCAGGGGCAGGGCGACGACGGCCGCGGCGCACAGGACGCCGGGCAGCAGGGTGAGGAGCGCCCGGTCCAGGCGGGCCCGGGGGGCCGGGGCGGTCGTGGGGCGTGGGGGCGGGTCGCCGTCGCGGGGCACGCGGGCGTACATCTCCTCCGCGAGGGAGAAGACGTCCCGGTGCCGGAAGCGGGCGGCGGTGCGGTCGGTGACGCCGTGCGCCTCCAGTCCGGCGGCGATCTCCAGGGGGTCGACGGCGCGTTCGCAGAGGTCGCGGTGACGGTGCATCAGTGCCTTGACCGGGTCGGCGGCGCCACGACGGGACGGGCCTACCACCGGGGCACCACCGGCCGGGACGCCCCCGCGGCGGGGGCGCGCGGCGGAGTCCGGGGGCGCGGGTCTCGGCGGTTCGGCACAAGACGACTCGGGGCGTGGAGACGCGGCGCCTGGCGAGTTGTCGCCCGCCGATGCCGGTGCCAGTGGCGGGTGCGCGGCGTCGGCGGCCTTGCAAAGGTCGGGGTCGGGGCCGTGGGCGAGGTCGTTCGCGAGCCATTCCTCCGAGCGCTCGTCCCAGGGGCCGGAGCTGACCGGGGCGCCGGGCCGGTCCAGTTCGCCCAGGCCGCTCATCGGGCCCCCTCCGTGACGACGGCCGGACCGGCCGCCTCCTGCGGACCCGGCCCTCCGGGACCGTCGGGGCCGCGCCACGGGGAGGTACGTCCGCCGAGGCGGGTCCAGCGGCCGGGCAGCCATGCCTCGGTCGGGACCGCGAAGGGCCGTGGGTCACCGGCCGCGTCCACGAGGACCCTGCGGACAGGGCTCCGGGCGACGACGTCGAGGTAAATGCTGTGAAATGCCGCGATGTTCTGCTCGACGGAGAAGAGTTCGAGCGCGCGGGCGCGGGCTGCCGCGCCCAGGCGCGCACGGCGCCCGGGGTCGCGCAGCAGGGCCACGCACGCCTCCGCGAGCGCCCGGGGGTTGCGTGGCGGGACGACGAGTCCGGTGCCGCCGACGACCTCGACGACCGCGCCGACGTCGGTCGACACGGTCGCGCGCCCACAGAACATCGCCTCGACCAGTCCCACCGGGAAGCCCTCGACGACGCTGGACAGCACGACGACGGAACTCTCGGCGTAGGCGTCAGCGAGGGTCGGCGCCTCCGGCCCGCCGACCTCCTCGAAGGAGACCGGGTTCTCCCCGACGGCGTGCGGTCCCGCGGCCTCGTCCGGGAAGAGCTGGGCCGCCAGCATCCGGCAGTGTCCGAGATACGCGGCGCCCTCGCTGGTCCCGGCCGGTGCGCCGACGATCCGCAGGCGCGTTCCGGGCCGGGCGCGCCGGACATCGGCGAAGGCGTGCAGCAGGGACACCAGGTCCTTCGCCGGTTCCACCCGGCCGACCCACACCAGCGTGTCCGGACCGGCACCCCGCACCGGCTCACCGGCGCCACCGGCCTCACGGTCGTCACCGACCCCACCGAGCCCACCCGCCGCCCCACCGGCGCCATCGACATCGGCGGCTTCCGCAACGTCGGCGGCCTCCGCAACGTCGGCGGCCTCCGCGACCTCGGCCGCCTCCGCGGCTGCGGCGAACCGCGTGGCGTCCATGCCCGGATAGACGGTGCGCAGCTTGGCGCGGTCGGCGCCGCAGCGCTCCTGCCAGCGGCGGGTGTGCGCGTTGCCAGGCGTCACGCAGGCCGCCTTGAGATACACCTCGGCGGCGAGTCGGCCGTGGAACGCGGCGAGCAGGGCCCTTACGGCCGGGGCGTCCGCGGCGGCGAAGCCGGAGCCTGCATCAGAGCCGGAGCCGGTGCCAGTACCGGAGCCCGAACCCGAACCCGGTACCGAGGCAGCGTCGGGGGCGAGATAGTGCGTCCGCAGCCGCACCCCGTACTCCGTGACCACGAGCGGGACGTCGAAGAAGTGGCGGGCCAGGAGGCCGGGGAGGGCCGCTGCGCCGCCGGAGGTGGCGTGGCAGAGGTCCACGGAGCCGAGCCCGCTGTCCGCGTCGTCCTCGTACCAGTCGAACGAGAGGGGGCGCAGGGCGCGTTCGAGGTGCGCGGCGACGGCAAGCAGCTCCGGCACCCGCGCCTCGCGCGCCGTGCGGAGTGCGCCGGGGGCGCGACAGGCTCGCTCTAGGGCGCGTACGGCGCACTCCGCGCGGAGTGCGCCCACCAGTCCGCCCTCGTCGCGGGCCAGCTCGGCGAGGCCGTACAGCGCGTAGCCGAAACGGTCCGCCTCGGCGGCGGAGCGGCTTCTGCCGAAGTCGGCCGGGCGTCCCTCGCAGAGGGCGGCGACCAGATGGCCGTAGTACTCGGTGAAGCGCCGGCGCGCGCGCCGCCCGTACACCACCCCGTCGTGCGGGGCGGTCCACAGGGGGGCGGTGCGGACCCGGCCGACCTGCGGCGGGAGGTCGACCCGGCCGCCGGACTCCTGGTGCTCGTCGCGGCTGAGCGCGTAGAGGTCGAACTCGTGCCGCGCGAGCCCGCGTACGAGCCGGTCGCACCAGAGTGCGGCGTCACCGTTCACATACGGATAGCCACCCTCCGTAAGCAGTCCGATGCGCACGAGTGCACCCCCGATCTCCCTTTCGGTGAGCCGCCGTTGACCCGGCGGCTCGCAGCGGGACGAACGTATGCGGACGAGACGGTGGCGGGGGGGGGGGGGGGGGGGGGGGGCGCCCCCCCCGGGGGGGCCGGGGGGGGGCGGGGGGGGGGGGGGGGGGGCGGGGGCGGGCGAGA